>JBDRRK010000010.1:0-15828 GCA_043825775.1 archaeon
CAAGATGGATTAATACCTCCATTAGTAGGGTCATTAGAACATACTTCTCCTTCTGTTGCATTCATATAAGATTGGTAAGTGGCATTAAAATTATAAACTTGAGTAAGAGCAGAAGCAGAATAAGAAAATAAAATTAAGAAAAAAAGAATTAAGCTGTTCTAAAAGCTGGTAGTGTTCCTGATCCACCAGAAACAGACTGACTTGGAGTAACAACTGGTTCTGCAGTAAACTCAATATCTCTTTCACTATCATCACCACTATCACTACACTCTGGATCAGCTGTATCTACATAACCATCACCATCGTTGTCATAACCATCACCACATCTATTGTACTCTGCATTCACTGTAGTAATACCATTTGTACAGCCAGGGTCTTCACTATCTATTAAACCATCATTGTCATTATCCCAACCATCTTTACAATAATCAACTGCAGATTCTCCATCAGTTAAACCTTCAGGTGCTGGTGCTGGTGCAAACAAAGTTCCTTTTTCAGCATCATCATTTGGATTATCACAATTTGGATCATATTCATACCAAGTTGCATCCATTATTGGTCTTGTTACACTTCCACTTGTTATTTCTACACATACTCCATCAATACATTCTGAACCAAACTTACCACTCTGATCACAATCAGCACTAGTAATACACTCATCTGTATTTGGAGGAGTAACTGGTAAAGCAATACTTTTAGTGCCCGTACTATCCTCTAATGTTGTTGGTATTGTAACAGAACCATCTTCACCTAAATCTTTTAGAGCATTTCCTGTTAACCATAAAAAGAAATTACCAACTGGTCTTGTAACAGAACCATCATCACTTAACTCTTTCCCACTTGAACTACTTCCACCAAACAAACTAGCCCAAAAACCTAACTGAGCACAAGCTTCATTACCATAACCATATGTATTTTCACATTGACATTTAGTTACAGTGCTTTCATCATCTAAATAATCTCCAATAATGTCTGAATAAGCTTTAACATTTATCTCTCCATTATTATCAACATCACACCATCCTCCATTACCATTATCATAATCTACATAGCCATCACCATCATTATCTAAACCATCTGAACATTCATATTCACTTGGCCTTGTAACTCCTAATAGAGACTCTGAATTATAATTCTCTCCTGCATCTGGATTTCCTTTTCCACCTTCACCAGTACAGATAGTATCTGGTTCATACCAAACACCATTATAATAATCTTCACAAGTAAACTTTGCAGATATTTCAGGGTATATTTCACTGATGTATATATTCCACTCTTCAACATATGCTTTAGTTGATAATTCTTCATCTCCATCTACATCACAACCACCAGTTGTATCAATTTGACCATCCCCATCATTATCCCATCCATCATTACACTCTGGTTTAATTGGTTTTGCTTTTCCAGCAGAGGTAGGCACTTCTACAGTATCAACTACTAATCCTCCAACACACCTACCATAATTTTTATTATTTCTTTCTAATTCAGAAGATTCACAACCTTGTTCACATTCAAGATCAACATAAACAAAATTTCCAGCTCCATCTTCATTACTTAAACAATAATACTCTCTTAAACTATCAGAGTCCAAACAATAATCTGTATAGTGATAAGTATGCCCATAACTATAGCCATAATTTCCAGATTTATAATCTAAACTAGACATATAATCTCCTTCAGCATTTCCATCTGCAGGATCACTATCGTACTCATATTTTATACAGCCACCAATTACGGCTACACTGCTCATTATCATTAAGACTATCATAAATAATCCCATCATTATTTTTTTCATCATTCTTCATTACACCTCGTGAAATTTTGATTATTAATTTCCAAAACCAAAAAAGTTTAGGAATCTTGTAAATCCAGACACTGTTGTATACTCTGATGTATCTCCATATGAAGTACAATCTGTATCATCTAAGTCAACTAAACCATCGCCATCGTTATCATATCCATCATTACAATCATTTCTTTCGTCGTCATCATAAAGACTTGTACAGCCAGCATCTACACCATAGTCTGCATAGCCATCATTGTCATTATCATAACCATCATTACATCTATACTCTCTAATATTTTCAGTTAGGTCAGCTGGACTTGAACATTCAGGATCATCCATATCAACTAAACCATCACCATCGTTGTCATAGTTATCAGCACAATCATTTCTTTCATCATCGTCGATAATTGAAGTACAGCCCCTATCATCCATATCAATTAAACCATCACCATCATTGTCACAACTATCATCACATCTATAACCTTCACATGCTCCTTCAGTTGTTTCAACACTTTCTTCTTCAACACATTCATAATCAATACAATCATAACCAGATCCACAATCAGCAGCAGTTAAACATGCATATTCAGTTGTATCATCTAAACTATCACAATCATCATCATTTGTACTTGCTGTTCCATAATCAATTAAACCATCATTGTCATTATCATAACCATCATTACAATCAGTTGCCATACATGATTCTTCATGACAATAATATCCCTCTTCACAATCACTAGTGTCAGTACATTCAGATTCAGTTTGATCATTTGAATCATCACAATCACTATCAGCTAAATCGATTAGTCCATCTCCATCATTATCAATTCCATCATTACACTCAGCAGCTATACACATATTATCAATACATGTAAAACCATCATAACAATCGTCATTACTTAAACATTCATCACAATTTAAACCAACTGTAACATAACCATTATCTTCATAAACAGTAAACAAAGTTACTCCTACATCATTTATTGTGTTTCTATTTCCTACTTTAACTTCATCAGTAACTCCATCAACATCCACAGATATACTTATAGGACCTAAAATACTAATCAAGGTTACACCTTTTCCTGAACTTGATTCAATCTTATCATCAACAGCAAATTCATATTCATAAGCTTCACATGAATATAATTCTTCACAAACCTCATCATTACAACTATATCCAGAAGCACAATCACTATCTTCAGTACAAGTTGTTGGTTCCTCAGTATCTACAGTTCCATCTCCACCACTAGAACCACCATCAGAACTACTTCCACCATCAGAAGTTCCTCCACCACCAGAAGAAGAACTTACACAAGTATCATCTTTACATTCATAATTAATTGGACAATCATCATCAGAATCACATCCACAATCTTCCCAACAAGTTTGCTCACCAATCTCACAATTACCATCTCCACATTGAGCTTCAGCACCTTTATCAGAATCACTATCAGCTACACCATCTCCATCAGTATCATAAATAAAATCAGCTTCCTCTGCCATACATTCTCCATCTACACAAACATAACCAATAGGGCAATCAACATCACTTGCACATCCTTCATCCATACCACTTGGCCACAATAACAATAATAAGATTATAGCAATAACCACACCACCAATAAGAGCCCAGAACCAAGCTTTCTTATATACTGGAACAACCTTTATATTTTTCTTAGCCATTAATTTAGTAACTGTACTTTCTGAAATTCCACTTTTTAATAATGCTTTTTTAATTTGATCATCTTTGTAACCTTTAGCACGATATTTAGAAATATAATCTAAAGCTTTTTGTTCTGTTTTTGACAATGTCGTTTTTTGTGTCACAGATTTTGCATTGTTTGTAACTGCCAATGTACCACCTCTTCACTTTATAATAATCTTTGCATTTAAAAAGATTTCTGTTAGAGTATAATTATAGAATTATTATTTCCAAAAAATAAATATCAAAATATAAACCAATTAATTCTCTACTTATTAAAATCTGGAGTTGGTGTTGTTGGTACTTGAGTTGGTGTTGCTATCTTTGTAGGAAGAGGATCAGTTTCAGGAAATTTCTGAATAGGTGTACCAGTTATCTGTAAAACTTCTCTTATTTCACTTAATTGACTTTGTTCTAATCTTTTATCAACTAATATTTGTCTCTCTTGTAATCTATTTTGTTTTAAAGCAATATCTTCAGGGGTTAATAAACTTTCTTTAACATTATTTGCAATTTGCAAATTTTGTTCTTGTAATTGTAATTTAGGAGAATCTAATCTAATAGATGCCCTTGATAAATCTCTTTTTCTATCAAATTCTAAATCAATTTTTTGAGATTCGATCTTTTCAAGATCAATTGTAAATGAAGAACCTTGTTCTAAAAGTAAATTTGGATCTAATTGTTTATCTTTTAAAATTTGAGTTCTTTGATCTAAGTTATCTAATTGAATATTTACTTTTTCTTGAATTGATTCAACTTTTTCAATATCTATTTTTCCTTGTAAGGCTAAGGCTTCATAAGTCCTACTTTTATCCATTAATCTTTCAGTCATTCCAGTTTGAATAATTGCTTTATCAATATCATTAGAAACTAATATCCTAGCAGAGTCATAAGCATTAATAAGGGGGTCAGTAATTTTTGCAATATTTATATTTGTTTCAACTACTTGAGGAGTTTTACTACAAAATCCATTTTGATTTCCAATCTCAGTATTATCACAAAACTCTCTAAATGCACAATCAGAATCTACTGAACAACTAACAATATTTAATTTCTCTTTACCTTGGGGGGTACTAACTACTACATTACCTTCATCATCTAATTCTCCTTGTAAGCACAAACCTTTATAACAAAGATCATCAACATAAGGGCAATCTGCAGAAATTAAACAAGATTGAGATAATTCAATTTCTTGTGTAATTGTTTCATCAAATTCTAAATCACCAAAATTAGAAGTTGTAACCTCATCAGTTGTTTCATCTGGAGTTACTTCTTCTCCATTTTCAGTAATATCCTCAACAATACAAATACTCTCACTACAAATATAACCTTCATCACATTCTTCATCTAAATCACAAGTAACTACAACTTCTAAACAAAAACCTTCCTCTCCACAATAAAAATTATCTTCACAATCTGTATTAATTAAACATTCTATATCATTAATATACCCTCTTTTTTCATCAACTTCACAAGTTCCATCATTACAAGCATACCCTTCACCATATAATAAATCACAATCATTATGTATTAAACATTCTTTTTCAGTTGCAGCACTAACAAAAGAAAATAGTAAAAGAACCAAAAATAACATAATCATCAATTTTTTCATATTGCTCCTATATATATACTCCTTTAAAAATATTTCTCTTTTAAAACAAAAAAATTATAAATCTAAGGAAAATAACTATTAATATGAAAACAAAACTAATAATGGCCCTATTACTTACTCTATTTTTAGTAACTTCTTGTATTAATATAGACATACCTGAAGAAAAAACAGGAGAAAATGAACCAATAGAAGTAATAGTAGTAGATGAAGAACCAGTAATAGAAGAAAAACTAGTAGAAGAACTTCCAGAAGGACAATATCTATTGATATATGGAGAAACAATAACTGCCAAGGGAATGACCATAAAAATAACTGATTTAACCTCTACATCTCAAATGACTATGTTATTAAACGGACAGGAAAAGAAATTAACAGAAACTAAAAGAAAAGAAATCTATAATGGTTACTATTTCCAAATGTTAGAATATAACTACAAAGGAAATACTCCAACAAGTACTGTACTACTAGAAATTACAGAGTATGTTCCTGGAGAAAATGAATATCTAATTGAAAAGTCAGTTAAAAAAACAATTGGAGAAGTTGATGTAATTCTACAAGAAAGTAAATCAGATGGTTATATAAAAATAAATGTTTGTGATAAGGGTAGCACAATCTATTGTGAAACTTATGTAAGTATCATGAAAGGAACAAGTACTGAAGTAAAAGGTTATACAATAAAAAACATTGAAAACTTCTATAAAAATAACCAATATGCAAGAGTAGAAATAACTCCTGCTTCTTAATTTTTTTTATTTTTTTTAAAGAAAGCCTCAGGAGTTATATTCTCCTTAAGGTATATATTGGACAGGTTAATATTTTAAAACAAATCAAAATATCTACAAATTTAAAACCTGTTTTCCCTTCCTAAAACAAAGATGGAAGACATATACAATAGAGAAAAATGGTACAAATCTGAACTTAAAAGGGTAAGGAAAGCCAATATTAGTGATAGAAACAAAGAGATTATAATAAAATTCCATAACCACTTATATTCTGAAAGTGCCTCTGACCCAAGGGTTGTAAAGTTATCTTGCCAATTAAGGAAATTGGCTATATGGTTAGAAAAAGACTTTGATAAAACTACAGAAGAGGATATAAGAAAGGTAGTTGCAGAAATTAATAAATCAACATATTCAGAAGCTACAAAAAGTGATTACAAAAGAATCATAAAACAATTCTATAAATGGTTTGAAGGTAAGGGTAAAACAATTCCAGAAAAGGTTGAATGGATTAAGTGCAGAGTGAAAACTAATGGTAAAGATAATATGGATATAATAACCCCTTCTGAAGTAAAAAAAGTTATAGAACAGTGTGAAAACACTAGAGACAAGGCATTTCTTTCCTTGTTATATGAAGGAGGGTTTAGAATAGCCGAAATTCTTAATATGAAAATTAGAGATTTCGAAAACAGCACAAATTATGGAAAAGCAAGAGTTACAGGAAAAACAGGCCCGAGAAAGATTTTAGTTGTAAGTTCAGTGGCTTATATCAATCAACATCTTTCAACCCATCCTTTTAGAGAAAATCCCGATAGTTTTTTATGGTTATCAATCGGAACTTACAACCACAATCAAAGATTAAATTATATTGGTTCTAGAGGGATAATTAAAAGAGCCTTCAAAAGAGCAGAAGTAAAAAAGAAAAGATTATATCCGCATTTGTTTAGACATTCCAGAGCCACAGAATTAGCATCACATTTAACAGAAGCACAAATGAAAAAATATTTTGGTTGGGAACAAGGAAGTGATATGGCTTCTGTTTATGTTCATATGTCAGGAAGAGATGTTGACAATGGAATATTAAATTATTATGGATTAATCAAAGAAAAGGATGACAACAAAGATAAGTTGGGAAATAACATAAACTGTCAAAGGTGCAACACAGTTAATCCTTCTGAAAGTAAATATTGTACCACTTGTGGTTTAGCTTTGAATATAAAAGTTGCAATGGAGTCAGAAGCATTGGTAAAAGAAGAAACCAATAAAACATTTGAATTATTAATAGAAATGATGAATGACCCAAAAATTATGAAAGAGTTTAATGATTTCAAGGAAAATCATTTACAAAAATGAACAAGAAAGAACAGCAACTAATAAAAGAAATTTATAAAGACTGCCTTGCACTCAAAAAAAGAGGGGAGCTTACTGAGTTTGGGTATGGGCAATTGTGTCTTTGTAAAAGATTAATTAAAAGATTATAATCCACATTCCAAATGAAAATCTTCTGGTGAAAGAATTGTTAGTGATTTAAATTTTAACTTAAAAGCATCAGCCTGAATTTTTCCTTTTTGGGAATCTGGAACTATAAAAAATGTAGGAAGATTAGATATTCCTTTTACAGATGCAACATTAAAGGAATATTCTTCATCAGTCATAGCTTCAAATTTATCTCCTTTTAATGATTTTTCTTCAATCAAATCTAGACAACCTGGAACAAAATTTATACTATATTTTTGTTTGTTTATTTCTTCTAGTGTTCTATTACAACTAATCATTTCTTTTTTTGAAATAGAAGTAGTCACTATTAACATAAACAACTTAGCTTGAACTCCTATTTCACCTTTTTGAATCCAATTCTCAGCTAGTTCTATCAAAAAAGATTTATGAAAAAAATATGTTCCTTCAACTACATTGTGTTTTTTCATTTGTTTAGTATATACCTCTTCCTTTATGTTCTCTTCTCACCAAAGGCCATTTCCATAAATGCTTCAGGGTTATCTTTAACTCTCTTAACTTCAATAGCCTTATAATCACTTCCACTTATTACTTTAAATGCAAGTAATTCCGGCATCTTTGCATCAATAAAATCTGGATTACCCATTACTGAAGCAGAAATTTCTATTCTTCCCATATCTTTTGCAGTGAGTATATCACTTTTAGTTCGAAAAATTACAATTTGTTCTGACATTGTACCACCTCCTGTACACAAGAATATTTTTAACTATATATGTAACAAAACCTCCATGTTTTAGAAATTAATTCATATTTTGTTCCTCCCTATTTGTATAATGAGCTTCCTAGGTTTATAAATATTTTTATTTTTGGCAATCCCAAAAAATCTCCATTTTGTGCGAGGCGGGTAACTGGCTGTTTTTCAATAGCCCCCCTTCAACTTTTAAGGCACCCACCCCCCTTATGCTTCTATGTCTAATTTAAAGCCAGTATCCATAAACTTTTCTTTTAATTTATCCAACAAAGGACATAGGTTAGAAATTTCTGATTTTAATTCTTCCTTCTTTTTTAATCCTTTCACTACTAAAAGATAATCTTTCATTTCTTGTATTGTACCTTCAAGAGCAATTATTTTATTATATTCTTCATTTAAATTATCTAATTCCTTTTTGTTCACTTTAGATAAATCAATTTTTCTTTTTTTCTTAAAACTCTTTATTTTTTCAAAACATAAATTAGTACATCTACATTTTGGGCAATTTACAGGAAATCCATACTCTTTTCTTATAGACCAAAAATTATTACAATCATTACACGATACAACACACCCCTTGTAATTAGAAGATAATTCAACTTCTTTAAGAAATTTATTAAATTCTTCAAAGTTTGTTTTATATGATTTAGGAATATATTTGTTTTCATAAGCAACTTTTTCTTTTTTTATATCCAATTCAAATTTATCCCAATCCACTAATGCTTTCTTAATGCCTTCATTGTTTCTTTTTAAGTTTTCTATTGACTCATTAATATTATCTTGTAACTCTTTTTTATTTTTTTCAATCCCTTCCTTTTTTTCTTTATTTTTTCTATTTATTACTTTAATTTTTTCTTCCCATTCTTTAATTTTTTTCTTATTACTTCTTTGAATAAATTTTATTAATAAATAAATCCAAGCCCCCACACATAGGAAAGGTATTGTGAGAAAAAACAATAAAATAAACCAACCCAATTGAATTTTTCCTGGTTTTAAAGGAAGTTTTTCAGGAATAAAAGTTAAAATATCTACCTCTGGTTTTTCATCCAAATCTTCATCATTTATAGATTCTTCATTAGACTTATAATCATAATTATTTATATCTCTAAATAACTGTCCTTTGGATGATTTTATATAACGCACATCCATTCCAGCAATTCTTTTTTGGCCATAAAAAGTGGTTCTTCCTTTATGTTTTCCTAAAACATGATGAGTAAGTCTAGCTCCTTTTATACCCCCACTCATACTAATTCCACTTTTAGAAAGATTAAAATTCAATCCTTTTCCTAAACTAATTTTTTTTCTAAAACTAAATCCCATTTTTAATTATGTGATTAAATAAAATAATTTAAGAAATAATCTCTCCATTTTCAGCAGTCATACTTTGTAAGAGTCCATAAGAGGCACTTTTTAGTTTTGCTGTATAAGTTACTTCATCCCAAGGTTCTAACTCTAATAGTTTATCCTTTTGGTCTGCTTTCATTTTAACTTTCATATCTGACATTCCACCACCACAATGAATAACTTTTAAATTATATGAACTACCAGATTCCTCTACTGTAGCAACTTTTCCAGTCCACGTAACATATTGATTTTTAAATTGATTATTAAATAGATCTTCTTTCTTCAACTCTGTAGTTTCAAAATCACACCAAGTATCTCCAAAGTCTGAAAAAGAAGTACTAACAATTTCTATTTCTCCCTCTTCTACTGTTCCTTCCACTGTAGCACCCAAAAGGGCAAACGTTAGAATAGTAAATATAAAACTCGGGATTATTAAAAGAAAACCAATAACAATAGCAACTATAGTTAATCCACTCCCACCTAAATGTTTTTTGTGGATTCTCCTGTTTGCAACAAAACCCAAAACAAGTGTCAATACAACCATAAACAATCCAAAAAATGGAATCCAAAATAAACCTAAGGTCATAATTGCTATAACCAAAGAAATAATTGCCAATAAAGAAGTTTTACTTGACAATAAAGATACTTTGTTCATATAAAAAAGATATATTTCACATATTTATAAACCTTTTGGTAACTCATTTGGTAATCTTTCTATTTAAGAAATGGTAACTCATTACAAAAGATGGTATCTCACCCTTCACTCGTATCATTTGTTCTGCGAGCTAAAAATAGGAAGAAAGTGTTGTTTCTTCTTGAAAGGGAATCAATGTATTCTGGAAGAATTGGGAAAGAAACAGGAATGTATAAATCCCATACTAGTAGGGCTCTTAGGGAATTGGAAGATAAAGGATTAATTAAGTGTAAGAACCCTAAAGACAGAGCTTATAGATTTTATTCTTTAACTCCATTAGGAAAAAACGTTTTGAAAGGGATTAAAAAGGCTTAGCCTGGTTACGAAAAGCAAAAACCTTAAAAAAATAATAGGACATTTCAATTAGGTGAAAGAAAAATGCCAAAAGATAACCTAAAAACAATACTTAAAATTATGGAATTTATTCAGTATAAAAGACATTGCCAAGAATATGAAGTTATCAACAAATTTAGCACTGAAGATTGGAAACTATTCTCGAAGTATGCTTTAAACTCAGATAGTTCTACAAAAGATGAAGCTTACGCAAGAATAAACCCCAATATAGAACTTACTCAATTAGGCTCACGTAAAGTTTTTGAATTAAGAAGAATATTAGCTGAAGAGAAAAGAGCTAATTGGATTAAATGGGCTACTATTACTCTAGCTGTTTTTGCAGTGTTAGGATTCATCAAGGGATTTCTTTAATATTTTTTATATTTTCAGGCAGGACTGACAGCATTAAAGAAGAAAGTTTTGGAAAATAGGAAAAAATATAAAGATTAAAGATTATAATACCTGTATATGGGGAATTGGGTAAAAATAGGGACAATCATAAGCATTATAACATTAATAGCTATTGTGCTTACTGCTACAGGGTCTTTTGAACATCCAAGGTTTTATATTTATGGACAATATGAAGATTACAACTGCCCCCAGTTTGCTTCTTTAAACGGAGACTTCACAGTAGAAGTAATTAATACTGGTTCAAAAGAAGGAAAAGTTTGTGTGGATACAATGTATGATAATAGCATAGAATCTAAAGAAGATAAATGTTGGAGCTTACAATTAAACGACAATGAACCACACACCTATTCTTTTAAAGTCCATGAAGATATATTATCCCAAGAATTAAACGAAATAACAATTCCCTTTATTGTTAAATCTTACAAGTTTTGGATAATCCCTAATAATGTAATTTGTGAATGCGATTATTACAAAGAATCAATTGATGGTAGCTATGAGATTCTTGGGGAGAATTGTTATAAGGAATATTAATCTACTTCTTAGAACTTGTTAGTCTCAAATGTAAATATAAAAGACCTAATGCCCCAGAAATAACAAACCAGATTAAAAATGTTAAAAGAGTTTCAGGAAAATAATTCAAAGCTATCATACTAAATTGTAAATACACCAACAAAAAAACTAAAGTAGGTACATAAAACTTTTTAGATATCCTTTTGTAAAAATTCATAGAAAAATTTATTTTAGCTTTATTTTTAAATATGTTTATAATCCAATCTTTATTTTATAAATTTCTTTTATCTACCTGATTTAACAACAATGTTGCTGCAACCATAATAACCACAATAAGAACTGCAAACCCTCCCCACAATGATAATTGTCCTTGCCAGGAAGAAATATCCAAATTAGCTGCTAAAATATCTATAACTCGTGAAACCATTGCTCCTACAAATGCAGCAATTACCATCAAAGCAGATTCTTTTCTTAATAACATATCATTTAAGATTTATTAACCATTTAAATATTTTTATATTGTCCTCTTCCAAACTTAAGCTCGTAGACCTTCATCAATAAATAAACTTGTTGCAGCAGATTATAAAAAGTGGGGTTTTCATCAGCGATTCTTTCAAGTTTCATATATGTTTTTGCCATCTCCCCTAACATGTCCTCTGGGCTATTACCAGCCAAAGCTTTGAACTGTTGGATTGTATTCCTTCTGATGTTAATCTCTATTTGGCAGGCAGAATGTTCTTTATAATAATCACAGTCTCTCTTCAACTGACAATCATCACAGTTCGTTATAGAAATCACAGAAGTAGCTTTGCCTGTCTTTATAGGATTTAACTGAGAAGACAATCTCTTCTTCTCACTTCTTGCAAGCCCTCCTTTCCTTGCTATCTCTATTCTTTCCTCTCGTGGCAAACGTGCTAACCTCCCCCAATTCTGACGGAAGGAGGGAGGGGCTGTTATGTTTTTATCGTTGTTTGCATTATAGTTAGGTTTCATATTTCCTTTAGCCACATTTTACTATTTGGTTCACCTTTTTCTGCTTTGCCTATAATATCTGTATCTACAATCCCTTTCTCTTTCAAACTTTTCAATGCATTGCTAAAAGTCACATAACCTTTTCCATTCTTTGTGGCTAACGCTCCAATAAAAGAGGGGTTATCCATCATGGCAGTATCCTTACTAAAAGCCTTATTTTCATATAACTCATTAACTATTTCTCTTTCCCACTTAGTTAGTATTGTTGAGGCAGAAATTACTAGCTCTTTCCAATGCTTGAAACTTGCCATAATTACTTCTTCTAAATCAACAAAAGCTTCATAACATACTTCAGGAGTTATTTTTATATCCCAAGTATTCCAACTAGAATCAGCTTCTTTTTGTTTAGAACCAAAATAGTATGTAGCCAAAATAACTGTATATTTATAGATATAATTTTGTATTGGCCACTGCATTATAGAAGAGTAATTTTTACCTTTAACCCCTTGTTGTTGGATTTGGTTATTTAACTTATCTGAAAGTTCTGCTATAATCGAATGACACTCTTCGGAAAATTCCCATTTAATTGAAGTTGTGTTTTTAATGATTTTAGCTATTTTAATTAAGTACCCATAATCACAGAGACTCTTATTCAAAACTCTATTTAAATATGTTTTTTTATTAATTTTTGGTGCTATTATATACAAAATAGGACTTTTACGTAACAAACCTGTGTCTATATTATCAATTCCTATAGGTTTATCTTGAACAAAAAAATAAGAAACAACTTTGGTAGGATAATTTAATCCTTCCTCTTTCTTTAAGTTTATATTTTTTTTCGTTACATTATTGTTTGGATACTCATCCCATGCTTGTAAAAAATAATTCCGAGACAACATAAATTGTGACGAATTCAAAAGAGGTAATACATCATCTCCTATAATAACATCATCTCTGAAATAACCCCTCATTTCTTCAACACATCTTTCTTTGTTTTCTCCCTTCCCTCGATATATAACTTCCCTTTTTCCTATTAATTGTTCTTCATGTAAAGAAACAATTTTACTATACTCTAACCTTAATGATTTTGTTAATTCTAATATTGATTTAACAAATTTCTTTTTTCCATTCCCACTTCTAATGGCTATAATATAACTTAATCTTGTGTCTAGCTCATCGTCTCCAATCATAAAATTTTTTCCAATTAGAGGGAGACCCATTATACTATAAGAAACAGCTTTTATTGCTGGGCTATAGCACCATTTGTTTTCGAGATTAAACATATCAAATAACTTTTGTTTATGCCTCTTATTAAAATCACTAAAATCGCTAAAATCGCTACTTTCTTTTTTATTCTCTTGTTTTCCTAAATGTTCTTGTGGTTCTTCCACAGCTTCTTGTTCCCAAGGAGGTATAATATCATCAACACTCTCATTCTCAATCTTAGAAAGAGCTTCCTCTTCAAGTTTAGCAAGGTATTCCTTCTCGCCTTCTTCAGCAAGTTTGTCCCATTCTTCTATTTGCTCTTTAGTTGGAACATAAGATTCATTATTATTTTTGTTCTCCATTTTTTCTCAGTTCTCCTCTCTCTCCTATACTCCTTATATATTTTAGGTCGAAAATCATCTTCCCATTTATCTTGTCATGAAAAATAACTGAATTTTCAGTAACTTTTTCCGCAAATCCATTATAAACAAAACCATTGTCAATAACGAGCTGACAATTTTTGTTTTCAAATAGTTTTATTTGGTTCTTCTCCATTCTCTCTCTTTCCTCCTCAGTTTTGTTTTACATAATATGGATACACAAGTTTGCCTTCTCTCGAAAAAGTCCACCAAACTTTTGTATCATTAACCAAACCGGGTTGAACAGCGACGGTAGTGTCGACATCAATCCCACGTTTAGTTTTTAATTCTTTATTCTCATCCTCTTCATTATATCCCTAATCTTTTTCTGTCATTTTATATCACCCTTGCTTTTGTTTTTTGTATTCTTTCAGATAATTTGATAAAGCCGTTCTGATTTGAGCAGAATAACTCAAACCTTCTTGTGTCTTTATCACATCCATTTGTTCAACCATCCCCTCTGGGAATGCAACCAATTTGCATTTCATCTTAAATCCCCCTTATAATTTCATTATAAATTTAACCGTATATAAATATAATTTTTATTTTTACACTTCTCGTCGATAATCCACCCCCTTCAATTTCTTAAAATAAAAACTTCTCAATACCTTGAGGTTCTCGGGAAACCCATCCTCAAGAACCTTATCCAATTTTGTTAATTTGGTTTTCATGAATAAAAGAAAATCAAAAGCGATTTATAAAGAAAAAAGCTTTTTCAGTGGTTTCAAAATATCAATATTTAAAAGATTAATATTTAAAATATCAAAAACAAAAGATTTAAATATATTGAAATTATATATTTTCAATATGAACGTAAAATTAAAAGATATTAATGCAAGAATAATTATTCTACTAGCAAATCAAGGGAGAGAAGTAGACTTTACAATCGATATCGATAATCATGGAATAGAGGGTTATTTTCTGACAGATACTAAATATGAAGAAGAAAATAAACAAAAAAAAGATAAATTAAAATTAAATAGACCTGAAAAAAGAGACAAAAGAAAAAAAATAGTCAGTGAGGGACTCAGAATTGCTGAAATACATCAAACATTAGGTGCAATAGACCAAACAAGACAAAACACTAACGAAAACAAAAAAAGGACAGAAGGATATGCAAAAGAAGGCTTAAAAAGAGTATTAAATGAATTAATAGATAAAAAAATTGTTGAAAAAAGACCCATTAAACCGAAAACAGGAAAAACATCAAGAAAAAATGAATATTTTCTTAATACAAATAAGGAAGCATTCAATAAAATAATAAGTATATGTTATAAACACGATTTATTATACAGATTAGTATTTACTGATTATTTCTTAAAATATGGAAGCACTTACTTAGTAGCGTTTATAGAAAAAAAACTAGGTTTTGACCTAATCAATTATAATGAAATTATAACACACAAGATAATAGGGTATGATAACAACAATGAAGGAGAACCTATTTATGAACCAGAAGAAGATAAAAAATTAGCCAAAGCAAAAGAAGAATGGATAACGTATCATTTATGGGAAATCATAAGAAATTCTCCTTTGTTAATAAAGGGAATTATAAATGATGATAAAAAAACTACTCCCCAAACCAAAGAGATTATAACATTATTAAAAAATAAAGGTATGGACAATGAAGCAATATTCCAATATTTAATAATGTGTTTTAGCATAACAGATACAATAATGGGAACAAATCCAAAAAAAGATTTTCCTGCCATAAAAATGACAATTGAAAATAATATAAATAATATTCAAAAAATTCGGGAGGAATCAAAGAAGGGAAAAACAAAGGGCTAATATAACCCTTGAGATAATAAGCCTCAGGAGGGCATGAGAACAAGCAGAGCATATGCCCACTATTTCTTATTACAATACATGTTTTCTATGTTTATTAGAATTTATATTTTGTAGAACTAATAT
>JBDRRK010000011.1:0-33021 GCA_043825775.1 archaeon
ATAACATTAACAGAATGACCTTTTGTGATATTATTCTTCTTAACCCAATCTATAGGCAAAGTAATCGCACATGTTCTCTTTGATAGGTTTAGGATGTTTCTTTTCATTTTCTTAATGGTACCCCACTTCTTTCATCTCTAAGAAATCCACCCCAGATTGCAAAGAAAATATCCCCTTGATCAAAATCTCTATCTTTATCATAATATTTTATATGCCCCAAATCTACAAGCCAAGGTTGTCCATTTTCATCTACAATTGTATTATTCTTCCAATCGCAAGGCAACATAAATCCTCTCTTATTAAAACTTGAAACCATTTTACCCATTCTTAAATAAACTAAAGGATCAAACTCTATTTGTTTAAGAGGTGTTCCTTCAATATGTTCGCATAGATAAGCACATTGTCCATAAGGAAGAATATCTGTATCTAATTCAGAAACATAAATTTGAGGAATTCCTTTTATAGCTCTAAGTTTTCCTAAGGCGACAGATTCACAAACAGGACCATTTAAACTCCGCCAAGGTTCAATTTTAAGGACTTTTGTAATATCATCAGTAGAGTCTCTCACAATAAAAACAGTTTTTTCGCTACTTCTTGGTTTACTTAAAAATTCAAAATTAGGATTTAATGATTTTACAACTTCAGATGGTACTTCTTGTAATAATCTGCAATATTCCTGTTCTTTTTCATAATATTCAACACCTAAACCTTCAATATATTCCATTTTCTTAATAATTTAGCCAATTTAGTGGTTTATAAAGGTTTTGATTTGTTACCACTCTAAAGTAATGTTATAAGCCTTGAAACCTGTATATTTGGGGGTTTGAAGTGGCTAAATTTGGGCAGTAGAAGGCTTAATTCTGTAGAATTTTTTAGAAAAAGGTTTAATCTTTTACAAAAACTATATAAAAATCCAAATCTACAAACAAATAATGGCTTGGTTCAAGAGAAAGAAAAAATATCCTCAGCAAGATTTTCCAGCAGGTACTTCAATGGAAACTGCAAGAAGAATGGAGCATATGAGTTTTCAGATATTAGAGCTAGAACAATGGTTGAACAGAAGACTACCTAAACTACTTGAACAATACAAATGGATTCATAATAAACCAATCCCAAAAAGAAATACTAGGGCATATAGAGACTTTAGAGCATATAGTCTAGACTTAATGTCTGAAATAGAAAAATTTGATAGATTTGTAGTATCATTAATGATAATGGAAAATTTTTCCACAATTCAAAAACAATTAACTAAAGTAAAAAAAGAAATACAACCTAAGCTTAATGAATTACAACAATTTAAGAAATTTATTGATGATGAGGTACAACCTTTAATTACACAACATAGAATCGTATATGATAATCAAGAACCAGTACCTTATGATAAAAGGGAAAAGCAGGTTGCTTAATTCTGTATTAACCTATATTAAACATATTAAACCAGTTTTAACATTATAAGGCACATCTTCTTTAAAACCCATTTTTTCAAATAACTAGAGGTAAAAACAAAATGGTATCACCACAACACGAATTAGATATAATTGAAGAAGACACATTCACAGAAAGAGAAGAAAGATGGTTCAGACTTGGAGAAATCGGTCTTTATAATTTAGATGTAGTTTTAGACTATCATAATATTGAACGAACACCAGAAACTGAATACATACAAACATTGCCGAGTGTAAAAAGAGCAAAGGAAACACCTTTAGAACTTGCAGACACAATGCTTGAAGAATCTTGGTTTAGACATGGAGATCAAGGAAACTATGACCCAAAAGCAGTATTTGGATATCATGGACGAGTACTTCCTCATATGATTAGAGAAGATAGAATCTTTGGACATTCAGGAAAAGGTCTGATAAAAGCAGTTTTAGATATATTGCGAGAAAGTTTTGAGAGTCATTACTAAGATGTATCTACAACCCATACAGCAAACTGCAATAAAAGGAAAAGTATCCTACCATGAATCAACACAAGCATGGTCAGTTATCAAACTAAAGAAAGAGTTAGTAAACCAGTTGCCGTATCTCAAAGAAAAGCAGGGGCAGTTTCACTATGAACTAAACCTGCTTTATTCTTATGATTCTTTGGAAAAAGAGATAAAAAAACTAAAAAAAGCAAAACATCCTCTTCCAATGTTATTTTGGATTAAGAAAGCTAGTTAAATTATTTTGTTTTCTTTTTTTGAAATCTTGGTCCAGGAAGTACTTTAACTCTAATCTTATCATCAATAATTGTACTACCAATATTTAAAGTACAAATTGACTCTATCCTTTTTAGATAAGACTCATTAGGATCTTTTAAATTAAGATTCTTACATAACCAACTATAATAAGATCTTCTATATGCATAACAAACTAAATCAGCTATCTCAAATAAAGAAGATTCTTCAATTGGTCGAATATTTACCATACTATTTATATTAGGAAAAATTTTAACATATCTAGTTCCATTTAGAAGAATATCTTTATGAATCCTTTTAATATTCTTAGATAATTTCTTAGCTGAATCTGCTAAGTTTACTAGACCTAACTGATTGTATTTTTCATTTCTTTTTGAAATAATCTTCTGAAATTTTTCTACAATAATACTATATGCCAAATGATAAGGTATCTCTGGAGAATTGTATTTTTCTTTTAAGAGATAATTATCAATTACAACTACTATAGACTCAATAGGAAGTCCAGCAATAAATTGGTAACATTTTTCTAATATCTCTTTTCCCTCATCATTGGAAATTAATCCATTATAAGAATTTGTAGTTTTAAATCTTGCAACATGGTTTAAATCTACTGCATGTAATGATTTTTTTGCAATAGAAGTTGGAAGATTAGTTAATTTAAATTCTTTAAACCGACTCTCACATTCCAAAAGATCTTCTTCTTTTATAATAATACCACCTAAAATAAAAAAATCATTTTGAGGCGTAATCCGAGGATTAGTTAAACTTGTAGGTCCTGATTCATCTAAATATAAAAAATACATAATTTTAACCCCCTTCATAGATTTATAAAGTTTGAGTACTTTTTACTTTAAATTAAGAAAGCTTCTTAGACATTTCCCAATTTCTCAACAACCATCCTCTTAAATTCCTCATCTTTCATCAACTTACCCATAATATCATCAAACTTTCCTCTTGCTTTATTCTCCTCTTCAGCTTCAATTCTTAATTTCTCATCCAAAATAGCAGTACACTTCTTACAATAACTACTATCATACTCGTTTATAGTATCACATCTTGGACAAATTTTAGGTTTCATCTTACTATCATTTTTCTCTGCCTCACCAACTTCAATTCCATTAAACTTCAAAAGAGCATTATCCATATCTCTTCCACTCAAATGAACATAAGTAGAAGGCATATCTGAACCCTGAATCCAACCAAAATATTGATTCATCTGAAATTCAGTTAAATGGTTTGCCATTATTGTAGCTCTTGAATGTCTAAACAGATGTGCATAAACCCTTTTCTTCAAACCTGCATTTTCAAAAGAAGTCTTAAGAATTTTAGCAATTGCTCTATGTGTCAAAAAAGAATTCCTTGTTTTCTTACCAATATCTATCTTCAACCACAAAGGAGCTTCCTTATCATCCTTTAATGGATGAATGTTCAACCAATTCATCAAGTAAGGAGTAGAACTAATTATCCTTATCTTTCTTGATCCAGTTTTCCCAGAAACAGTTAAGAGTATTCCTTGTTTGTCAATAATTATATGCTTAATCTTTAAAGTAGCCAACTCTCCAATTCTACATCCAGACTCAAATAACATTGAAATTAGAGCCTTATTTCTCGGATGCTCTGTAACTCTTAAAACCTTTTTAATCTCATCTTCAGTTAAAAGATCACCATCTCCAGGCAATTTTACTTTTGTCTTATCTAATTTATTTTTAAGCCAACTAACTTCTTTAGGATATTCTTCATCATTACCATAAAGCCACTTGTAGAACCTTTTGATAATAATACAATAACTATGCTCAGTCCATACAGAATAATTCTTAGTTCTTATTTCTTTTACAATATTTTGAATATCTTCCTTTTTAGCTTTATCAAAATCTTTATTTAACCATACAGCTAGTTTTTTCAGATTATAGGTATATTTGAGAACTCTAGACTTACTTATCCCCATCATCAAAAGATGATCTTGGAATTTTTTAATAAGCTCTTTGTTCTTTTTAGTTATTTTAGATTTCTCTAAAAACTTAGTGGTTTGTTCTAATTGTTTGGAATGATTGTATATATCTATACTCATTTTTGCCTCCTAAGAAATAGCCAAGTATGAATTTTATATACTTGTGGGACCAGTTGGGTACCTTAGGCAGGTACCCTGCTGGTAACTCAGCCTCAGGAGGGATTCGAACCCTCGACCTTCTGATTTCTTGAACTCGATACAAGTTTCATCCTTAATCAGCTTTATGCTGATTCTCTTTCGATCAAACCTTGACAAGGTTTGAGACAGATGCTATACCGAGCTAAGCCACTGAGGCATATAAAAATTCAAACAAATTAAGAACTTAAAAACTTTTCCATATTATTTTTTATTAACTATTAGCCTTAAAGCCCTAACCTCAGCAATAGACAAGGGATAAACCTTTTTCAATTCACCTTTCATCTCTTTCTGAATCTCACCAAGCATTAATTTACTCAAAAACTCATTGTAGTCCATTTCTTTAAGTTTCTTTGTCAAATACTCTTTAGAACTCTTTCTCAAAGCACTCAAAATACCTTTTTGAGCTTTATCCCTAGTCAAAACTAAGGGTTTAATTCTAACCTGCTTATTATCTTTAGTCTCAGCAATAAAACTATCATCAACCCTACATTTAGATCTTTTGACTAATCTTTTAACATAAGCAGAAACAATTTCATAACCAATAAAATCAGTAAGACACTCATTACCTTTTATTTCTTTAATTTTAAACTTAACTTCTGTATTTTGTTTTTTAATATTTCTAGTAACAGTATGTAAGTTAATTGTAATAATTCTTCCTTCTAACAAAGCAGGATCAGCAGCAGGTGTTTCTCCAACAATAACATTATTCAAAACTTTTGGAGCTTGTATACTATACCATCTTTTCTTCTTAACTGAAATTCTACTATCCTTTTTTATTTGTTTTTTTCCCATCTTATTCTAATAACAATTTAGCTTTATTCCTATCATAAATAAAGGTATTCTCAATCAAACCTTTTCCTTTATAATATTTAATTAGCCTTTTAATTTTTGATTCTGTTAATTGTAAACCTCTCTTTGCAGTCATATCATGTTTATTGATAGCTAAATGATTCATCAAAACAATATCTCTTTCAACTAATGAATATAAATCTTCAGGCAATTTTTTATTTAATTTCTTCTCTTTAATAACATCCATAATCTTCTTCTTTAAAACAGTTTTAACATCTGGAATACCATAGCTATCTCTCAAGATAAAACCAATTTCACTTGAGCTCTTTCCTTGTTTAGCAAATTTAACAATTAAAGCTTCTATTTCATTATCCTTATAGGAAACCCAACTAGCTTTTTTCTCAACTGGTTTAGTACTTCCAGATTTTCCACGTTTTCTTGAATACATTCGTGCCATTTTAAATTAAGGAGAATTTTTCATCTCCGGCATAGACTTGCTTTCACAATTCTATCCATCTTGTGGGTTTTAGGATAAATTCACCATTTATAAAGGTTTTGATAACAGAAAGAATATAAACTCTAAGGAGCTATAATTAAAAATGCCAAAAATAAGCCTTGTTTTCAGTGATATAGAAATTGGAGATGGATCAAAAACAGATGATCTAGTTGAAGAGAAATTATTAACAGATACTATAAAGAAACACTTTAAAGAAGCTAAAAAAAATCCTTCAGATTTAGTTTTAAATGGAGATATATTTGATTTTCTAAAGAGCTCTTACAGAGGAGAATACCCTAAACATATTACAGAAAAAGTGTCTTTATTCAAATTAAAAAAAATAGTAAAAGCTCATCCTTTATTTTTTAAAACATTAAGTTTGTGGTTAGATAATAGTTCCAAATCGAGAATAATCTTTATAATTGGTAATCATGATTATGATGTTGCATTTCAAAAAGTTCAAGATGAAATAAAAAGAGTAATAAATAAAGATAAAAAAGAAAGAATACTCTTTCCTGGTTTTGAATATACTGATAATCTAATCCATTATGAACATGGCTCTCAATTAGACCCAATCTTTAAAGTGGATCCTTCAAAATTTATCTTTAAATCAAAAAAAAATAATGGAGAATTATTATTGAGAATTCCTTGGGGTTATGGAGCAATATATGACTATTTTATCTATCTAAAAGAATCTTTTCCCTTATTAGAAAGAATTTCTCCTAAAAGATTAGTATTAGAAAGAGTTCTTCCAAAATATAAATTTAAAATATTAAAATATTCAATTATATTTTTATTAAAATCCTTTTTTTACACACAATTTAAGCATTGGGATGATAATCTCTATAGATTCAGCCCTTACCAATTATTTCACTTTATTAAATCTTTAGTTAAAAAACAATTTGAACTATTAATAGTGGACCAAGCAAGAAAAAAAGTAATAAAGGGACCTGGAAAAATAATAGTAATAGGACACAATCATAAAGGTTCAATCCATAAACTTAAAGGAAAAATAATACTAAACACTGGAACTTGGAGAGATGAATATGATCTAAAGGGTAAAATGTGTATTCCACAAAACAAAAACTATGGTTATATAAAACATACAAAAAATAAAATTTATAAAGTTGAATTAATTGAAGTAAAAAGTAAACAAAAACCATTCTCCTTAGCAATACTAGAAAGAAAAATTAAGGAAGAAAAACAATACATTGACAGATTCTTTCTATAATCAACACAAAATAACCCAATTTAAAAGTTTCATCCAAGAACCAGGATTACAATGACAATATGGATGCAAAAAATAAGGTTTTTTATAAATTTTTATTCCCTGAGATAAAACTATTGCACTATTCTCCTCACTAATCTTATTATAAGGAGGTCTAAACAATTCAGGTTTATACCCAAAACAATATTCAAAATTAGAAATAGCATCAACTAATTCCTCTTCTTCAATTTCACCTAAAAACTCATGATATTCATGAGAAATACCATGTAAACCAAAAGTCTTATTTAATTCTATCATAGATTCACACCATTCATTATTTTCAGAAATATCTCTTCCCTCAAAAAAAGGAATAACATAAACAATATCTGCTTTCTCAACTATTTCTATGCAACTATTATCATAAACATCATCAACAATCAAAGGGGTTCTACTCCAAAGTAAGATAATAAAATAGATCAATATTAAAATAAAAAATGTAATAATTATATTTCTTAATTTCATATACTTATCAAAACAAAACAAGATTAAAAATATTTAGGTATAGCCCCACCAGGATTCGAACCTGGGTCTCCACCTCCAAAGGGTGAAATGATTGGCCGCTACACTATGGGGCTGTAATCAACAAGAAATACTCTCTATTTTTAAAATTATCTCTTAATTATATAATAAATCTCATCACCAAATCTCTTCTTTGCCGTAACTATAACCATATCTTCAAACCATTTTAGCCTTTTTGCAGAAATAACCTTTTTACCACCTAAACTTTTAGTAGCAAAACTAGCAACAATGTATTGACTTCTAATCTTTGACAATAATTTAGCTGAAGCTCCTCTTTCAATACTCTCTAAACCATCTAAAATCTTAAACATAAAACAAACATCAGAAAAAACATAATTATCAAAAGTTAATAAATTAGCCCACCTTATCCCCCAAGATAAACTAAATTTACTCATATATTTATTACAAAAATCAACATCATCTCTATTAATGTCAATACCATAATAATTTACTTTGCCCATCCAAGGCATTGAAAAAACATTAAATCCACATCCTAAATCCAACACAGAATTAAAATCAATATAACTCTTAATCCAATTATACACCTTATCATTATATTCAATTCTTTCCCTAGTAGATAAATGAACTTTTAAAATATTTGCAGCAGACAGTTTATCATCCCACTGATTCATTCCATCTAGAAACTTAAACTTTTTATCATAATTTTTAGCCCTAAAAGCACCATAAACTTCTCTTAACTTTGCCCTAACCTCTTTAATCAACTTATCTTTTCCAGATTTTTTAGAAGTATCATACTTAGGCAAATATTTTAGAATAACTGAAGAAACAAATCGCTCGTCTAAACCTTGATACTCTTTTTTAGCCATCACCTCTTGTAAAATACTCATCTTTCTAATTCTCTCTTAATCAACTCCCTTTTTTTATTCTCTAACCATTTGTAAACATTACCATGAGGACTACCCTCTAACAACATTTCAATAGCCTGCTTTGCCATTGAAACTCTTTCAAGCTCACCAATAATTGCAATAGTTTTTCCATAAACATAAATATTAGTTTCAGTAAAACTTTCAATAAATTTCCTAGCCTTTCCTTCCTGACCAATAATTCTTCCTTTAATCCTCATAACACTTTTTTTAGATTTACCAACATATTCTTGTATATCTAATAGTTCTAAACTATTTTTTTCATTAAATAAAATTATTGCAACTTCTGGGTTTACACCTCTTGCAATTGCTTTAATAACACTTTGAGCAATATAAACATCAACTGAATCTCCACTAATCACAACATCTCCTTCTTCAGAATCAATATCTAATTTAATATTTCCTTTTTTCTCTAATCTTTTCTTTACAGCTCCAGCTTTACCAATCAATACAGCTACCCTATCTTTCGGAATTTTTAGTTCTTTTCTTTCCATACTCTACTAAACTCCTTCTCCTTATCTAAATCCAATCCCAATCTATTAAAAAACCTTACTAAGTTATAAATATCTCTTTTTAACAACTCTTTTACATTAGGATATCTCAAATCAACAGCATGTGAAAAATCAATTATAACTGGTTTATCTTCAAAATTCAAAATATTGAACTCTGACAAATCAGCATGAACTAACCTCGCATCCAACATTTTTCTAACTTCCTTTATAATCTTTTCGTAAAATTTCTTAGGATTTTTTGGCTTATGTTGATAGAGTAATTTTGCAGGTTCACTTCCCCCAATATATTCCATACATAAAATATTATTATGGACAGCATAAGGAACAGGACAAACAACCTTTTTATCTTGTGATTTTAATAAATTTCTATATTCTTTTCTAGCCCAAGCATAAACTACAGTCATCTTAGTTCCATTAATACCAGAAAACCTTGGATCTGGATGTAAATATCTATACATCTTTTTAAAATTTGCAGCAGTTCTATATATTTTTACAACTCTTTTTTCATCTTTGAATATAACAGTAAAAACATTACTCTCTTTACCAATCTTTATAGGTCCTTCAATTCTATCAAAATAACCTTGAGAAATCAATTTATATAAACCTTTCAAAGTACTTTCATCAAACACATTCTCATATGTAATAAACTTATTTTTACTCATAAACATAAATAAGGAAAAGAGGTTTAAATAATTATCTTAACAATTAGAAATCTTCTAAATCAACAGTAACTTCCTTAATATGCCCTCTAGCCTTTAACCATTGAATCTGAGCAGGTCTATATTTGTAAATAACGTCTCCTTTCTCATCTCCACCAAACTCCCAAGGCTGTACTAAAACAATATCTCCTTCCCTAACCCACAATTTTCTTTTCAATCTACCAGGAATTCTAGAAACTCTTGCTTTTCCATCAAAACAACTAACTCTCAATCTTCCCTGCCCTAATCTAGCCTCAACTATACCAATACTCTCATTACCTCTTGGCAATCTAACCCTAAGCACTTCAGGAGTTTCAGTCTGTACTGGTTTCTTACCTTTAAAATTGGGTTTGGGCTTCTTCTTAGGATAATTCTTTTGGACCATATAGAAAAAATAAATTTAGCTATTTATAAAACTATTCCTCAATCTCTTTCAACCTAAATAGGATAGTTCCTCTATAAACTAATTTAGAAGTCATCTTATCTTGAGTATGTAAAGTTCTAGTAATCTTCAAGTCTCCTTTAAATTTGTCCTTCAACATCTTCCCTAATCTACGAGCAAATTGTTGAGAACTCATATAAATATCAACTCCAGTTTTTAATTCTTCAATTTTAGAAACAAAAACACCTTTCCTTTTATCTATTTGATCCATAACATAATCAAAAACTTCTTGATTAAAAGGTCTCAATTGAATCTTAGCTTCAAAATATTGATCCTTACTCAACAGAATAAATTTGGACATGTTTCACCTCGCCAATAACAATGATATCCTTTTTTTCTGCAACTCCTATTTTCAAAGCAATTTCTATAACTTTATTCCCTACCAAATTCATATTCTTTCCTTCTTTTAAAATCTCAACAACTTCTTCCTCATCAACCAATTCACCTTTATAAAATCGTTCAGAAACCTCTATTCTTCTCTTTTCATCCTCAAAGGTCTTTCCAATTATATTTTCATCACACAATGCAATAACATCTTTGTGAATTTTTACATATATCATATTCTACCCTTAACATTAGTTTTTGTACCACAAGCTAAACATTTTTTAATCAAACCACCATTCTCATCCATCAATTGTGTATCTGGCTTTCCACATTTATCACATAAAACAAAATCTTCAGCATATTTCTTTATTTTTTCATTAATCATCAAAGAACTCAATTTTCTCCCAAAAACAAGCCTTTTTTCCTCAAAATGACCAGGAGTTGCCAATTCTCCTTGCAAATATTTTAATAATTGTTCGGGCTTTCTATTCAATGCATCAGCAATCTGAAAAAAATTAACAACAATAGTCTTATTTCCTTCTACTCTACCCTTTACTTTAGGCATTTCAAACCTTTCAGATCTATTAACTACATCAGGCAAGTTCTTTTTAGCTCTTTTTAACATATCCTCATACTTCATATTCAAGAATAATCAAGTTTTATTTAAAAAGGTTACTAAACCATCTTTAAATATCCAGGACGGGGCATATAAACCTCTCCTTCTTTCAAAAGTTCTTGAACAGCTTTTAGAATTTGATCTTTAGGTATTCCACTCTCATCAATTATTTTCTGTTCTTCAGCTTCATCATATTTTTCAATTAAAGAAAGCACTTTTTCTCTAACAGCCATAGAAGGTTCAATTTCATCTTCTTCTTTTAATTCCTTTTCAACAACTTCAATTTTCTCTTTTTTCTCAGGAACACCATACTCTTTAATCAGCTCTAATCTTCGTAATAATGCCCAATCATAACTATCCAACTTTCTAATAACTTCTGGTCTAATATAAACTTCCTCTTGGTATTCTCCTAACCTTCCAACAACTAAAATCATATCTCCAATCTCTTTTCCTTCCAACAAAGCAGCATCCTCCCCCCAACATTTTAATTGAATTGAATCACTCCCATCATCTACAGTTAACATCATATAATTTCCAGAATTAAACTTATCAATAATACTTGCAATAACATTAACTCTTACTACTTTCTTATTCTTAATTGGCAAATAAACCAATCCAGTATCATCTACATTTCCTTTAGTATTCTTCAAATCCCTGATCCAAACTTTATAAGCAGTCTGTCTTCTAGGTTGTGCATCCATATCTCTAAAAGTAAATCAGAAATTTATAAAGAAATAGGTATTATAATATAATAAAAAAAGAAAATTAACAATGGCATGAACAATCTGAAGAATCCCAAGTACAATTAGGATTACCTTCAGCATCTCTTTGTATCAAACACCATGCTTCAACTACAGGATCACAAACCATATCTTCATCACCTTCACCCTGTTCAAATTCAGGATCAACCTCTGGTTCACCAAGAGTCATATCATCAAAAACCAAACTATCTATTTTTAATGCCAACCCAGAATCTAAATTATCAAAGTGATTAGCTAATTGATTTAACATAACTGCTTGAGTTTCTATTACACTCTTCATTTCACTGGTAGTCATAGTATCAATATTATCCTTAACATAATCATTAAAATTATTATATGATTTAATATCTAACTGTTCCTTACTCTCAAACTTACCTTCAAAAGAATTAATATCTACTGTTCCTGCTCCCCCTCCAAAAAGACTATTAAAAAATCCTCTATCTGCTGTAGCCATCCCAGTAGCTGAAGATAAAACTGCTCCAATTAAAACACCCACAATTAAAACAAGTGTCAAATAAAGAATTTGCTTCCTTGAATCCCTTTTTTTCATTATTATCTCCTCCTTTTAAAATATAATAAAAAGAATAAGTAACTTATTCATATAAAAAGATTTCTATCCGAGTACTCTCTTCCTAGCTATCTCTGTAGCAACCTCTCTAGGACATTTATCATCACTAACACTACTTAACATCTCTTTGGTATTAGTAACAATCTTTTCCTCAACCATCTTCCACATTTCATCCACTGTCCCACCTTTGTACTCTACATAAGAAGAAATAACTCCACCTGCATTTGCAACAAAATCAGGAATTATCAAAATCTTAGGATGCAACTTCTTCTCCATTTCGTGTGGCATTGGAATATTACTACCCTGAACAATCATTTTAAACTTCAATCTATTTTCATCTTCTGTTTTAATCAAATCTTTTATTGCTGCAGTAATTAAAACATCACATTCAACATCTAAAATCTCATTACTCTTCTTAACATCGCCAGTCCCATAAGCAATAACACTACCTTTTTCCTCTTTAACTTTTTTTACTCTATCAAAGTTCAAACCTTTTGGTTCAACTACCAATCCTCTTGAATCACTAACAGCAACTAAAGTAGCTCCTTTCTCAATTAAAAACTTTGAAGCAAACTCACCAACATTACCAAATCCTTCAACAGCAAAAGTAATATTCTTTACATCTAAACCTAAATGTTCCAAACCCACTAAAGTACTTTGCACAACACCAAAACCAGTGCTTCCTAATTCATGAGGAATTCCACCCATATCTTTTGGCTTTCCAGTACATGAAGTTTTATCACCAGTACCTTCAACAATCCATCTCATTTCCTCTTCAGCCATATTCATATCAGGAGCAGTAACATATTCTGATGGAGCTAAATTTTTAATTGCTCTACCATAAGCAACAACAATATCCTTTTTTTTCTTAGGAGTTAAATCCTTATCATTTGCAATAATACCAGATTTTCCACCACCAAAAGGTAAACCTGCCATAGAACATTTCAAAGTCATAGCTCTAGCTAATCTCATAACTTCATCCTCAGTAACATCAGGTCTTAACCTACAACCACCTTTTGCAGGTCCTAATCTAGTATTATCAATACAAACTATTCCTTTCATCCCAGTTTTAGGATCATAAATTTTTATAACTTTTTCAGGTCCAATTTCATCCATTTTTATTCCCTCCTTGAAACACAAGCAATCTCCTTGCTTTTCTTTATAACAACACTATCTCCTTTTTTTAATTCAAACACTTTTGAGTTAGAATCTACAGCTAAAAAACCCTCTTCTCTATTTATAATTATCTCTACTACACTATTTTCATCAACAACTTTATTTGTTTTATTCCCAATAACATTATTAAAAGCAATACCAATTCCTTTAGTAAAACTATTTCCAGTTATTGTTCTATAATAAGCATTAGCACCAAAAGGTGTTGCAACAATAACTCCATCTCCAATTAAATTCTCTCCTAAATCAAAATGATTGACCTTAATATTAAATCTTAATGCTCTAGGTAACTTATAATGAACATTAACATCATTCAAAGCAGTAAATAATTTCTTACCATTCAAAAAAACATCTAATTTAATATAATTTTTATAATTATCAAAGAAATCAAACTTCCTACAATTCTTATAGAAAAATAATTTCTTCACTCCTGGAAACTTTTCTTCAGCAGCAAGTAAAGTGCCATCACCACCATAAACTACAATCAACTCAGGTTTTCTAAAAACAAGTCTATGACCTTTCAAAAATTCTTTTAACTCTTTTAATTTTTGTTTTTCCTTCAAAAAACTAACAATAGCAACTCTCATCTCAATTTACCTTCAGTCTTATTAGTAGTAATATACTTGTAAACAGCAATAGCAGCAGTACAACCATCAGCAACAGCACTAATCACCTGTTTAATTGTATTCTGTGCAACAATATCCCCTCCAGCAAAAACACCTTTTGTTGAAGTTTCCATATTATCATTAACCTCTATAAAACCCCATTTGTTAGTTTTAACTCCTAACTCACTTATTAAAACCTCAGAAGGCACATAACCAATTTCAACAAAAACTCCATCAACTTTTAATTTCTTTCCAGATTTTAAAATAACTTCATTAACAAATTTATCTCCTTTTACTTCTATAATTTCTTCATTCAACATAATCTCAACTTTTTTATTTTTTTTAATCCGTTCAGCATTTACAGGTTCTGCTTTCAATTTACTTCTAACCAAAACATAAACCTTTGTTGCATATTCAGATAACAAAGCAGCACCATTAACTGCACTATCACCACCACCAACAACAGCAACTGTTTTTCCACCAAACAGAGGAGCATCACAATTATAACAATAACTTACACCTTTTCCTGCAAATTTTTCTTCACCCTTAGCACCTAATTCTCTATGGTTCATTCCCATTCCTAAAAATAAAGTCTTAGCTTCGAAAGCCTTCCCATCAACATGAACAATAAACATATCATTTTTCTTCTCAACCTTATCAACAGCACCATTCAAAAATTCAACACCATAACTCTTAACATGTTCAATAAACTTTTCTCCTAATTCCATTCCAGGTATTGATTTATAACCTAAATAATTCTCAATCAAATGTCCTTTAGACAAAGTACCAGCTTTATCTGGAGAAATAAGTAGAGTCTTCATCTTATATCTTCCAGCATACATACCTGCCCCTAAACCAGAAGGACCTCCACCAATTATGATTAAATCATACATAAATTATTCCAAAAGAACACTTACTTATATAATTTTCTCAATAGTAAACTTCATGTCAGCTTATATTTTCTGTACATACCCTTTTTTAGGCTCAAATATATCTCCACTTCTCTTTAATTTAGAAATAGCCTCATCTAATTTCTGTTCAGTAACTCCCTTTTCAAAAACCCTTGGTTTCAAATCATCATCAATACTAACAGCACCCTCTTTAGAATCACATAAATCAAATATAATATCTCTAACTAACAATATTTTACCTCTTGTACTAGCAGTAATTCCAGTACTCATCCTATCAATATCAATCTGTCCTGTTTCTGGATCCATTCCAACTTCAGTTAAACAATGTTTTACCAATCCAATAGCTCTTCTAACATCTTGAGTATCAATTGTCTCTGATAATCTAATTCTTGCACTCGCTTCAGCAAGTCTAACAATTGCTTCTAACTGTCTAGCAGAAATAGGAATTGCTTTAATCCCAGAATCATCACCCATCTGTCCAGCACTTCTCAATTGAACATAAAAATCTTTAATTTCATCACTAGCCTCTTTTCCTAATTTTGGAAAAATTTTTTGTTTTGCATAAGCTAAATATTTTCTTAACATTGTTGAAGGAATCTCAGGCTCAGCATCTTCATAAGCATGATAAGCCAAAACAGCACTAGCAATTTTACTATCCAATTCTTTATCAGGCAAATCTCTTAATACAAAAATTAAATCAAATCTATTTATCAAAGCAGGAGGCATATCAATCTGTTGTGGAATTGGAGTAAATGGATCAAACCTTCCAAATTTAGGATTAGCAGCAGCAAGAATTGAAGTTTGAGTTCGAAGTGTATTTCCTTGTATTGCAATTTTTCCATTTCGCCTAGTAAGGAAAAAACCAGTTTTTGTAGAAAAACAATATACTTTTCCTTTATACTTCACTTTCTCAACTTGATTCATCTTAATAGAAGGTTCAGTTCTATCAGACAAACAGACCCTATAAAGTGTAACTCTTTTTCCTCTAGTACCTTCTTTATATTGCACGTGCATACTAGCAGATTTTCCAACTAACATAGCTACAGCTTGAAACATATTAATTAATTCTATAGAAGTAGAACTATATGATTTATCATCAGAAGATCCATCACCCAACATCATAGCATCATAAAGAATTTTCAACTGTTTTTTTGAAAGCAAAGAAATATCTAATGGAAATCTCTTTTCAATGCAACTTTTTCCACAGTTCTCTTTAAGATATTTAAAAAGTTGAGTATTAGTGATTTGAAATCTAGTATAAGGCCCTTCTTTAGTTTCAGAAAGGGTAAAACCTACATACTTAGATAATTTAATTAAACATTTTCTAATCAGATCTACATTTTTTTTATCTTTTTGGGGGATTCCAAAAGAAGATCCTCCTTGTAAACCCCCTTCTGTAACAAAATAACCTAAAAATTCTAACCAAAGATCCATAGGTATTTTTTTAATATTCTCTTGATGAACATATTTTGGATGTTTTCTATTTTGTTTATGTTTTATAGAGGGCAGATTAAACATATCAATCTTATTACCAATAAAATTACCAGAATTAAGGAATTTAATCCTAGAATAAGGAATTTCTTCAGCAGGCAAAAATTGATAATCTTTATGCCTCATCTCTTTAAACAACATCTTATGATTTGGTGTCACAAGAATATCATTTCTTTTATTCTTAAAATGGTACATCTTTTTATTATAATTATAAACAAAAAGACCCCTGTGAGGCAAGAATTCAATTGTTTCTTTTTCTGGATCATATTGAGCAATTTTCTTATTCTTAACTTCTAAATATTTCTTCCATCCTTCATTAGTTAAAACTTCTGTATCTTCTGAATAACATGCTTGAATATTAGCCTTAGAAATTGTAATCTCCTGTTGCTCCATTGCCTGATGTAAAGCTGAAGTATCCTCAACACTCATCTTATCCATCTCATCTAAAACTAAAGTTCCCTTATCAGCCAAAACCATTGCTCCAGCCTCCAAAGCCCAACCCTTCAAAAACTCATCTTTAACAACAGAAGCCGTAATACCTGCACCACTAGTACTTCTTCCAGCAACATATCTTGCTTTCGGAGCAGTAGCATGAACAAATGTTAACATCTGAGATTTCCCAGCACCAGGATCTCCAACTAAAAGTATATGTAAATCCCCTCTTACTTTAGTTTTATCTTTCTTTATCTTTCTAACTCCTCCAAACATTTGTAATAGAATAGCTTCCTTAATCTTATCATGTCCATAAATACTTGGAGAAACAGATGCAATTAATCTTGTATAAATCTTTTTATCTTTAGCAAGTTTCTGTATCTCTTTCTCATCTTCAACTGAAACTTGAATCTCAGAAAAATCCTCTTCAACAGGATCAATAAAATTAGCATGCATTGCAATATCAAACCTTGTACTTGTAGCTCCAGTTCTAGTTTGAATTGGAATCTCAAAAACAACACCATTAACAACAACTCTAGTACCTGGAGTTGTTCTCTTCTCCATTCTTGGCTCTACTAAATCTTCTCTTAAAAAAACCTGCAATCTTTTTGGCTGTGCCCCTCCTTCTAAATTCTCAGGACTCTCTTCAATAACCAATCTTTGAACATCAACTAAATCTTTATCCAACAATCTAAACTTTCCTTTTCTACCACAAGTACACCTTGAAGGCTCTCTAAATTGTTGATCAATCTGAGGCATTGTAATTGTATTTCCACAAGAAGGACATTCAAACTTTGCAGTAACCACTTGAGGTCTAACTTCAGAACTCTGCCTAATAATCCCTTCACAAGCAATAAACTTTTTCAAATGTTTACTTCTAATATTCCTAATAAAAATTTCTTGACTCTTTGGTAAATCAGAAAATCTAACTCTAAAACCCTTTTTAACTTCAAACTGTTCCAAAGCCAATTCAGCAGCCTTAAGAGTTTCTTCCGGTTCCTCTAATAATTGATCAGCTAATCTTGGATCATACTCTGCCAATTTAAAGAAATCAAAAACAATATATGTAATTCCTCTATTCAACCTCTCATGCAAATCCTTTTGATAGTGCTGTTCAATAAAATCTTGAAACTTCTCTATTTGTTCACTTGCATCAATAGCCATATAGACAAAGGAACAATCATTAATTATAAAGATTTATATTGTATTTTCGTAAAATCTTCAAGTATATACTAAAAAATATATTTTAGAGTAAAATTTAAAAGAAAAAGTTTTCTCAATTACAAAAATAATATAAACCACATAAAAACCTAATCCTTTATGATGGAATTTAATTCTGATGGAAGCCTTAAACTTCCAGAACAAATGACTAGAAAAAAAGAAGAAAATAAAGAAAAATTAAAAAAACAAAGATGTATTCTTGTAAAAAGAGAAATAGTGAGTTTTTCAGCACCAAAAAAATGTGTTCTTCAAATAACCCTTTCAGATGCTCTTCATGATAATAGGTTTATAGAAACTATTTATAACTATTTTAAAGAAAAAGCAAGTGTCCCACATAAACTAAATAAAATTAATGAAAAACAATTTGAAATTGAAATTGGAACAGATCTTAAAAGATGTACTGATTGTAATCATTTGGTTAATGAATATCGTGAATTTTTTGAAGGAAACATTATTGAAGAAAAAGGAAGTTGTACATTTGAAGGAAGGAAGAATTTTTGTTATGAAGATTATTTTTAATTAAAAAAGAAAAATAGTGGATTTCACATCCACTCTCATTTGGTCAAACAATCAAAACTTTGTTTTGATGCCCCTGAAATGGACTTTGAAAAAGTTTGGTTTATTTATACCCAATCTTACCTAATTCCACAATCAGTAAATCCACTGCTTCATTCAGCTTCTTTTCTGATCTTGTTCCAGTACAAACAATCTTTCCATTACTAAACAACAAGAATGTAGCTCTAGTATCTGGTAATTTATACACTAAACCTGGAAACTGTTCTGGTTCATATTCAGTATTTGGTAACTCAATAGCTAATGAGTTCAAGTTTAAATCAATACCAATACTACCTGAAGCAACCATGTTCTGCACAGTACACTTTGGTTCAATTGTGATTTTTACTTTAATCTTTTCAATATTTTTTATAATCTGATTAACTGATTCTTTCACTTTAGCCATAGATTTAGCACCAGTACAAACTACTTTACCTGAACTAAAAATAAGAGCACTTGTTTTAGGCTCTTTAATTCTCATAACCAAACCAGGAAACTGTTCTGGGTTATATTCAGTATTAGCTAATGTTTCAGCTAATTTAACTAAGGGTATAGGCCTTCCCAAATCTGTTGTAGCAACAATATTTTGAATTTTGATTTCTTTTTTTGCGACCATTTTATAGTCCTCCAATATATGTGTTAGAAAACAAATAATATAAAAACCTTTATAAAGCTGCTTATAAATACCTTAGTCTCTCAAAAGAGACTAAACCTTCTCAAAACTAACTATAAACCCTTTTTCTTTGATTTTAAACTCTTTAGAATCTTTATACTTTTTTTCTTCAAATATTAAACCAGTAGCTCCAACTTTTTCTATAATGTCCTTTTTCAATTTAGAAAGATCATAATCACTTTTAATACTTAATTTAATTCTATCTTTTTTTACTAATCCTGCATCTTTTCTCATTGATTGAATAACTCTAACAACTTCTCTTGCAAAACCTTCTTTTTCTAATTCCTCATCTTTAGCAGTATTCAAATAAACAGAACCTTTTGTAAATGCACTACCAACAACACCTTCTGGGATATCCTCTTTAACTAAAACATGACTCATATCCAAATTAAATTTACCAATTTTCAATTTACCATCATTGACTAACTTTTTCAACTTAGCATCAGACAAACCAGCCATAATCTCTTTTGAATCTCTTTTAAAATCCCTACCAATTGCATTTCTATTCATAGTAATTTCCAATTGAACCCCTTCCATCTTATCTAAAATTTCTATCTCTCTAATATTTGTTTGAGATAAAATCAAATCTTTCAATTTTTTAACACTCTTAGAAACATCTTTATCCTGACTAACAACTGAAACTTTTCTCAAAGGCCATCTTACTCCAATTCCAGCTCTTTCTCTTGCAGCTAAAATAGAACTAATAACATTAAATGCGACATCAAAGTCTTTTTCCAATGATAAATTAATATCTTTCTTATCAAATTTAGGCCATTCTAACATATGAACTGAATCTTCTTTATACTTAAACTCCGTTTTCATATCTAAATATATTTTCTCAGAAATAAAAGGACACAATATACTTAATATCTTAACAGAATTCAATAAAACCTTTTCAATAACACCTAAAACATTTTCATCTGTTCTATCCCTTGTCAACTGAATATAATTTCTACTTAAATCCAAAAATAAATCTTCAATTAATTTAGGAATCTTATCAATTTCATATTTCTCCATATGCTCAGTAACTTTTAACAAAGTACTATTCATTTTAGAAATAATATATTTATCAACCAAATCTAATTTACTTATTTTAGGCTTAAACACTTTTGAATAATCAAGTAAATAATTATGAACATTCCATAGGATTGATAAATTTTTATATCTTAATTTAGCCTCTTCCCAACTAAAATTAATATCCTCTCCAGCATTATTACTAGTCATATAAAACCTCAATGTATCAGCACCATGTTTGTCAATCAATTCATAAGGAGAAATAACATTACCAATTGATTTGCTCATCTTCTCTCCACCAACATCAGTAACAAACCCATGCATGTAAACATTCTTAAAACAATTCTTATCCATAGTTATCATAGAAGCAATCATTAACAAATTAAACCAGCCTCTAATTTGATCTTTTCCTTCAATAATAAAATCAATTGGAAAATATTTTTCAAATAAATCTTTTCTATGAGGATAATCCAAACAAGCCCATGAACCAACTCCAGCATCAATCCATACATCTAAAATATCGGGAATTCTCTCATATTTTCCACCACATTTACAATCCCATTTAACATTATCAATCCAAGGTTTATGTAAATTTTTAGGAGCCTTAGCATATTGTTCTAATTCCTTAACACTACCAACAACAATATATTCTCCGCATTCTTTACATCTCCAAATAGGAGCAGGAGTTCCCCAATATCTCTGTTTAGTGATTGAATTATCTCTTAAATTATCCAACCAAGAATGAAATGCATTTCCAGCCTCTTCAGGAACCCAATGAACTTTTGAATTCTCTTTAATCATTTTCTCTTTCAAATCTTCAACTTTAAAGAACCATTGTTTGGTTGTTCTAAAAATAACAGGTTCATGACATCTTTGACAGTGAGCATAATCGTGTTCAACTTCAGTAACTTCGATTAAAAAACCATCTTTCTTCATAATCTCAATAAACTTTTTATCATCTTTCTTAGCTCTTAACCCAGCAAACCTTCCCATCTTCTCAGGAAAAGTTCCATCTTCATTCAAATTATTAAATGAAGGAATATCATTATCATGACTAACTTCATAATCCTCAGGACCACAACCACCAGCCATATGAACCAAACCAGATCCACCTTTCAAACTTACATACTCAGAACTTAATACAACTGTATGTGTTTTTGGATTTGATTTCTTCATTTCATCAAATTGTTTAATATCTTTTTTCCAAGGATGATCATATTCCCAACCTTTCATATCTTCACCAACAAAAGTTTCAACAACTTCTAACTTCTTACCTAAAAGAGTTTGAACAAAAGGACCAACCAAACCTTTAGCAACAACCCAATATTCATCTCCCATCTTAACTTTAACATACTCCAATTCAGGATGAACCATTATTCCCATATTATAAGCAATGGTCCAAGGAGTAGTAGTCCAAATAACTAGATATTCATTCTTCTTACCTTTCAATTTAAATTTTAAAAATATAGAATCTTCTTCAAGAACTTTATACTCACACTCATGCTTTGCCATAGCAGTCTGACAAGAAGCACACCAACTCAAAGTTCTCATTCCTTCATACAATCTCTTTTTCTCATCAGCTTTCTTAATCAACCACCATATTGCTTCAATATATTCAGTAGTAATAGGCATGTAAGCATTCTTATGGTCCATCCAAACCCCCAATCTCCACAAATCCTTATTCATAACATTAACCTTATCCAAACCATATTCCATACATTTATTGACAAATTTCTCAACACCATAATGTTCAATCTCCTCTTTAGAATTCAATTTCAACTCAGCCATAACCTTTCTAGCTGTTGGTAAACCATGCATATCAAATCCACCTCTATCCCACACATCAAAGCCATGCATCCTCTTATATCTAAGAACCATATCTTTCATACCATTGTTCCAAGCCTGCCCTAAATGCAAGTATCCTGATGTATACGGAGGACCCTGTAGAAAATAGTAAGGTTTTCCCTTAGAATTCCTTTTTTTAATCTTATCATAAATCTTGCTATTTTCCCAAAATTTCAGCACTTCTTCTTCTGTTGCCTTAAAATCGTACATAATCTCTCCTTAAATTAGCTAATATTTAAATAACTTACCATTTAAAAGGAATCAACCACAACACTTATAAAGGCATACTTACCACTTTTAAGTTAATAAAATGGAAGAAATACTACAAAAACCAATGATGGTTATGGAAATTAGACCTGAATTTTCTATTCAGTATAAAGCTAATCCTAAGCTAAAAATTAGGAAAGAACATCTTAAAACAAAGAAGACTTTCCAAGATTTTCTTAAAAAAACAACTAAAAATTGGAAAAAAGGCAATTACTTTTTACGATCAGATATAGGTCCTTTTGCAGGATTTATGCTAAATAATGGAAAGATTCTATTAAAAAAAGAGGCAAAAAACAACACACCTTACCTATGTTGGAGCTATATAGGTAAAAAACTAAAGGAGTAAAAAAATGAAAGCAGAAAAGATTGTTGGTATTTTAATCCTAATAGTTATACTTATACTAGCAGGAATATCAATTTATTCAGGAATCTTAGACTTACAAGATACTGATAAAGATAAAGACTCAGTCACAATCACATTAGATGATGATGATAATTATATAGAACCTGTAACCAATCATGCACCTAAACTTGATAATATACAGGATGTAACAATTACAGAAGGAGACAAATTAATTGTTTTAGCTTATGCAGATGATGAAGATGAGGACGCAATAACCTACACATTCTCAAATCTAGATAACTCAGAAGTTGACAAAAACAAATTTGAATGGCAAACTCTAATTGGAGATGAAGGAGAATACAAAATTACAGTAACAGCCTCAGATGGAGAACTTTCAGATACTGAATCATTTATTGTTTATGTTGAAGAAGATGACGATGATAATGACAATGATTCAAACGATGATGATTCAGACAATGATGATGATTCAAACACATGTCCTACAATCAGCCTATCCAGCATTGAAGCAACTGAAGGAGATTTAATAACCTTAAACCCAACAGTAAACGATGCAGATGGTGATTCATTAACAATTACCTATCAAGAGCCTTTTGACTCAAATGGTCAATGGCAAACAGCTGATGGAGATGCAGGACAATACTCAGTTACAGTGCAGGTAGATGATGGTGAATGCACAGCAGAAACAACAATCCAAGTGGATGTAAATAATTATGTTGAACCTCAAACTACAATTGAGTATCCTGATTTAAGAATTGATGAACTAATATTTGATGATGTAGATGCTAGTTCAGGAACAATGACTTTCGAAGCAGGGATAGAAAATGATGGAACTCTAGATATTGCAGGAGAAATAGAATTTGATATATATATTACAGGAACTGATGAATCAGGAAATGTTTATTCAGGAACCTCAAGAGTAACCTTTTCAGATTTAAATACTAATGAACAAAAAAGTATAACAATAACAGTTCAAGGATTAGATCTAACCCAAATAGTGGGAGAAATGGCATTAACTTATAGTGGACTTATAGATCCTAATAATTATATTGAAGAAAGTAATGAAGGAAATAATGACCTAACAATGACTAAAACCATAAAAAAAGAATTATTTATATTTCCTGATTTAAGACCAGAAGAATTTTTCTGGGAAGATTATGGAACAAATGCTGAATACATGACTTTTGGTATATCTTTAGAAAATGCAGGAAACATAGGAACACAAGAAAGCTTTAGTTATACTTTTGAAATAAAATTAATTGATGAAAACAATGTTGACTACGGAAGCACATATACTGGAATAATCCATGGACTAGGTGCTGGTGATTCTTATACAGATTTCATTGACATAGAAACACCTGGATTGATTAATGCTTATGGTGAAATAGAAATGGAATTAATCCTAACTGTAGATACAACTGATGAAGTATATGAAAGCAATGAATACAACAATCAAGAATCAGCAATAAGAACTATTTCAGAAGGTTTCTTTTAATTAATTTCTTTTTTTAATTACAAACCTTTATAAATATATAATATTTCTCTAAAATTCATTAAATTATATGTGAGGTATAAATAATGAATTTCGAAAAACCGATTAAAGAAGGCGACATCGTAGATGTTGTAATAGAAAGTACAGGCGCAAAAGGCGATGGAATTGCAAAAATCAACAATTTTGTGGTTATAATCCCAGATGTTCAAGAAGGAGATCATGTTAAAGTAAAAATAACAAGAGTCCTTAAAAAAATGGCTTTTGCTGAAAAAGTAGATGGAAATACAGAATCTACTGAAGAAGCTGAAGATATAGATGAATCTGATGAAGAATAAACAAAATATAAAAACTTATAAATCTTTTTTCTTTTTAACTTTTTATGTCAACAATCTGGACTGAAAAATATAGGCCACAAACCTTTTCTGAAATAAAGGGACAAACTAAGATAGTCGAAAGAGTAAAGGCATTTATAGAACAAAAAAACATGCCCCATCTATTGTTCTCAGGCCCAGCAGGAATAGGCAAATCCACCCTTTCTTTAGTTGTTGCAAAAGAACTATACAAAGATACATGGAAACAAAACTTTCTAGAACTTAATGCATCCGATGAACGTGGAATAGATGTTGTAAGAAACACAATTAAAGACTTTGCAAAAACAAAATCTCTAGGGAATGTACCATTTAAAATCATTTTTCTTGATGAATGTGACTCTTTAACAAAAGAAGCCCAACAAGCATTAAGAAGAACAATGGAAAACTATGTAATGGGCACCAGATTTATCCTTTCGTGTAACTTTTCATCAAAAATAATAGATCCTATTCAAAGCAGATGTACAGTATTCAGATTCAAACCATTAACAGAAACAGAAGTAACCGAATATATAAAAAATATCTGTAAAGAAGAAGGATTAACAATCAATGATGAATCAATAAAAAACCTTGTAGAAATAACATCTGGTGATGCAAGAAGAATAACAAATATTCTACAAAGTTCCGCATCAGTATCAAAGGATATCAATACTGAAGTAATATACTCCTTAATTTCTGCAGCTCAACCGAAAGAGATAAAAGAAGTATTAACCTTAGCCGTTAATAAGCAATTCATCGAAGCTAGAAACAAACTATTACAAACCATGCTTGACCATGGTCTATCAGGTTTAGATGCAGTAAAACAAATACAACAAGAAGCTCTAAAATTAGAAAATATAAGCGATGAAAAAAAACTTGATATGATAGACAAATGTGGAGAAATCGAGTTTAGAATGGTTGAAGGTTCTGATGAATTCATACAACTAGAGGCACTACTAGCCAACTTCGCAAAATGAACTTCCTAAAAAAACTATTTCAAAAAAAAGAGAAAACCAAAGAAATTTCTTTTAATGAATTAAGCCCTTGGTTAGTTAAAAATATAGAATTTTCATTAGACTCAGAAGTAATGGACTTCAAAAAAGCGAAATTACAACTTGAAGAAGCAATAAAAAATCTAGAAACTGCAAAAATAAAAGATAAAGCAGGAAAAAGAATTGAAAGTGCAGTAGAAACAAATAAAAAAGCATATTTAACATCTTTAAAATCATTTCAAAATAAACTTGAACCACCTAAAAACTTTGATTATTCTTCTATAAAAGAATATATAAATGATTTTGATGAAAAATTAAAAGCTCTCAATAAAAGAACATTAAGAAACTATCATATTACAAAAACACTAATTGGGGAAGAGCTAGAATCAATAACAAAAGCATTAAGAAACCTTGATGCTGCTGTAAAAAAGATATTGCAAGTAGCAGATAAACACAATCTTAAAGCATTAGAAGAAATACACGAAAATTTAAAATCAATAGACAATGCAGTAATAAAAAATGAAGAAAATGAGAAAAAAGTTATTGAATTAAACAAAGATAAACAAAAATTACTAGATAAAGAGAAAACAATATCACAAGAAATTGAAAAGTTGAGAAAGGGGAAAGAATTCAAAGAACATACAGAATTAAATCTTGAAAAAGAAAGAATTGGAGACAAGATAAAAGACCTTGAATCAAGCTTTTTAAGCAAATTCTCCCCTTTAGAACACAGTCTTAAAAAATTATTAAGAAATGATAAAGAATTAATAGAATCTCCTCAAGATTTCTTTATAAAAAATCCAGAAGAATTCAAAAGAACAATAAATATATTAAAGGAACATATAGATACAAACAAGATAGTTCTTAAAAACCAAAAAAAGAGCCTAGAACAAGTATCAAATCTACAAGAATTCCTAGATATATACAAAAAAGACAAAAAAGACCTAGAAAAAGATCTAAAAATAGTAATAGAAAGTATAAACAAAAATAAGTTTGAAGAAGAAATAAAAAAACAAACATCCAAATTAACAGAAATAGAACATAAATTAACAGAAACAGATCAATTACTAGAAAAAACAAAGAAAGAGTCAATAAAAAAATTAGTAACAGAAATAGAATCAAATTTACACAAATTAGGTTATAAAATAAAAATAAAAAATGTTGCCTTGGACTGAAAAATACAAACCTAAATCAACAAAAGAGATTATAGGTCAAGAACAAACTCTGGCTAAAATAAAATCCAATCTAAAAAAACCTCTTCTTTTATATGGAAAAACTGGAACAGGTAAGACCTCTACAGTACATATTATAGCCAAAGAACTAAACTATGAAATCCTTGAAATCAATTCCTCAGAAAAAAGAAACAAAGATGCAATAATAGATATAATCGGAAATGCAATCAATCAACAAAGCCTTTTTTATAAGGGCAAGGTAATATTAATAGATGATATAGATGCCATATCTGGAACAAAGGATAGAGGCTGTATACAATCAATAACCAAAATAATGGATTCAAGTAAATACCCAATAATATTCACATGCACAGACCCTTGGATTGATAAATTATCAGATATAAGAAAGAAAACAATGTCAATAGAGTTTCAACAAATTCCATCAATTAAAATAGCTAAAAGACTAAAAGAAATTGCAGAGTTAGAATCTTTCCAATACAATGAAGAAGATATTCTTAAACTAGCTAAAAAAGCAAAAGGAGATATGAGAGCAGCAATTAATGATCTACAAACAAATGTAAATAATAATCAACTAATACTAGAACAAGACTCAGAAAGAGACAAAAAAGAAGATGTTATATTTTGTTTAAGAAGGATATTCAAAGAAAAAGACTTTTTAGAAACCAATAATATTTTTAATAAAACAGATTTAAACTTTGATGAAATATTTTTATGGATTGATGAAAATCTACCTAAAGAATACGATGCAGAAGAACTAATTCCAGCCTATGAATGCCTTTCAAGAGCAGATATCTTTAAAGGAAGAATAAGAAGATGGCAATATTGGAGATTCCTTGTATATATAAATACATTTTTAACTTCAGGTATATCTATATCAAAGAAAGGAAATAAATCAACATTAGCTAATTACACAAGAACCACAAGAATATTAAAGATGTGGCAAGCAAATATTAGAAATGCAAAAAAGAAAGCAATATCAGAAAAGATTGCATTTGTAACCCATACATCCAAAAAAAGAGCATTGCAAGATACCTATCCTTATATTAAAAATTTACTTCATAATAAAGAAATTTCAGCAGAATTAAACCTTGGAGAAGACGAGATATCATGGATCAACAAACACAGGTAAAAAATATTAGGCCTATGCAAAGAAACATTAACATAATTCTAACTATAAAAGATTTCGGAGATGAAAGAAAGTTTAGTAAATTTGGAACAAGTGGAAGGGTGGTAACTGCCCTAGGTTTTGATGATACCGGAAAAATATGTATAACTCTTTGGAACAAAGACATAGACAAAGTAAAAATTGGGGATAAAATAAAAATAACAAAAGGCTATGCAACAGAATTTCAAGGGATTTTACAAATAACAGCTGGAAGATTTGGTACATTGGAAGTTATTTAACGTTTTTTCTTCTTAACATGTTTTTTCACAACAGTCTCTTTATCATGCAAAGAATGTTTAATCTTAGACATGTTTAGCATAACTAACCTATTCTGTAAATCAACAATAGTATAGTGGTATCTTCTTTTATCCTCATCAGGTAATCTCATATATACTGGTTTTATATGTTCATAATAACCTTCAGCAAGAGCAACATTTTTCTTTTTAATTTGTATTTGACATTTATTTATCAAAATTCCTATTTTTTCCTCATAGCTCATCTCTTTTTCTTTTTTAGGTTTTTTCTCTTCTATAAGGTTTTTAGGTTCATCTTTATCAACTTTCAAAAGTGGAAGTTTCTTTTTCTCTTCTTTCTTATCTTCCTTCTTCTTTACTTCTTTCTCTTCTTTCTCTTCTTTCTCTTCTTTCTTTTCTTTCTTCTTAGGTTTAAACAAATTTTCAAAGAATTTTTTTCTATTTTCCCTTCTTTTCTCAACTTCTTTTTCTTTTCTCTTATCTTCTAATATTTTTCTCTTCTCTTCTACTAATCCTCTTTCCTTCTCTCTTTGTTCCTCTTTTTTCTTACTCTCTGCAATTTGTTTTTCTTTTCTCTTATCTTCTGCTAATCTTTTCTTCTCTTCTGCTAATCTTTTCTTTTCCCAAACTAATTTTTCTTTCTCTTCCTCTTCCTCTCTTTGTTCCTCTTTTTCCCTAAATAATTTTTCTTGTATCTTTCTATTTTTTTCTTCTAATTTTCTTTGCTTTTCTTCAGCAACCTTTCTTCTTCTATCTATTTCAAGTTTTTTCTTCTCTTCTAAAAGAGTTCTTCTAATCTCTTCTTCTTTTCTTTTTCTCTCAATCTCTAATCTTTGTTTCTCTTCTTTTAATCTCTTTTCCTCTTCTTTCTTTTTAATATCAGCAAGTCTTTTTTGTTCTTTAATTCTCTGTAACTCTATTTGTTTTCTTTGCTGCTCTTTCTCTTTTTCTAAGATTAATCTCTTTCTTTCTTTTTCTTTCCTTACTTTTTCTGCCTCTTTTCTAGCATGTTTTATCTTATTTCCCCAAATAGCAAAGAATGTATTTTTCTTCTGTTTTAATTTCTCTTTTTGAAGTTTATTATATTCCCTCTTTCTTCTTTCCTCTTCTTTTATTCTCTCTTTTGCAAGTCTTTTTTCCTCTTTTTTCTTCTCTTCTTCCTCAATTAATTTTTGTTTTTCTAATAATTTCTCTTGTTTTATTGCTTCAATCTTAGCTTGCTTTTCCTCTTTTTTCTTCTCTTTTCTTCTAAAAGATCTTCTCTTCTCAGCTTCCTTAAGAGATCTATCTATTGAATTAAACAGCTTAGTAAAGAAAAATGGTTTACTAGCATTAGCTCTTATTCTTTCTAATTCTAACTGCCTTCTAAATTCAGTCTCTTCTTTTAATCTTTGTAATTTTCTTCTTTTCTCTAATTCTAATTCTCTTACTCTATCTTGCTCTTCTCTCTTTTTTCTAGCCTGTTTAGCCAAATTTCTTTTTCTAGCTTTTTCTTTAGATTTTTCATATTTTTTGTACAAAATAACAAAAACAGAATCTTTCTTAGGACCTTCAGGAGCAGCAAATATTTTAGCTTTTTGTTTTTCCACCCCTTCTTCTCTTCTTCTTTCAGCAGCATTTTTAATATTTGATATTCTTTCTTTTTCTTTTCTTCTTTTCTTTCTTTCTTCACTATTTCTTTTTATCTTACCAAATATAACTTCAATAAAGGAACGCTTATGGCTTTCTTTTCTTTCTTCTTCTGCTAATCTTCTAGCTTCAGCAGCTTTCTTAATACTATCTACTCTTTTCTTTTCTTTTCTTTTTCTCTCTCTTTCTTGTTTAGACCTTTCTAATCTATCAAAGATAACTTCAATAAAGGAACGCTTATGGCTTTCTTTTCTTTCTTCTTCTACTAATCTTCTAGCTTCAGCAGCTTTCTTAATACTATCTACTCTTTTCTTTTCTTTTCTTTTTCTCTCTCTTTCATTTTTATTTTTCTTTATTTTATCAAAAATAGAACCAATAAATGAAGTTTTTTTATTTTTTAATCTCTCCAGCTCTAATCTATATTCTTCTTTTTTTCTCCTTTCCCTTTCTTTTATCTTTAATCTTTCTAATTCTAATTTCTCTCTTTCTCTTCTTAACTTTACTTTTTCTTCTTTTCTTTTTGCTAAATATATCCCTAAGGAACGAAATAACCCTCCACTCTTAACCTTTTTAACAATAACTTCTTTCTGAACAACTCTCCTTCTAACAGGACTCTTATACTCCTTAAACCAAGTCAACAAACTAAACAAATAATTCAAAATTATCAAAAATACAATAAAAATCAATATAACTAAAATAACAAAAGCAATCCAACATAAAGGATCAGTAATAGAACACATTATTCCTGAACCACTCTCATCAACAACAACTTCACCAACATCAAACAAATAACTAGCTGTACCCACAGAATCACCATAACTAACAACTACATAAAAGATATATTTTCCTTCTTCAAAATTTTCAGGTATTGAAATTGTTTTAGATACACTTGCTTGACTCTCCACAACTAAGTTTTCTTTTTCAGAAATAAGCTTATTTCCATTTAAATCAGAAACAATATATTGCATGTCAACAACAGCCCTATCTAGCTTTCCAAAATTATAAACATTAATATCAGCTAGTGCTGCTCCACCCAATAAAACAACCCTATCATTAACAGAAAAATCTAAATTAACATCAAAATCAACATCTAAACTCTCTACTTCAATAATTATAGGTAAAATTTCTTCCTTCCCATCAGTCTGAAATTTAACATTTCCAATATAAACCCCAGGCTCAAAATTATAATTAGTAAATTTAGTACTGAACTCAAAATCCATGGTTCTTGTTTGACCGGGTTGTAAAGTAAAAGAATCATCTTCTAAAACTAATAATCCCTCTAAATCCTCAACAATAACTTGAACAGACTCTGAACTAGATCCTGTATTTGTAATTTGAATAGGTTTATTAAAATTTTCTCCTTCTTTTAAAAGTACTTTTACTAAAATTTCATTCAATTCTAACCCACTTTCAGCAATAGAATTATTATCAGAAAGAACATTGCCCCTAGCTACATAAAGTGCAACAAATAACAAGCCAACTAATACAAGAATGGCTATAAAAGACATAATCATGCTTTTTCTAGTAAATCTTATATTCATCATCAACCCCTTTATAATTTAATACTATGTAATTAAATATATAAATCTTTTTATCCATTTTTATTAATCACATACCTCCTAAATAAGAGCATAACCATCATTAACAAGATAATTACTATTATCATTACTGAAATTATAACTCTATTGTTATCATAATCCAATAATCCCCTAATCCCCCCAACTTCAAACATTGCAGATGAAGTAGCAACAGATGTTTTATATACTACATCTAATACCATAACATACTTACCTGAATCCATCTCATTAGGTAATTTGAAATCTTTTCTAAATGAAACTTGATCTTCAACAGCAATAGTCTCACTATCACCCCAAATAATATTATTGTTCATATCTTTTAAGTAATAATTCAAAACAACATCAACTTTTCTTGGTGAACCAACACTAAATACTGTAATCTGTGAAGGTAATATACTTCCAGAACTAACCATGCCAGTATCCTGTAAATCAATTCTAGCATCAAACAATACATGCAATGTTTCAATACCCAATATAAACGGAACACTTTGACTAATTCCACCAAGTTTTGCAAATATCTCACCACTAAATGTTCCAGTTTCATCACTTGAAACAACATAAATAATAATAGTTCTTGATTCTCCTGGTTGTAATATAAAGTTATTATCTTCAAAGGATATATAACCATTTAATCCAACAGTTGATAAAGTTACAACTTGTTCAGTATCCAAAGGATTTACAACTGTAATTGATGTTTTTTGTGCTTCATTTATTGTCATATCAACCTCAATTATTTTATCTACAATAATTTGTTCTGAAATCTCTTCTTCTTCTATTTGTGTTCCACCAAAACCTCCACCACCTCCACCCCCCCCTCCTCCACCAGGACTAACAGGAGTAACTGGAGTTGATGGTTGAGCAACAATTGTAATAGATTCATTAGCACTCCAATCACTCCAATCAGTTCCATCATAAATTTTAGCAGAAACATTCAACACATCCCCTGTAGTAAAATTATTCTTATTAATTCTTGTTTCATTAATCCAATCTACTCTATAAGTGCCATTAACATACCACCTAGTTTCATTATCAACAGCAACATCTGAATCAGCATCTATAAATGTCCAGTTTATATAAACATCATTTCCAGTATAATTACCTGAACTATCTGACTTTAAGTTTAATGAAATAAAATCAGGGATATCATTTATAATTGTAATTGAAGCATTAGAACTCCATGAACTCCAATCAGTTCCATCATAAACTCTAACTGAAACAGACCAAACTTCACCCTTAATAATATTAACAGCCCGTATATTTGTATTATTTGCAAAAGTACTATTCTCAACTCCATCCAAAGCCCACTTTGTTTCATTATTTGTAATTGTATCTAAATCAGCATCACTTTGAACCCAAGATAATTGCAATGTTCCATTACTATAGTTAGCAGTAGATGTGGAATTAAATATAACTGAGTCTATACTTGGTGCAGTATTACCTAAGGGAATTGCAAAAATATCAATACTTGCATTATCACTTGGACTACTCCAATCATTACCATCATATAAACTAATTGTAGCATTATACCTATCATTTTTACTAGTGTTAGCAGATTCAATCCAACTTTCATTTGCAAAAGTAGTATTTAAAATTCCATTCACATACCACACTATATTATTTGCTACT
>JBDRRK010000012.1:0-200748 GCA_043825775.1 archaeon
CATAAGTTTGGATGTTAAAGAATTTGGAGATTATTATATTTCTGCATTTGACTGTGTTCCTGTTGAAGAGGAAGTTAGGGAATTAGCTGAAGAGGAAGAGAGAACATTAAGAGATAAACTTGGAGATGTATTTAGTGATCCATTGTATTTGTTACTTTTGATTTTGTTATTGATTATAGTAGTAGGGATAATAATATATTTAAAATTAAGACATGATCATTTCAAAAAGGTTATTTTAAGAACAGATAAATTTGCTAATTTGAAGTATTATGCTGCTTTTAGTCTAGCTAAAAATTTACCTATAGAACAAATTTCTAATGGGCTTATTTCAAATGGTTGGGATACTAAGCTTGTGAAAAAGATTATGCCTAAACTGAAAAAGTTAAATAAAGGTTTATTTGAGTTATCAATTTATTCTAAATTAGCTTCGCAAACTAATCCTGAAAACATAGTGTCTTATTTTGTGAGTAAAGGATATAGGAAAAAGAGGGTTTTAAGGGCAATATATGGGTTTAAGAAGATTTAAGTACCGAAAGATTTATAAATCAAATTCACCACTATTTAGTTACGAAAATGGGAAGATTAAACTACTTTTTAGGTGTTATTGGTGCAGGAATTTTAGCTAGTTTGGTTGCTTGTGAAGATAGCTGGGAAGAACAATTTGAATGTGATCCACAGTTTACTGAAATAATTGAAAATTCTCAATCTCAAGTTTATAGAAATAAAGGAGAAATTTCTGATATATTATCTTCCTATATCTCCAAGGAAAAACAGGTGGTTTCTTTTGATGAAGTTGCTGAAACTATGATTGCTGCTCCTTTTATGTGTGGTTATTTAAAAGAAGATGCAAAAAATGATGGAACACAAGCAACTTATAATCCAGAAGATGGAATTATTACATTTAATAATGATTATTGGGATAATTTTAATGAAGATGATTTATTTTCTGGTACTTTAGACCAATTGTTAGATCTTTATTCTTTAGAAGGTTCTGAACAATTATTGATTTTAGATAAAGAAAAAGTTAAATCTTTTTTGAAAGAATCTAAAGATTTGGAACAAAGTTATATGGAATTGATTACTGATTTTGGATATATTCATAACTGGATTATGCCTTTAGGTGAATATTCTACTCATGAAGCAGCACATAAAACTTTGGCTGATAAGGGTTTACCTTATAGGCATACTGATATAGATAATCCTGTAGAAGACAATATTTATCCATATGGTATAGCCACTGCAGATTTTCTCTTAGTTAACAAGGAATTTGAAGCTATTATTGAAGAGGCTTATCAAGAGTTGTTAGAAGAACAATAGAGAAAACTTAATAAAACCTTATTCTTTTTAGTAATTTATGCATTGGACTGATTCAATTGTTAAAAAAATTGTAGCTGAGAAAGGAGAGAAAAAGAAATATACTGTTGCGGCAGGGATAACTCCTTCTGGTGAGGTACATATTGGTAATTTTAGAGAGATTATTACTGTTGATTTGGTTGCAAGGGCATTAGTTAAAGCAGGGAAGAAGATTAGATTTATTTATTCTTGGGATGATTATGATGTTTTTAGAAAGGTTCCTAAAGGTTTGCCTAAACAGGATATGTTGAATAAGAATTTAAGGAAAGCGATTGTTGATGTTTCTGATCCCTTTGGTAATGAAGAGAGTTATGCAAGACATTTTGAGGTTGAAGTAGAAAATGATGTTGCTAAAGTTGGAATAAAACCTGAATTTTTATATCAAGCAAAGAAATATAGAAATGGGGATTATGCTAAAGGAATAAAAACTGCTTTAGATAATTCTTCTGTTATTAGAGATATTTTAAATAAGTATAGACAAGAGCCCTTGAAAGAAAGTTGGTTGCCATTAACTGGTTTTTGTCCTAAATGTGGAAAGGATGAAATAGAATTTTCTGATTATAATAAAGGAAAAGTAAAATTTTCTTGTAAGACTTGTAATAAAGTTGAAGAGATTAGTATTAATGAAAAATTTTTGAAATTACCTTGGAGAATTGATTGGCCGATGAGATGGAGTTATGAAAAAGTTGATTTTGAACCTGGTGGTAAGGACCATTCAACTGAGGGAGGATCATTTAGTACTGGAAAAGAGATTGTAAAAGTTTATGATTGGACTGCTCCTACTTATTTGATGTATAACTTTATTTCAATTAAAGGTGCAGGTGGTAAGATATCTAGTTCTTTAGGAAATGTTATTACTCTTGGAGATTGTTTGGAAGTTTATGAGCCTGAGATTGTAAGATGGTTGTTTGCAGGAACAAGACCTGGAGCTGAGTTTGCAATTTCTTTTGATGTTGATGTTTTAAGAATTTATGAAGACTTTGATAGATGTGAAAGAATTTATTTTGGTAAACAAGATGCTAAAAATGATAAGGATTTAGAAAATCAGAAAGCAATTTATGAACTATCTGTTGTTGATAAAGTTCCTTCTAAGATGCCTTTGCAACCATCATTTAGACATTTGGCTACTTTGGTACAATTGTATGAAGGTGATTTAGATAAAGTTGAGAAGGAAGTTGGCAAGGGTAGAAGGATTAGAGCTGAATGTGCAATGAATTGGATTGAAAAGTATGCTCCTGAAGAGATGAAATTTAAGCTAGTTGATAAAATAAAAAGTAAAGATATTAAACTAATTAAAGAAGTTGTTAGTAAAATGGATGGAAAGATTACTGATAAAGAATTACATGAAGAGATTTATAAAATTTGTAATGAGAATAATTATGAGCCTGCTGATTTCTTTAAACTGTTTTACAAAGCATTAATCAATAAAGAGAAAGGTCCTAAATTAGCTAGTTTCTTGTTGACTATTGGTAGAGTTAGACTCGACAAGCTCTTGAGTTGAGTTTGTTACTTGTTCTTCTACAACAATTGGTTCTTCTGTTATGTTTTCTTCTGGAACTACTATTATTCCTGGAGTTGATTTTTCTACTGTTAATGTTTGAAAAATTAATAATCCTACTACAATTACTATTGCTCCTATTAGAACAAATTTTGTTACTTTTGTAAAAAATGTGAATAAAAGATAAATAATTACAAGTATTATTAAAATTGTTATCAATTGATTCATATGATTATATTAACTTCTTCTGTATATAAGTTTTTTCTTTCTAAAGCTGCTTTTATTAGGTTGTAGAACATTGGATGTGGTGCATCTAATTTTGATGTTAGTTCTGGGTGAAATTGTCCTGCCATGAAATAAGGATGATCTTTTAGTTCTATTATTTGCATTATATTATCATTGTCTTCTGAAATTCCTGAAAATATCATGCCATGTTCTTCTAATAGCTTAATATGTTCTGGATTTACTTCATATCTATGTCTAAATCTTTGTCTTGTTTTTTCACCAAACATTTCGTATGCTTTTGTGTTTTGTTTTATTATCACATCATGTGCACCCAAACGCATTGTTCCACCTTTGTCTGTTACATTTTGTTGTGATGGAAGAATACAAATAACCTTATGGGGGGATTGTGGATCTGTTTCTGTTGTGTTTGCGTTTGCAAGATTACAAATATGTCTTGAATATTCAATTACTGCCATTTGCAATCCATAACAAATGCCTAAGAAAGGAATGTTGTTTTCTCTTACAAATTTTACTGCTGCTATTTTACCTTCAACTCCTCTTGAGCCAAAGCCTCCAGGTACAATAACTCCGTGAACATCTTTTAGAATTTCTGAATAATTAGCATTTTCACTTGTTTCAATCCATTTTAATTTTATTTTGCATTGAAGATTTGCTTCACAATGTTTTAGTGCTTCTAGAATAGATGCATAAGAATCTTCTAGTGCTGTGTACTTTCCACAGATTGCAATTGTTACTTCTTGATTTGGATTTGATAGGTTTGCAATTAATTTTTTCCATTTTAATAATTCAGGAGGAGAGTAAAGGTTTAGTTTTTTGTGTAATATTTCTACTAGACCTTCTTTTTCAAATACAAATGGAATTTTATATATATTATCTACATCCAAACCAGTTATTACTGCTTCTTCGTCAATATTACAGAATTGTGCTATTTTTTTCTTGATTTTATCTTCAAGATATTGTGAACATCTTCCTATAATGACATCAGGCTGAATACCTTTATGTCTTAGTAGATTTACTGATTGTTGAGTTGGTTTTGATTTTTGTTCATTAACTCCAGATGGGATTGGAACATAGGTTAGATGCACATATAGAATATTATTTTTTCCAACTCTATTTCTTAATTCTCTGCATGCTTCAATGTATAATTCATTTTCAATGTCTCCAACTGTACCCCCAATTTCTATTAGAACTAGATCTGCTTGTTCTTTTACTCCAACTTCAATAACCCATTCTTGAATTGAATTTGTTACATGTGGAATGAATTGAACAGTTTTTCCAAGATAATCCCCTCTTCTTTCTTTGTTTCTTATTCTTTCAAAGACCTTTCCCATTGTTAGATTCCACTCTGATTTACAAGTTATGTTTAGGAATCTTTCATAATGCCCGAAGTCCATATCTACTTCTCCTCCATCATCCAATACAAAGACTTCTCCATGTTCAATTGGATTCATTGTTCCTGGATCTACGTTTAAGTATCCGTCCATTTTTATTGGGACAATTTTCATTCTAGAAGAGAGCAATTTGCCTATAGAAGCTGCTGCGATGCCTTTTCCAAGGCCAGAAAGAACACCTCCAGTGACTACAATATACTTTCTCTCTTGCATTTTATTTTTTCGGGTTAGAGGGTTTTTAAATATTATAGTAATGTAATAGATAGGTTTAAAAATAATGTGATTATTTTTTTATTTATGGAAGAAAAAGAATTTAATATCAAATTTCAGATTAGAGATGGTAGAATTGCTACTAAGATGACTTCTAAGAATATGCAAGTGCAAGAGAAGATTGGTTTGTTGGAGATTGCTAAACAACAGGTGTTGGATGAGGTTAGGAAGACTAAAAGAGATATATTTAAGGGTTATAAGGATGAGTGATTGTGTTTTTTGTAAGATTATTAAAGGTAAAGTTCCTTGTACTAAGATTTATGAAGATGAACACAACTTTGTTTTTTTGAGTATAAGTCCGGCTGTACCAGAAGGAGGGCATACTTTAGTTATTCCTAAGAAACATTATGAGCATATTGATGAGATGGATGAAGAGAGTTATTTAAATTTAATGAAGACTGTACATAAATTTTCTAAAGTATTATTAAAATTTGGTGAAGGTTTAAATATTGTTCAAAATAATCATAAAATTGCTGGACAGGTTGTTCCACATGTGCATTTTCATTTGATTCCTAGATTTTCTGATGATCATGTTGAGATAAATTATTGGAAAGAGCATGAGTTTTCTAAAGAAAAGATGAAAGAAGTGGCTGAAAAGATAAAAAAATTAAGCTCCTAGAAATTTTAGAGCTTCAAATACTAGAAATGCTGGCCATACTAATGATTTTAGAATACCTAGAACTCCCATCCAGAATCCGGTTGCTGTTGATACATAATAAATTGCTGAACCTATGAATCCAAGTCCATAGAGTGCTCCTGTGCAACCATGGCTGCTCATACTACAACTATATGCTTTTTTCTTCATTTTTGTCCTCCTATTATTTTCCATTGTTTTTTGTACAAAAATATAATTTCTTAAGCTTGTTTTCTTTGTGAACTTTACATTGTGCACATATACATCCTTTTTCTTTAGATATACAGTTGCTTTTTTCAAATGCACAAAATAAACCTTCAAAATGATTTAATTTTTGTATGTTTCCTTTTATTTTAGCCTTAGCATAATTAGGAATTGCTTTTATCTTGCATCTTAGGCTATAACTTGGACAGCTTATACAAATACATTTGTTTAAGTTTTCTTTTGTTCTTTTAACTTTTCCCATATTTTTATGAGGATATTTTTGTTTATAATGTTTTGTTTTTGTGTAAAAACTTTTTAGATTAGTTTAAAGTAACCAAACAACTACAAGAAAATAGATTATTATAGAAGTTATATCTGAAATTATTGTTGCAACTGGTCCGCTACCTAATGCTGGATCAAATTTAAATTTTTTAATTAAAAAAGTAATAAAAAGAGCACTACAGCTTGTGATTAGAAGTGAGATAAATGAAGCTAAAGCTATTACGAAAGCTATAAGTGGCATTTTCCAAACTAATAAGATAAATAAGAAGATCATACTTCCAATAATAATTCCCATTATGGATGCAACTTCTAATTGTTTAAAAAAATATTTTTTAATATTAATCTTTTTTCCTAGAACTGCTAAATCCCTTACAAATATAGTTTGAACTTGTGTTCCTAGCGCATCACTCATATAAACAATTGCAGGAACAAAAGATGCAATAATCAAATATTTTGCAAGTGTTTCTTCAAATAATACTATATATAAAGCCATGAACATTGCGCCCATGAGTCCGACAATTAGCCAAGGTATACGATCTTTTATAACCTTAAGTAAAGGAATTTCTAAACTGTTTTCGAACTCTAAGTGGGATTTGTGAATTCCTGCAAAATTGAATATGTTTTCCTTTAATGATTTGTTTATTGTTGATATGATCTGTCTTGAGGATATAACTCCTAGTAGTTTTTTTGATTTTACAACAGGGATTTGTTTTAAGTTATATTTTAATGCTAAATGAGCAATTGTTTCCATTTCTGTTGTTGGAGAAACAGTTATTATTCTTTTTTTAATGAATTCTTTTATAGGCCTGTTTTTAGAGTTGTTAAAAAGTTCTTGTATAGAAAATACACCTGTAAGTTTGTTTTTATTGTTAATTATATATATGTAATCAACACTATCAAAAGTATTACTACTTTTTTCTAGCATAGCAAGAACATCTTTTACAGTATTACTCTCTTTAACTAATGGAATTTTTTTGATAATATATTTTTCTATTGAATGAGTTGCAATTTTATTATCCATACTACCTTCTTTTTTAAATTTATTTTAATACTTAGATTAGTTATATTTATAGCCTTTTCTATGAGATTTATTAAAAAATGCATAGGATATCTTTAAAAACTTTTATAAATGCCAGTTTTTTCTTGTTGGTAATGGCGTTGTGGCTTAGTCTGGTAAAGCATCAGTCTCATGAGCTGAGGATCGGGGGTTCGAATCCCCTCAACGCCAGATTTTTTTAAAATGATAAAACCTGTTCTAGTGGATGAGGATATAAGGTGGGAATGTGTTAATTGTGGTAGATGTTGTTTTAAGATTGGTGATGAGTTTTCTTTGCATTTGTTTGGAGTTAAAACGGATAATGGTAAATGTGTTAAATTTGATAAAAGGTGTACTATCTATAATGAAAGGCCACTGGGTTGTAAAATGTATCCTTTTTATCCAGATTGGGAGAGGTTGAAAAAAGGTGAAATTAGTTTTAATGTTGGTGGTTTACAGATTGATTCTGATTGTAGTGGTTTTGGTTCTGGGGATTTGGTTGTAGGTAATAAGAAGTTGTTTAAGAAGTTGAAGAAAGTTGCTTTAGAGTTAAAGGAAAAAATGATTGAGAATAGATCTGGGAAGATTAAAGAATTGTTTATGTAAAAAATTAATAATTTCTTTTAATATTTTAGTTAATTTTATTAAGTAATTAATCTTGATATGATTATGAAGAAGTTTAAGGACCTTGATTTAAAATATAACTTCAAGATTTATTTGAGTTTCTTGAAAGAATATAAATTTGCTGTAATCACAATGCTTTTGATAGTTTTTATACTAGAAGTTACTTATGCTGTTGATAAATATTTGTTTAAAATTCTTATTGATGAAGGAACTGAATTTGTAAATTTAGACTTGGCTAGGTCTGAATTTGTTGATATTCTTTTAATGATTGCTGTTGTTTTTATTATTCTTATTATTATAAGATTTCTTTTTACTTTTTTAAAGACTCATATTATGATAAGATTAGAAAGTAAATTGATTAGAGATTTGAAAAGGAGATTTTTTAATCATATTATTCATCTTTCGCATAATTTCCATTCTTCACATAAAACTGGATCTCTTATTTCAAGATTATTAAGAGGAAGTAGAGCTATAGAGGGGATGACTGATGTTATTGTCTTTAATTTTTCTCCGATGGTATTTCAGTTGATTGTTGTATTTGTTTCAATTGTTTATTTTGATTTTACTTCAGCTATGGTTGTTTTACTTACAGTTACTGCTTTTATTGTGTATAGTATTGTTTTACAGAACAGACAGAAAGAACATGGCAATATTAGAAATAGACAGGAGGATTATGAGAAGGCTTATCTGAGTGATGTCATGACTAATATTGATTCAATAAAATATTTTGGTAAAGAGGTTAATATTAAAAGAAGGTTTTCTTGGTTTACAGAGAAAACAAAAGATACATTGTTAAAATATTGGAGTTTTTATAGGTGGCTTGATTCTGTTCAGATTTTAATTTTAGGAGTAGGAACTTTCTTTTTGATATACTTTCCAGCAGTCTCTTTTTTGAATGGAGAACTTACATTGGGTACTTTGGTATTTATCTTTACTGTTTTTGGTAATTTGGGAAGGCCATTGTATGGTTTTGTTTGGGGGATTAGAAGATATTATGAATCAATGATAGACTTTGAAGATTTGTTTCAGTATGGCAAAATTGTAAATGAGATTGAAGATAAATATGATTCTTCTATTTTGAAGATAAGAAGAGGAGAAATTGAATTTAAGGATGTTACTTTTGGTTATAGAAAAGATAAAATCTTTAAAGAGTTTGATTTGAAAATTGAGCCTAATCAAAAAGTAGCGATTATTGGTCATTCTGGTTGTGGGAAAACTACCTTAGTAAAGTTGTTGTATAGGCTATATGATGTTGAAAGAGGGCAGATACTTATTGATGGAAAGGATATTAGAGATTTTAAACAGGAGTCTCTTAGAAGTGAGTTGAGTATTGTTCCTCAAGAATGTATCTTGTTTGATGATACTATTTACAATAACATTGCATTTTCAAAACCTGGAGCTAGTAGAATGGAAGTGATGAGGGCAATTAGGTTTGCTCAATTAGATAGAGTAATTGCTGGTTTTCCAAAAAAAGAAAGAACTATTGTTGGTGAACGTGGAGTTAAATTGTCTGGGGGGGAGAAGCAGAGGGTTTCAATTGCAAGAGCAATATTGGCTGATAAGAAAGTTTTAGTCTTGGATGAAGCGACTTCATCTTTAGATTCTGAAACTGAATATGAGATTCAAAAGGATTTGTTGAGATTGACTGAAGGAAGAACTGCAATAATGATTGCACATAGATTATCTACTATTATGCATGCTGATAAGATTGTTGTTATGGATAAAGGGAAAATTGTTCAGATTGGTACACATAATCAGTTGTTGAGGCAAAAAGGGGAATATAGAAAATTGTGGAATTTACAGAAAGGAGGTTATATCAAGTGATTAATCGTCTTGATGATCCTTTTTTTTCATTGAGGCTAATGAGATTTCATCTTCAATCATATAATAGTATATGTTTTGAAAGGTTTTAAAGGTTGTGGAACATGGGAATAGAGAATTCAATACAAAAAAACAAAGAAATTTTGGCTGCTTTTATTAGTGGGTCTGTGGGTAGAAGAACTAACAATAATTTGGAGGAATTGAAATGAAATGTTTACCAAAAAAATATTTAGAAACAAAAGAAAGAAAGGAGATGTGGGAAGAAGCTAAGAAGATTTTAACAAAAATAGATAAGACTCTTGATTTTTCTGAAGTTTATGTTGTTGGCTCTTTTGCAACTGATAAAAAGTCTCCTAATGATATTGATTTTGCTGTTATTGCCAAAGTTAAGAGTAAGAAATCGAATATATCTTGGCCTATTGATTTTATTATTCTTCCTGAAAATGAAGATAAAAATGAGTACTTGGATTTTTTTAGAGAATATATGAAAAAAAAGTATAAAAAAGGTTCTGGTATGGTAAAGTTGAAATGAAAAAAGTAACTCTTAAGGATATATTAGATTTAAGAAAAAATTCCTCTGAAGAGAATAGATTAATCAAGGAAGCCTATAAATTGGTTGTTAAAGTACATAAAGGACAGAAAAGAGCAAGTGGTGCACCGTATATTGAACATTTGCTTGAAGTGGGATATTTCTTAGCTAAAATGAAAATGGATTATGAGATTATAGTTGCAGGTTTATTACATGATTCTATTGAAGATGCTGATGTTTCTTTAGTTTATGTTAGAAAGTATTTTGGGAAAAGAGTTGCTAAACTGGTTGATGGTATGAGTTGGATTTTGAGAAGAGGGGTAAAAGATTGGCCTGCAAGTTATAAAAAGTTTTCAAAAATTGCACAGGAAGATACTGCTTTGGTTTATATTAAGATGGCTGATTTTAGGAGTAATTTCTCTGAAATGCAAGTTGTTAAGCATAAGAGATTTTTTGAGAAGAAAGCAGGACCAAGAAACAAGACTTTTTTTATTCCTTTTTTTAGAGAGGTTGGATTGACTAAATTTGCAGAACAACTTGATAGAAAGACAAGTAAATTTGTAAAAGAGGATGTTCCTGAGACCCTTTATGATTATATTAATAAAAGTGAGTTAAGAAAGATTAAGAAGGAGTTGAAGGTATGAAAGTTAAATTTCCATTTGATACAAAAGAATTATTTGATAATTGTGTAAAGAATGATCGTTTACCTAGGAATGATTTTAAGAAACAAGCTGTTTTGTTGAAGATTTTAGAGGATTTTAAAGATAAAAAATATAAAGAAATTGAAGTTAATGAAATTATTAAAAAATATTTTTCTGATTTTGCTACAATTAGAAGAGAATTAGTAAATTATGGTTATTTTCATAAAGATTCTTATAAAAGTGAATATTGGGTTGTAAAAAGAGAGTTGACTATGAAAGATATTGAGAATAATACAATATTGAAAAAACATGCTGAGGATTATTTGAAATGAAACTATCAATAAAAGAATCTAAAAAAATATGCTGGGATTTAGATTTAGGGAAATTCAAGAGTATTAAATTAATAAAAGGAGGATTAGTTAACTTTAATTTTATTCTCAAAACAGATAAGGGGGAATTTATCATTAGGATGATGGGTCAAAAAATAACTCCTGGAAAACAAAAAAGATTAAATTATGAATTTGAGCTTATGGAATTTTTAAATAGAAGCAAGTTTCCATATTTAACTCCTTATCCAATTAAGTCAAATACTAAGAGAATATTACATAAAATTAACAATAAAGATTTTTGGGTTTATAAAAAATTACCAGGGAAGTCAAAAACAACTAGTCCAAATCTTCATCAAGTTAAAGAATTGGCTAAAGCCTTGGCAACATACCATAAATATGTAAAAAATTTTAAAATAAAAAAGAATGGTTTCCCAAAATACCTTAAATGGGTTCTTGAAGAAATAAATAATTGTAATCCTAAGAAAAATAAAGATAAAATTGAGGATTTAGCATTAAAGGAGAAAGATTTCTTTAAAAAAATAGTTCAGAGGGAAATAAAAAGGAATTATTCTAAGAATGTAATAGCATCGCATAGTGATTTTGATGCTTCTAATGTTTTGTTTAAAGGAAATAAGATCATAGGAATTATAGATTTTGATGATTTTGATTATAGTCCAAAGATAAGGGATATTGCTGTAGCATTAAGAGATTCTTGTACTATTAGAAACAAATTAGATCCAAAAAGGACTAGAATTTTTTTAGATGAATATAAGAAAGTGAATAAACTGAGTAAAGAAGAAGAAAGTTTAATACCTAATATGATGTTAGCAGAAAATGCAGCTTTTTTTATCTGGGCTTATAGTAAGATGAAAAAAGAGAAAGAGAATAGATATAAATTTATGAGAGAAATGTCTATTCAGAGTAGAAATCTTTTGGAGAGTTTGAAATGAAAATTATATTTATTCTTTAGATATTTTAAAATACATTAGTACTCCTGCTAAAACTAAAAATCCCCCTAGGTATAAAACCATTTTAGGGCCAAATAGACCTGCAAGAATACCAAAACCTAAATCTGTAAATACTAAAGCTAGAGCACCTATCCAAGCACTAGCTGAAAGAATACTTGCCCTGTGTTTACTAGGGATTATTTTATTTTGAATTTCTTTAAATGCTGGTGAAGTTTTTCCTGCCATATCATAGAGAGCTGTATAAGCAATTAAGATTATAAACAAAAGAGGTAATAATTTGATTGAAGGAATTAAAAACAGAACAAGGGTATAAATTAATCCATAAATGATTAGTGAACTTTTATTTCCTCCAAGAAATTTTGTTATTTTTTGGCTGTAGTTTAATTGTAATACTAAAAATATTCCTGCAATTGAAAGAGCATAACCAATATAAGAAGGATTTAATCCCATTGAAATAACATAGGGCTGGTATGCATAGTATACTAGACCAACTCCGATTCCCATTAAAAATATATTTGCTGTTAACCAAAGAAGAGTTTTATTTTCCTTTACATATTTTATTCCAAACTTTGCATTATTGATTGTTTGTCTAATATCTTGAGTGATATTTACTTTTTTTCTTTTGAAATATTCTTCTTTACCAGTAAATAAAATTAGAATGCCAAGTGTAAGGATTATTATTCCATTTGTTAGTAATGCCTTGTCATATCCATACATTACTAGTAATCCTCCAAGAAAAGGACCTATTATGAATCCAATGTTTGTAATACTACCACTTCTACCAAAAAAATGGTGTAAATGTTTTTCTTTTTTCTTATGTTTAACTGTATCAACAAACCAAGATTCTAATGCTCCACTCTCTAGAGTATATCCTATTCCTGTTAAGATATGAAGACTTAATAAAACTATAAAATTTTTAGAAAATAAAATCATACCAAGGAAGGCAAAGCCTAATAGAATATATGCTAAAGCAACTGAAAATTTTCTACCAAATGTATCTGCGATAGCTCCAGTTGGTATTTCAAAAATGAACATAGTTAAGGAATTAGCAAGGAATAGTAATCCAATTAATGTGAATGATAGGCCTTGGTCTTGGAAGTATAATACCCAATAGCCTGCCATAACACCAAAAGCTACCCAGAACAAAAAACCATATAGATAAAATTGTCCAACTATTGGAAGTTCATCTCTAAATTTCATTTATTAATTTGGGATATAATACTTTAAAAACTTTTTTATAGAATATTCTCAGTTAAGAAAGGTATTAGTTTCTTTTCAGCTGTTCTAAGATGTTGTTGAGCTGTTGCTTTTGATATTTTAAGTTCTTTTGCTAGATCATTTAAGTTAACTTTTCTTGGAAATTCATAATATCCTTTTTTTACTGCAAGTTCTATTGTGTTTCTTTGTTTATCACTTAGTTTTGGCATGAAATGAGGTAAAAAAATCTCATCAATTTTTGTTTGTGTTATTGATTTTAATTTTATTTCGAATTCTTTTGGAAGTCTTTCTAGTATTTGTGTTAATGGTTCTTTATCCCAGCAAGCCATTTCCCAGTGTTCTGTTCCATCTGTTTTTTGTATTACTGGTTTTGTTTGGATTATTCTTTTATCCCATAAAGGGATATAGGCAGCCATCCATCTTGGTTTCTTTTCTAAGGTTAGTATGAAATTACCTTTTATCTCAAATTTCATCACTTGTTTTTTTAGATCTTTTATGAAAAGCTTTTTGTTTTCTTCATCACCTTGTAGGATATGTGCTTCACTGTAGTAGAAGGCATTGTTTTCTTCCCAGGCATTTACCAAGTAGACAAAGTCTGTTATCTTGTATTTTTTACAGAGAGGTGCAATAATACAAGTCTTGTGTTTTCCTTCGAAGATTGCTTTCCACATATTAACCTTATATATAAGGTATTATTTAAGTGTTTTTATTTTTTGGTTGTAAAATACATACATATAAGGTAAAAATTAGTTTATCTCTCTAGGTAAATAATCCAGAGTGTGTTCTTTTGTGTATTCCATAAAGTAGTAATCAAAGATAATGTCTGAGAATTTTATTTTTATATCTTCTATAACTTTGTAGAGCTCTTCGTTGTTATCTACTTGAACTTCAATTTCATAGTCTGCACCACCAACTGCTTCAACTGTATGGATTATATTTGGGTGATCTTCTGCATACCTTAAAAGAGAAGTGAATTTTTCTGGAGAGTAGTTTTTTAGTTTGAAATGAACCTTGAAGTATAACATTCCTAGTTTGTTTATATCAAGAAAAGGAGTGAAGCCAATAATAACTTCGTCTTTAATCATCTTGTTTACCCTATCTCTAATCAGTTTAGGATGTTGTTTTAGTTTTTTTGCAAGATCAATGTATTTTATTCTTCCATTGTTTAGTAAAATGTCTAGGATTTTTATATCTAATTTGTCTAATTTTGGTTTTTGTTTTCTTTCTCCCATCATTAATGAAGAATTACCTCTTTTTTCTAGTAAATATCCCCTTTTATAGTGCCAAAGCTTTGTCATTGTAGAAACCCAGTAATCTTGTATGTATTCTCCATATTTTGTTTTAAGTTCAGTAAGAAATTTATCATATTCAAATATATTTGGGGAGAAGCTCATGGTGGTTAGGTTCCATTTACCTTCAACTTTTGTAACCCAGTTTACTTTTTTTTGTAGGTATTGTATGATTTCCTTTTCTTTTTCTGGAGTTAGGTTTGTGAATTTGTAATATGTTCTAAACATTAAGTATCCAAGGTTTAATGTGTTAACTAGAGTCATGTAGTATCTAATGATTCCTTGTTTCTCTAGTTTTTCAAGTCTGTATCTGACTACTTCTCTAGATACCTTTGTTTTTTTTGCTAGACTTGATTCTGTTATTCTTGCATTTAGTTCAAGTTCATATAATATCCTTTTATCCTTTTTGTCTAATTTTATCATATTTTATACAAATAACACTTTATTTATATACTTTTCGTTTCAATTGTGTAAAATTTGGTCATAAGTTTTAAATAGGTAGGAATACCACCAAGTAGTAACAAAAGAGGTGAATAATAACAAATATCCCATACATATAAGGTAAAAATTAGTTATATTTAGTTAATTACTAAATTAGTATAAAATGGGTGTGAGGTGATCGAAATGGCAGGAAATAAAACAAGAGATGGAATAAAACTTTCAAAGATTGTTAGCTCTTTGGGATCAATTCAAGGAATGGATGTTAGACCGGGAAGAAATCATCCTTATGTTGCTAGGATGGAAGGATATCAAGGAAGTTGTCCTATTGCAACTAGCACAGATGTAAAGAAGATGGTTGTACCATGGTTGAAAAAAGCTACTGGAATTGATGATAATAAAGGAATGTATCAATCTTTGAAAAAAGGAGAATGGGCTTATGCAAGTTAGAGGGATTGTAGATAAGATAGGAGAAAAAATGAGAAAAAGAAAACTTAATCAAGAACAAGAAAGAGATGTAGCACTTTCATATTTATGTGGAGTGAGTACTGATTTTATTAGTTCGAGGTATGATGTTTCAGTTTCAACTATAGGAAAATATGTAAAAGAAAGAGATGATCCATTGGCAAACCATTATAGACAGACAAATCCATGGAATAAGGATTTAAATGCTGCTCATTTGTGGCTTTATTTTGGATGTGAAGGTGTAGAACCTACTGGGCTTATTGATCAAGAAAGAGATAGAGTTGTTTTTGATATGGTTGATGAAGCAGTCTTTATTCCTGGAATTGAGAGTATTGTAGAAAGAACTTCATTGGATGAATATGTTGCAAGGAAGAATCCTTATGATAATTTAATGACTGCACTTAGAGGAAATTTAGATGCTAATCGGAGTGTTAGGAATGGGCTTATTGAAGTACTAGAATCTGTTTATGAACCCGGAAAAAAACTTTCATTAAGAGATGTTTTTGAAGAAGTTGGTGATAGAGTTATTGATAAAGTTATTGAAGGTGGTTTAACTTGGACAGATTTGAAAAAAGGACTTGTTCATGAAGCCTTAGATACATTAACAGAAAGAGAGAAAAAAATAATTGGTGATAGATTTGGTTTAGATGGTTATGATGTACCTAAAGATCAAAAAGAGATAGGAACTACTTATGGATTTTCTCATGAAAGAATAAGACAAGTTGAAGCAAGGGCCTTACGAAGATTAAGACATCCTTTAAGATATAATAAATTCAGAATTTTATCTGATTTGTCTACTGATGAGGATGTTAGAGAATTTCAATATCAAAATGAAAGAAGAGAGATAAGAGATGAATTGTATTCAGAAATTAAGGCTGAAGTTGAAAGTGATTTCCTTGATGATAAAAAATTCAAAGAGACTTATGGTATGTCTAGGAATGTAGCAAATAAACCTATTGAAGATTTGGAGCTATCTGTTAGGACTTTTAGTTGTTTACAGGGTAAAGGAATAAAATACATTAGTGATTTTGCAGATATTACAGAAGTAGACTTATTAAAAACTAAAAATTTTGGAAGGAAATCCTTGAATGAAATTAAAGAAGAACTAAGTAGATTAGGAGTGACCTTAAAGAATAGATAATTTTTTTCTTTTTTTTAGTTAATTTTATTAATCTAATAAACTATGAAGAAATATGAAAAACCCCTATAAAGCAAATATATGGAAGATGTATGTATTCAAGTTTTTGTCTAGTTTACATTTTTTTGGTGGGGTTTTAGTTCCTTTTTTCCTTGATTGGGGTGGAATCAGTTTTACTTGGGTTATGATATTGATGTCGTTCTATTTGATATCTATATTTTTCTTAGAAGTTCCTACAGGAGCTGTTGCGGATTATCTTGGAAGAAAGACTTCATTAATATTTGCAGCAATAGCTACTTTTATTGGTGTAATATTTTATTCAATCTATCCTAGCTTGATTTTATTTTTTATAGCTGAGTTTTTTTGGGCAATGGGTACTGCATTATTATCTGGAGCTGATAAGGCTTTGGTTTATGATAGTATGAAGAAGGCAAAAATTTTAAAGAAATCAAAAAAGATATTTGCAAGATTACAAACAGTTAGTTTAGTTTCTATAATGGTTGCTGCCCCAATTGGAAGTTTAATTGCAGCCACACTTGGTTTGAGATATGCTATGTTATTGTTTGCAGTTCCTGTATTTTTTGCAGCTTTAATTGGTTTGACATTAAAAGAGCCAAAAACTACAAAGAAAGTGGAGTCAAAGAGGTATATCAAGGTTTTAACAAGTGGTATTACTTATTTTAAGAAACATAGAGTATTGCAGATGTTGACTTTTGATAAGGCTGTTATTTATGTCCTTGTTTTCTTTTTGATTTGGCTGTATCAACCCTTACTTACTCAGCAGAATGTTCCTATTGTTTATTTTGGTTTTATACTTGCAGCAATTTTAGGGGCAGAGATATTGGTATTGAATTCCTTTGGGTTTTGGGAGAAACTTGTTGGAGGTAAGAAGAGGTATTTGATGATTACTGCTTTGTTGTCTGGTGTTTGTTTTATAATATTGGGATTTAATACAATTGTATTTATTACTATAATACTTTTCTTGATTATTATGGGTTTTGGTCTTACTAGATCTGTTTTGTTTGATAATTATATGAATAGGTATATTAAATCAGAGAATAGGGCTACTGTCTTGTCAACTACTGAAATGATAAGTAATTTTGGTAGTGCTATTGCCTATCCTTTGGTTGGATTATCTGTTGAGTGGAGTTTGAATTATACTTTTGTTATTATTGGAGTGTTGATTATTATATTTGCATTAGTATCAAGGGTTAAAGAAGAACATTTGATAGATTAGATACAATCCACCTTTAGGTGGAAGTGTTTAAATATTTACTTTGGAAACAAAAGAGTCAAGGTCTTACTTCCCTTTTATAACAAAACCTTTATATATATTATTTTAAGTTAACTTTTCTATTAATATATTCCAAGATTCTTTTATATCTTCACAACCTAATACTTCTAAGCTTAAGAATCCAGAATAATTAATTTTTTTAAGGTGAGACAAAAGATTATCTAAATTTAAATCTCCCTTTTTATTAAAACCATAATGAGCACTTCCAAATTTTGATGCATTGTGTAGATGTATATTCTTTATTGACTCACAATTTTCTGATAAGAAAGAGAAAAATATGTCATCATTTTGAACACAGTGTCCTACATCAAGAGTGAAATTAATTTCTGGTATTTCTTGTTTTAATCTTTTTAGTTCTGTTAAAAAAACAGGATAAGATATTTGAGTACTTTTTTTCATAGAAATGTTTTCTATTGTTACTGGAACTTTATCTTTTGAATAGTTTATTATTTCTTTAAAATTTTTTATTAATCTTGTTCTTACTTCATCCTCATTAAAGAATAGAGGATAAGCACCAGCATGAACTGTAATAAGGCCTGCTTTTAGTTTATAAGCTAAATCAATTGTTTTTTTCAATATTAAAATAGTTGCTTGATTAATATCATTATGTAGTGAGATTAATGATAGGTTTATGAAAGGGGCATGTATTATTATATTATAATCATAAAGCTCTTTTTTTAACCAGTTTATTTCTTCATCGCTTAGATTAATTTTTTCAGTCCAAATTTCTACATGGTCCACATTTTGAAATGATTTTATTTCATCAATATCTTTTTTCCATGTAGTCATATCTTGAGTTTTAATATGTAAAAAAAGACCCTTACTGAATGTTGTTTTCATTTTAATTAAATTTTTTGAACAAAGAACTTGAAAAAATCTTATGCCTTATATGTGATTTTAACAAATGCTTAGTTGGATTTGCTCCTTTTTCTTTTTCTAATTGTGATAACATTATCTTTTTAAGTTTTATGACTTCTTTAGTTATTTCCCCAGAAGGATCATAAAAAACATGAAAACTAGGGGAAATTAAATTTTGATAGAGACCAGGATAAAAATTTCCCTGGTTTATAATATATCCAGGTAATCCCACTATTACTCCTCCATTTACTTCCCTTTGTGTAGGCACATCATATCTAAATACTTTTCCATCAAATCCCTGTTGAGGACATATTGTATAAGGAAAATTTCTCGCTTTATAATCATTTAATACTAAAATACTATCTTCTTCTCTTTCTAATTTTTCTTCTAAACCCTTAACCATTTTAGATAGAGTGTCTCTATCAAAAAAATGTAAGCTTATAGAAAAGTTAGTTCCTTGCACTTGATTTTTTTGACTAAAAATTTCAGCTTCATCTCTCAATTTAGCAAATAGTCTTATTCTTTTTAAAAATATTTGCCTGTCTTGTTCAGAAAATATCCTGGTGCCATCTATTTCTTCTAAATCTGGAATTTCTGTAATAACCAGAGCATCGATATCTGATGAACCTCCATTTTGAGAACTCCTCACATTATAAAAAGGACCATAACTCATAGACCCTCCAATTATTATGGTTTGAGCTTGATTTTCAAAAGTGGCTTTTAATTCTTCCATTATATAATATCTTTTGATTGTGGCTTCAACACTTTCTACAAATGAAGGTTGTTGTTTTCCATATATATGACGTTTTTGGGTAAATAAATATAAGGGTAAATTAGGTTTTATACTTTGCATAACATTTCTTAGTTCTTCTCCAAATTTAGTTATACTTAATCCGTTTATATGATAAAAATTATATACCCCTTCTAAAAAAGAGGCTAATAAACTATGAGTGTTATTTCCATTGTCGGTTTGGGGTATTTGATTAATTAAACTAATAAACCTCATTTGCCAATTTTCTTCATTAATTCCTCGATTTAATTCTTCAGAAGATTTTTCTAATTTTGGATTTATTATTCCTTCTAAATCCTCTTGAGTTTCTCCCATTTGTGATTTTTTAAATTTTAATGATTTATAAGGTTTGAGAGTATATAATCTATCTTTGAAAGTGTTTACTTTCATAAAAAGGACTCAATGCTTTACTCCCTACTTATAACAAAACCTTTATATATATTCTAACATAATATTTAATTAAAAGAGGTAAAGATGAACATAGCTTGGTTTAAAGATATTTCTAAGGATAAGGTTGCTCTAGTTGGAGGTAAGGGTGCTTCATTAGGAGAGATGTTTAATTCTGATTTTCCAATTCCAGAGGGTTTTTGTGTTACTGCAGATGCTTTTAAGAATTTTATTGAGAAATCTGGAATTGATAAAGAGATTTTTAAGATATTAAAAGAGTGTGATGTTAAGGATAATAAACAATTAAATGAAGCTTCAAAAAAAGTTCAAGAAATTATCATAAAGACACCAATGCCTCAAGATATTCAAGAGGATATTGTTGATAATTATGAAATTCTTTCAGAGAAGGGAAAGTTTGTTGCTGTTCGTTCATCAGCGACAGCAGAAGATTTACCTGAAGCTTCTTTTGCAGGACAGCAAGCTTCTTATTTGAATATTAATGGAGATAAAATGTTATTGGCTTCTGTTAAAGCCTGTTGGGCTTCATTATATACAGCAAGAGCAATTTATTACAGAATAAAAAATAATTTTTCACATGAGAAGGTTTTTATTTCAGTTGTAATTCAAAGAATGGTTGCTTCTGAAAAAGCTGGAGTTATGTTTTCTGTTAATCCTGTTACTAATGATAGAAGAGAGATTTTAATTGAAAGTAGTTTTGGTTTAGGCGAGGCTGTTGTTTCTGGTTCAATAACTCCTGATGAGTTTATTGTAAATAAAAATAATTTAGAAATAGCAAAGAGGAATATTGTTAGGAAGACTTGGTTCATGACAAAGAATGCAGAGGGTGATAATGTAAAGAAGGATGTTCCTGAACAGTATCAGCAAAAAGCATCTTTAACTGATGATGAGATTAAACAGCTGGCTGAATTGGCTGTGAAGATTGAGGAGCATTATAAAAGTCCACAGGATATTGAATTTGCAATTGAAGGAAAAAATGTTTATATTGTGCAAGCAAGGCCGATTACAACTTTAAAAAAGAAGAAAGCAGAAAAACATGTTGATAAAAAAACAGAACAGATTGATATGAAGGATGCTAAACTTTTAGTTTCTGGTATTGGTGCTAGTCCTGGTGTTGGAAGAGGTCTGGTAAAAATTGTTAGAGGTTTGGATGATTTAGGTAAAGTAAAACAAGGTGATGTTTTAGTTGCAAATATGACTACTCCAGATTATGTTCCTGCAATGGAAAGAGCTTCTGCAATTGTTACTGATAGTGGAGGAGTCACAGCCCATGCATCAATTGTTGGAAGAGAGATGGGTATTCCAGTTATTGTTGGTACTGAACTTGCTACTAAAAAATTAAAAGATAATCAGTTTATTACTGTTGATGCATATAAAGGAAGAGTTTTCAAAGGAGATGTTTATATTCAAGAGAAAGAGAAAGAAAAAGTTTTGAATATTAAAACTGATATTAAAATTAAGGTTATTATGGATTTGCCTGACTATGCAGAGAAGGCTGCATTGACTGGAGCTGATGGTGTTGGACTTTTGCGTGGAGAGTTTATCAATCTTAAGAATAGAGAACATCCATCTTATATGGTTAAAAGTGGAAAGAAGGAAGAGTTTATTGCACACTTAACAGAGAATATGAAAAAGGTTTGTAAGGCATTTAAGGGAAAGCCAGTTTGGTATAGAACTTTAGATGCTCCAACTGATGAATTAAGGAATTTACCAGGTGGTAAGGATGAGCCACATGAAGATAATCCAATGATGGGTTGGAGAAGTATAAGAAGAAGTTTGGATGAACCAGAGGTTTTGAAAGCTGAGTTTGAGGCAATAAGAAGAGTGCACGAATCTGGATTTACTAATATTGGAATTATGTTACCTTTGGTTACTGATGTTGAGCAAGTAAAAAAATCTAAAAAATTATTTAAGGAACAGACAAAATTAGAGCCTATAAAAGATATTGATTTTGGTGTTATGATTGAGACTCCTGCTAGTGTACAAATAATTGAAGAACTTTGTAAAGAAGGATTAAGTTTTGTTTCTTTTGGTACTAATGATTTAACACAGTTTACATTAGCCGTTGATAGAAATTCTGCTAGAGTACAAAAGTTATTTGATGAAATGCATCCTGCTGTTTTAAGGCAGATACATTATGTTATAAAAGTTTGTAAAAGGTATAAGGTTAAAACTTCTATATGTGGTCAGGCTGGTTCAAGGCCAGAGATGGCAGAGTTCTTGTTTAACGAAGGTGTTAATTCTATTAGTGCGAATCCTGATGCGGTTAATGCTATTAGAAAAATTATTGCAAAGTTAGAAGGGAAGATTCCTAATGGAAAGAAAGGGAATTAAATAGTGTATTTTTCTAGTGTTGTTTTAATTGTGTCTCTAAATTCAGTTATACTAAAAGGTTTTCCTATAAATGCATCAGCTCCTGCTTCTATCCAGTCTTTTTGAAACTCTTCTTTTCCAGACATTCCAATTATTCCAAAAGTATTTCCATATAACTGTCTTGCTCTTTTACAAGCTTCATAACCTTTTAAACCATTCATTTCAGTGTCCATAACAACTAGATCTGGAATATTTTTTGCTAATGATTCTAATAATTGTGTTGCATTTTCAAAAGTGCTTGTATTATAGCCAAGTCCATCAACTAATCTTTTTACAACTTTTCTCATTAAAACTTCATCATCTACAATATATATATTTGCCATAGTATTGTGAGAAAATTGAGGGTTTATAAGGGTTTTGATAAGAAAAAAAAGAATATTATTCTTTAACTTCTGTAATTTCTACAACCTTAAATTTAAACTTCAAAGTTTTTCCAGCTAGAGGATGATTCATATCTAATGTTGCTTCTTTGTCATCCATTTTTATAATCTTAACTGGCATCTTTGCTCCATTTGGCAAACCCATAACTAACATTGCACCTTCTTCTGCTTCTGGAGGAAGTTTATCTTTTGGAATTGTTTGAATCATTTGTTCATTTCTTTCGCCGTAAGCTTCAGTTGGTTTTAGAGTTATTTCTTTTTCTTCATCTTTTTCCATACCAATTACAGCTTCATCAAAACCTTTGATTACCATACCTGTTCTAGCTTCAAATTCTAGAGGTTGGCCATGTGTTTCAGAACTATCAAAAACAGTACCATCTTCTAAGGTTCCTGTGTATTCTACTTTAATTTTATCTCCTTTCTTTACTTTCATTTTAAACTCCTACGCAAACAAGTAAGAACTCATTACGATTTATAAAAAAGAAAAATTAATGTTATTTAAAAGTTACTATTCAATTTCACCCTTTAATTTCTTCATTAAATAGATGTTTTCTGTTTTCATTTTATTTAGAACAAATGAATACTTGTGTTGTTTTGCTAATAGATCATTAAGCATTTCTGTTACTTCATTAGAATCCAATGTTACACCTGCTGGTTCAAGGATTTCTATTGCTGATGGCATGAAGTCAAAACATATTTCCATAACTGTTTTCATTGAATCTGTTTCAAATTCAATATCTGCATAGGCAGAGAACATTGTGTTTTCTAATTCTTCTGCTGCTTTTGGTTTTACGTTAAGAATTTTTATTCCTTTTTTTTCTTTTAAATTATCTATGATATTGTTTAGAGTATTATCAACATGTTCTTTAGGAGACCCTAGTACTTCTTCAGTTATTCTTACTACGATTCTTTCTTTTTTCATTTAAAACACCTATTGACATGAATATCATGCTTAATATAAACAAGATTATACCTATAAATGGTAAGTTCGTTGTTTGGAAGATAATGTCTTGATTTATAATAATTTCGGATAACATATTTATAATTATAGAGTAGAGATTAAAAAGGATTTATTCTAAAATTTCGGAAGATTTACAACCCAGAGCAATAGCGACAGGTAACAAATATTTACTTGCATAAAAAGGACTCAAGGATTTATCTCTCTATTGAATAAGAAAATTGGTAGACAGAAATAAGCCACCTTCTGTCCCTCTATATAGAGGTGCTAACGATTCAACTAAGCGTCTCGAAGACTTGCACCAGCAGGGGCTCACCGTTTCATCGGTTCCTTGGTCAATGTCAACAGGTTAACTCGTTCCCCTTGCGGAGAACTTCGCCATATCATCCTAAACCAGGTCGTGTCGTTTCTGGATGGTTGCCTTTGCTTTCGCAAACCCAGTGGGCTGCTTTTAGTGGTGGATGGACTTTCCTCAGAACCTTTTTGATAAAAAGCTTCACCAAAAATAAGTTCCGTAGTTAGCTATCTGCCTACCAATGATTATGAAATAAAATAATAATTTAAAAATGTTACTAAAACATCATTTGAAGTTTAGTTCTCAATGCTTCATACTTGTCTTCTGCATTTTCCATGAAATCATGAGTTGTATGGTATTGTGAACCTTGTGTTCTTAATTTTTCTATGTCTGTTAAATTCATTCCTCTGATATCTTTGCTACTTAGATTATCATACTGACCAAGATTTCTGTTTTTTGCATCAATAAAGTATTCATGTCCTGCTTCTGAAATTCCCTTTAATTGAGAATTATCAGTACCTATATGAACTCTCTGTGTTTGGGTTTCTAGTGTTTGTGAACCAAAATCTGTTATGTTTTTAATTCCTGGAAATAGTGTTAATGCTCCAGCTACTGCCAAAGCTGCTAATCCACCTGTGATATATTCTTTCATCTTATTTTATTCTCCTTTTAATTTGATAGAGATATAGCAATGTTTGTATAATTCATTAATTCACTTGCACTTTCAAAGCAAATTTGAACAAACTCTGGATTTGCACATCTTGCTTGTTCTTCTCTACATGTTTCCATTAGTTGATTACTACCATCATACATTCCTTGAATCTGAGTTAGTTCAAGATCTTCTAAGCCTCTCATCCTTTGATTTACTTCTGATTTGTCTTCTTCAAACTCTCTTATTCTGTATTCAATTATTGGATTGTTGTTACAATCTTCTAGTCTACTATGATAATTTCCTATAACTGTTCCAGCACCAATTCCAATAATACTGGGTAGAATTATTGCTAATCCTCCAAAAAGGCTTCTTCTTATATTTTGATTTGCTTTTCCCATGGTATAAAACCTCTGTTTTGTTACTATTTATAAGGGGTTATTATATTTATAAAGGTTTCCATTCTCTAATATTACAACCCGGAGCGTAGCGACAGGTAACATATATTTATCGACCATAAAAAGGACTCAAGGATTATTCCCTCTCCCGATATTTACAGTATAATAAAACAACAGAGTTCTCACTCTACTGAATAAAAATAATAAAAAAAAGTAATGAAACCATGCTAGGCAGAGTCTTGAAAATCCATGTCAAACTATTGGTAACTGCACGCTGAATATCTCGCCGAAGCTCGATACTTACACGCCAGTCCCATCAAACCCCTGTTTTGGGGGTGTTCTTGATCTCGTTTTGCGGTGTCTTTCGTGCTTAGATGCTTTCAGCACTTATGACTTGCTGCGTAGCTGCCCTGCCTGCCTTGTCAGACAACAGGTACACCAGAGGCAACGAACCCCTGTTCCTCTCGTACTAAGAGATCCTTCCACTCAGATCTTTAACACCTCTAGTAGATATCATACAAACTGTCTCGCAACGTTCTTAACCCAGCTCACGAACCGCTTTAACCGGTGAACACCCGTACCCTTGGGCGCTTCTGCACGCCCAGGATGCGATGAGCCGACAACGAAGTAGCAAGCCGCGCCGTCGATCTACTCACTCTGTTCGATATTTTTCGAACAAAAATTTGAGCTCTTAGGCGCGACAACTCAGTTATCCCCAGGATAGCTTTTCTGTCATACTTGGCCCCCATCAAAGAGGACACAAGGGTTCGCTAGACCAATCTTTCGATGCTGCATTTCTTACTGTTCAAAATACAGTCAGGCAAGCTTTTGCTCTTGCACTCTACTCCGGATTTCTGAACCGGATGAGCTTACCTTTGGGCCCAATTGATACCTTTTCAACTGGGTGCCGCCCCAGCCAAACTGTCTACCAACTGCTGTCCTTTCCGAAGAAAGTAAGCGATGTAAAATGTAAAGGGTGGTGTCTCATTGGTGTCTATTCCTAATCTGGCGATTAGAACATAGCAACTACCACCTACACTGCACAATATATCTCACACCGCAACAATAAGCTACAGTAAAGTTCCATGGGGTCTTCGCTTCCCACTAGAGGTCTCTGGACTTCACACCAGAATGTAATGTTCGGGGGCATTTAGCTTGGGACAATGGGGAACTCGTTACGCCGTTCATGCAGGTCGTCAATTAAACGACAAGGCATTTCGCTACCTTAAGAGAATTATAGTTATTCCCGCCGTTTACCTGCTCTTAGCTCCCTTGAAAAGGAGTTTGAAGTACAGGCACTGGGCAGACGTCACGAACTATACACACCATTTCTGGCTAGCAGTTCGTTAGGTTTTTGTTAAACAGTCGGTCCCCCCTAGTAATGGTACCCTGTAATCGCACCTATGCAGATACAATCGCAGGGACCCCTTATGCCGAAGGCACGGGGCTATTCTGTCGAATTCCCTAAGCTAAGTTAAACCCTCAGACCTTGGGCTTCTCACCCTGGACACCAGTGCTGGTTCTAGGTATAGTTACTTAAGATCCTTCCATGTTCCCTTTTCATGGACTCCAGATATTGACCAAACAGACTCAAGGTCTGCTCATCTTAGATTTAATCTTCTTCTCACCATTATGGTACTCCAAAGATTTATTCTAGTTGACAATCACGATGATGATTGTTGGTCTCCTCTGAAATGTTAGAAACTTGGCTTGCGTTGCCGCACGTACTTAAGTAGTACAGGAATATTAACCTGTTTCCCTTTCCCGCGAATCGGTTAAGATTGCAGTTAGGACTAACTTACCCTCAGCTGAACTACATTGCTGAGGAACCCTTGCCCTTTCGGTCCTAGAGATTCTCACTCTAAATAGATCCTACTTTTGCCAGGATTCTCATCTCTACATGGTTCACAATTACTCACGCAATTGCTTTTGCCCGTGCAGAGCGCCTACCTACCCCGCTCCACTCTCTTGAGTGGGCAGATATAGTATCGGTAACTGATTTAGCCCCGTCCATTTTCAGGGCACATGACCTTGACAGGTGAGCTGTTACGCTATCTTTAAAGGATGGCTGCTTCTAAGCCAACCTCCCCGCTGTCTTTGGTGACGAACACCTTTCGCCCTTTAACACTTAACCAGTATTTTGGGACCTTAACTATATTGAGGGCTGTTCCCCTCTAGCTACACAAGTTTACCCCAGTGCAGCCGTTTCCAGACTTCTACGACGTTAAGGCATTTGGAGTTGGACAAGAAGGTGAAGGATTTCTCCCCCGGGCCTCCAAATCCGTAGCTCTACCTCCTTAACTATCTCTGTCCAGACTAGACTTAGGCCTATTTCGGTAGGAACCAGCTATTACCGGGCTCGATTGGCTTTTCACCCCTAGCCACAGGTTATAAGAACATATGCACATAGCACCTCTTCAGACCTCCACCACTCATACAAGCGGCTTCATCTTACCCAAGGCTAGATCGCTCGGTTTCGGGTAGTACCCTAGTGACTTATGGCATTTTCATACCACTCTCCTTGTAAACTGCGAGATTTTGGTTTCCCTTTGAATACGCCCTTAACAGGCTTACTCTTGCCACTAAAATACACTCCCTGGCACGTTATTCGAAACGCACGATACAACTCCTTAAAGCTGTATCATTCTTTCACCATTAGATTTCAGGCTCTTTTAACTCTCTATCACGAGTTCTTTTCAACGTTCCCTCACGGTACTATTCGCTATCGGACTCAAGACATATTTAGAGTTGGAAGTTGATGTCTCCCAAATTCAGACACAATAACAAATGTGCCCTACTCAAGATACTCACACTCCTTCTAGAATTCTTTAAGGGGCTATCACCCTCTATGGCATTCCGTTCCAGAAAACTTCAATTATTCTAGTTAAGGTATAAAAGTGAGTCTTTAACACCACATCTCCCTTACATTTCTGTAAGGGATTCAGTTTGCTCTGTTCCGCTTTCTCTCGCTGATAATGACGGAATCTCGATTGATTTCTTTTCCTCTAGGTACTGAGACGCTTCAATTCCCTAGGTTCCTCGCCCTCTCGGACTATATGAGAAGTCTCATTAAGGGATCTCTGGTTCAAAGGCTGCTTGCGCCTATCCAGAGCATTTCGTAGCTTGCCACGCCCTTCATCAGTGTCTTGAACCAAGTCTTTCATCTAATGGTTTAGTTGGATTTATTTAGACTCTGCCTATGCATGGTATCATTGAATATGATATATCAAAACTTTTGTTTTGTATGTTATTCACGACGACAACTGTCGGATGATACCCTTCACACATGATACTACATCAAGTGTTGCATTTGTATATTTGATGAATAATTTTCGGACTCGCTTATTCAGCATGAGTCCTATGGACTCGTCGGGATTCGAACCCGAGGCCCCCTCCTTGCAAGGGAGGTGCTCTACCAGGCTGAGCTACGAGCCCGTATTTTAATTATGATTTAATGTGTATGAGCATTTGAGTATGTAGTAGTTCTATTATTAGCACACAAACCAAACTTTTTCAAAAAAAGTTTGATCAAAAATGTGATCAAAATCGACTTTGACCAAGGTAATATGATTTTAAATAAATAGGAGGTGATCCAGCCGCAGGTTCCCCTACGGCTACCTTGTGACGACTTGTCCCTCCTTGCTGAGCTTAAGTTCAGGATATTCGACGAATAAACTTCACTTAAACCCTGCTCGGCTGGAATGACGGGCGGTGTGTGCAAGGCACGTTGACGTATTCACCGGACGTTGTTGACGTCCGATTACTAGGAATTCCAGCTTCATGAGGGCGAATTGCAGCCCTCAATCCGGACTAAGACAGGGTTTCGAGGGTTAACTTCTCCTTTCGGAGTTGTATCCCATTGTCCCTGCCATTGTAACGCGCGTGTCGCCCAGGAAATTCAGGGCATACCACCTACCGTTGCCTGCACCTTCCTCCTTGTTTCCAAGGCAGTCTCCATAGTGTGCTCAAACATTCCGGAGAACTTGATAGCAACTATAGATACAGGTCTTGTTCGTTGCCAGACTTAACTGGACACCTTACGGCACGAACTGACGGCGGCCATGCACCTCCTCTCGGCTTGTCAGGTAAAACCTTTAATCTGACCTTCATCCTGCCGTCGTTCCTGGTGAGGTTCACGGTGTATAATCTGATTAAACCGCACGTTCCACTCCTTGTAGCGCGCCCCCGCCAATTCCTTTAAGTTTCAGTCTTGCGACCGTACTTCCCAGGCGGCGAACTTAACACCTTCGCTCCGGCACTGCATATCCTTGAAGAATATGCAACACATAGTTCGCAGAGTTTACAGCTAGGACTACGGGGGTATCTAATCCCTTTTGCTCCCCTAGCTTTCGTCCCTCACCGTCGGATTCGTTCTAGACAGACGTCTTCACCACAGGTAGTCCTCTAAGGATTATAACATTTTACCGCTACCCAAAGAGTACTTCTGTCTCCTCCCGATCCCAAACCTACCAGTATCCCTTGCAGCCGCTCAGTTAAGCTGAACGATTTAACAAAGGACTGAATAGATCGGCTACGGACGCTTTAGGCCCAATAAACATGATTGCCACTCGTGGCGCCGGGGTTACCGCGGCTGCTGGCACCGGTCTTACCCACCACTTATTCGTCAAGATTTTTACACTTGACAAAAGCTTACCCGTAGGCAAGCACTTAGGTTTCCCTTATCGCACTTTCGTGCATTGTAAAGGTTTCCTGCCTGCTGCACCCCTTAGGGCTAGGACCCTTATCTCAGTGTCCTTCTCTGGGCTACCTCTCTCAAGGCCCATACTGATCTGAGGCTTGGTGAGCCTTTACCTCACCAACAACCTAATCAGCCGCCAGCTCATCCTATGGTGATAAATCTTTGGAAGAAAGTTCATTCCAGAATCAATCTTCTATAGAGAATTAGCCTCAGTTTCCCGAGGTTATGCTCTGCCATAGGGCAGATTACTGACGTGTTACTGAGCATTTCGCCGGTGACTCCGAAGAGCCCCCTTGACTTGCATGGCTAAATGGAAACCTAATAGCAGCAATCTCCCGCAGGATCAACGGGAACTGTTGCAAGTTTATTAGAACTTAAAGTGAATTTTTGAGAACCACTACATTCTACTCAGCTCATACATCATACATAATTTTTTAATTAGGTACTCATCAAATTTTTTGAAATTCAGCTCGTATATAAATGTTCTTATTTCCTATTTCTCTTTCTCTTCTCTTTCTTTAGTCTCTTTCTCTGCCATTTCCATCTCATCTGGCCTTTCTTTTTCCATCTACGGGAGCTTCTTTTCATTAGAGATTTTGGGAAATTTACTTATTTATAAATGTTTGTGTTGTTGTAGAGAATATTTAAAAGTCAGTAGAGAGTAGAGCTTTGAGTCCTTTGTTTATGGTTGTAATATTTTGTAGAGATGCTGTGAAGTTGATATTTGTTTGTAATCGTCGAGAGGGATTGATAAATAAGTATTATCTACTAGAAACTTTTTGTATTGAAGTACTTTTGTTGCTGGAATGCAGAACCATGTTGTGTAATGTATGTCTTTGTTACTGATAATATACCAAACTTGCATGTTGAAAAGTTTTTGTAGGTTTGAATATTTTTTTGCTTCTATGTAGTCGATGCAGAGTTTTTTGTGTTTTTTTAAAGGAGTTTTATCTTTTATGTCTACTAGGAGATATCCAAAATTTGGGATGAGAATAAAAAAATCAGGTCTTTTAATTTTTAATTGTTTTATTTCTTTTGAGAAAGTTTGTGTTTCTTGATTGATGAACCAGAATGGAATCTTATGTTTGTCTAAATATTCTTGGAATTGTTTTTCTGCTGTGTTCATAAGTGTTGATTAGTTTGTAGTTTTATAAATTTTATTTAGAGAAGTCCGGAAAATTTCTGCCCTGGCCGGGATTTGAACCCGGGTCTTCACCTCGAAAGGGTGAAATGATTGACCGTGCTACACCACCAGGGCTTTAGTTCTTTGGAAATTTATTTTCTTTATAAAGTTTTCTTATTGACATAATGTTTATATATTGATAGGTTCTTGGATAATTAATGGAAAATATTATTGAATTAAAAGATGTGTGGAAAACTTTTCGAATGGGAGAGGTTGATGTACATGCTCTTAGGGGATTGTCATTACATATTAAAAAAGGAGAGTTTGTTTCTATACAAGGACCAAGTGGTTCAGGTAAAAGTACTACTATGTTTTTAGTTGGTTGTTTAGATTTACCTTCAAAAGGTGGAGTTTATTTAGATGGTCAGAATATTGCAACATTAGGTGAATCACATTTAGCTCAAATTAGAGGTAGAAAAATTGGTTTTATTTTTCAAAGTTTTAATTTATTAGGGAATATTAGTGCAAAAGATAATGTTGAGTTGCCCATGACTTTTCAAGGTGTTGATGCAGCAACTAGAAGTAAAAAATCTATTGAGTTGTTAACTAAAGTTGGATTGAGGCATAGGATTACTCACAAACCAACTGAATTATCAGGTGGGGAAAGGCAGAGAGTTGCAATTGCAAGAGCTTTAGCAAATGATCCTGAAGTAATCTTAGCTGATGAGCCAACTGGAAATTTAGATTCTAAAACTGGAAAAGAAATTATGGATTTGTTAAAGGATTTAAATGTTAGAGAGAAGAGAACAATTATTATGGTTACCCACGATAGAAGCATTGCTATGGAAGCAAAAAGGCAAATATATTTAAAGGATGGGAGAATTAGCAAAACATAATGAAAAGAGGCATTATATTTTTGGTTATATTACTATTTTGTTTGTCTTTAGTAAGTGCAACACAGACAGTAATAACAAAATCAGATGAATATAGAATTGATTTACTTCGTTATGATCCTTCACCAATGCAGCCAGCTGAGACTTCTGTTGTTTATTTTGAAATTACAAATTTGGGTGATGAAATGGTTGATGATTTAGAAATAAATTTAGTAGAAAGTTATCCTTTTTTATTGGGTGAAGGACAGAGTGATAAAGTTAATTTAAATTTAGCTGCTGGAGAGAAGGGTTCTTTTTCATTTCCTGTTTTTGTTAACAAAGATGCAGAAGATGGATTTTATAGTTTAAGTTTAAGTTTTTATTCAGAGAAAAAAGGTATGTATGTTAGTCAATTATTTACAATTTATGTTCAAAGAGTTAATAGAGTTGTTTCTGCAACAAGCGTTTCTGTAGAGAAATCTGATGTTGAAGAAATACCTGGAGTTTTAGAACCTGGAGAGATTGGACAAGTTTCTTTTTCAGTAAGAAATTCAGCTGATTATACAATGAAAGATGTTTCTGTTAGACTTGTTTTAAATGATTCATCACCATTTGCACCAATTGGAAGCACTGCACAAAAAGAAATTAGTGAAATAGCTCCTGGTAAATTAAAAGATGTTTCTTTTGATGTTATTGCTCTACCAGATGCTTTGTCTGGAGTTTACAAAGTAGATTTAGAAATTGTATATTATAATGAGTTGGGAACAAAGTATACAAGAACTGATATGATTGGTTTAGTAATTTCTGGCGATCCTAAATTTCATGTAGAAATTAAAGATAATTCAATTGCAAATGTTGGTGGGCAGGGTGAAGTTACTTTGAATATTGTTAATACTGGTTTAACAAAAGTTAAATTTTTAACTGTTGAATTAAATGAAGGAGATTATAATATTTTATCTGAAAATAATGTTTATTTAGGAGATATAGATTCTGATGATGATCAGAGTGTTGATTTTATTTTAGATTTGACTTCTAGTGATAAAATTATAGAGTTACCCTTAACTCTTACTTTTTTGGATGCTAACAATCAAGAGTATGTTGTTGAACAAAGTGCTGAATTGCAAATTTATGATTTAGAAAAAAGTAATGGTAAAATTACTTGGATTATTTTGATTGTTTTAATACTTGTAGTAGGAATTATTGTTTATAGTAAGTATAGGAAAAGGTTCAAGGGTTTCTTTAAGAAAAAATGATTAAAGACTATTTTGCATTTGCTTTCAGGAGCATTGTAACAAGGAAGTTAAGAAGTTGGTTAACTATAATTGGAATTTTTATTGGTATTGCTACGGTTGTTGCTTTGATTGCAGTTGGTCAAGGAATGGAAGCTGCTGTTACAGAACAGTTTGAAAAATTAGGAACTGATAAAATTGTTATTTCTGCTGGTGGAGATGCTGCTGGTTCTACTTTTGGAATGGGTTTGGCTGCTAAACCTATAACTTATGATGATATAGATGTTGTCAATGATGTAAGGGGTGTTGATGTTGCTGCTGGAATGGTTACAAGAATTGCAGCTGTAAAATTTGGTGATGAAACTAAAAATACATGGATTAATGGTTATCCTGTAGATGAAACTTCTGAGGTTATTGAAGATATACAGTCATATAAAGTTATTGAGGGAAGAGATTTAGAAGATGGTGATACTTATGAGATGGTTATTGGAAATGATTTTGCTTATGATTTTTTTGAGGATGAAGTTTCTGTTGGTGATAAAATAGAGATTGAAGGTAAGAAATTTAGGGTTATTGGTATCTTGGATACGATTGGAAATAGACAGGATGATACAGCTGCTTCTATTCCAATTGATACAGCTGCTGAAATATTTGGTACAAGGGATGAAATTTATGGAATAATGGTTAAAGTTGATGCTGGTGAAGATCCTCCTGTTATTGCTGAGAGAATTAAAGAAGATTTAAGAGATTTTAGAGACGAAGAAGAAGGGGAAGAAAGTTTTTCTGTTCAAACTTTTCAGCAGATTTTGGAACAGGTAGGAGTTGTGTTGAATATTATTACTGCTGTGTTGTTAGGGATTGCTGGAATTTCATTGTTAGTTGGTGGAATAGGTATTATGAATACTATGTATACTTCTGTACTTGAGAGAACAAAAGAGATTGGAATTATGAAAAGTATTGGTGCTAAGAATTCTGATGTTATGTTAATATTTGTTTTAGAATCTGGGATGTATGGTTTGGTTGGAGGGGGAGTTGGTATTATCTTTGGTGCTGGTTTATCCTTGATTGTTGCACAGGTTGCTGGAGCTGCATTAGGCATTGATTATTTTAGGGCTCAGATTTCTATATGGTTGATTTTAGGTGCTTTAGCTTTTAGTTTTATTGTTGGAATTGCTTCTGGTGTATTCCCTGCTAGACAGGCTTCAAAGATGCAGCCAGTTGATGCATTGAGATATGAGTAAAGCTTTTAAAGAAAAGTTTTGTATTCTTTAGATATGCCGAGGTGGCGCAACCTGGTACCGCGCAGATTATATTTATAGTATAAGTGTAAGCCTGGAAAGAGAATCTTTTCAAGACCAGATAGCCTGTTTCCATCTGGATATCTGGGTTCGAATCCCAGCCTCGGCGGATTTATTCTGTTTAGGTTCCCTGTATGAAAATATGTATCGACTTCATACTTGTGTTTAGGTTCGCTGTAGGTATTACCTGCACTTAAATATGAGTTCTGACATAATAGGAGTATAACAATGGCAGAAGATGATATCTATAAAAGTAAGCAAAAATATGAAACTGTTGTTAATGGTTTTGATAGCTTAATAGAGAAACCAACTGGTAAAAGTAAATATTTTTGTAAGAATAAAAAGAATATAAAATATTTTAAGGGGTTGGTTAAATATTTTGATTTGAAAGATTTAAGTTATATTAGAAGACGTAAGGTTTTGTACATTATGAGATTAATTACTTTTGTGATTAAAAAAGATTTGAAAGATTGTGAAAGAGAAGATGTTAATGAATTGGTTGCTTTTGGTCATGAAAGGTTTAAGACAATAACAAGTAAAAAAGATTTTATCAAGGATGTAAAAGTAATTTGGAGAGTTCTTTTTCCTGAAAAAGATAATAAGGGAAGAATAGATGAAACCTTAACTCCTTATGCAGTAAGGCATTTGTCTAATAAAATAGATAAAAGTAAAGAGAAATTAAGGAATGATAGGATTTCTTTAGAAGAGTTTGAAGCGATTGTTAAATTCTATGATAATGATCCTAAAATGCAGGCTTATTTGACTCTTGCTTTTGAAAGTTTGGGTAGACCTCAGGAAATTCTTTATACTAAAATAAAAGATTATGAATTTTATGATAACTATGCGAGGATTTGGATATCTGAACATGGGAAAGAAGGATGTGGTTTTTTACAATGTATTGATAGTCTGCCTTATGTTTTGAATTGGTATAGGAATCATCCTTTGAAAGGTGATAAAGATGCATTCTTTTTTATTAGTGAGAACAATAGGGCTAAGTATGGGCAGTTGAAAAACCATAATATCAATCAAAGATTAAAACATGCTTGTAAGGTTTTAGGTATTGATAAGAATATAACTTGTTATTCTTTGAAAAGAAATGGTATTACTCATAGAAGAATAAGAGGAGATTCTGATACAGAGATACAGCATGCTGCCAGATGGACTTCTACAAGGCAGTTGAAGATATATGATATGAGTACTCAAGAAGATGCCTTGAAAATTGCTTTGAAGAAAAGAGGGTTTGTAGAGAAAGAGTCTAATGTAAATACTGAAAGTAAAAAGTGTGTGTTTTGTGGTCAAGATAATGGGTTTTCAGAAGAGTTTTGCTCTGTTTGTAAAAGACCTTTAGATAGGGATAAGTTAAGGGAACAGGCACAGATGCACGAAAGGTTGATGCAGAACAATATTGTCCAGAAATTAGATAAAATGGAGCAGATGTTTGGGAAGATGAAAAAGATGTAATTCTAAAGTAGTAACATAACCAAAAGGCTTATAAAGGAGTGTAAAATCCCACTTTACAAGATGAAACAGAAATTAAGCATAACTATCGAGGAAGAAACTATAAAAAAATTAGAACAATTCATCCAAACTGGTAAATTTAGAAATAAATCACACTTAATAGAATATAGTCTTAATGAATTTTTGAGAGGAGAAAAAAATGAGTGAATTAACCTATGATGAATTAGTATTTCCAAATTATGTAAATAGTAATACTGCAGTTCGATTGAGAGCTAATATTGATGGAAGATTACAAACATTAGAGTTAAGTGTTTGTGATATGGCTTATGCAATTGAACTTGCTGGTTTGAATAGTTTATGGTTATCTGATACTGGAAGAGGTAAAACTCAGTTAATGTCTGATATTGCTTGGCATCATTTTGGTGGTGACCAAGAAGAAGGTGATGCTAACTGGGCTGATGGAAGACCAAGTTTTGATATTACTGATTTGTTTGAAAGAACTCAAGTTGATTTAGAATCAGGAAAGTTTGATAGTGATACTGCTCGTCAAGTTAAGGCAAACAGAATTAGAAGAATGTTTTTTGGAGTTGATGAAATTAATCGTGCTCCTAATCCAAGACAGAACGAATTTTTTGATTTAGCTGATGGTAAATATACTTTTAATGGGAGGAGACTGGATTTAGGTAAAGAAGGTTATGCTATTTTTATGGCTACTGCCAACTTAAACAAAATGAATGGTGATTTCTCTGGAACTTTTGAATTAGATAGAGCTCTTTTGAACAGAGCCCATGTAACTATAGATTTAGATCATCCTGATTTCAGACCTACTGTTGAGGATGAAATGCTTATTGAAGAGGGGAAAGCTAATCCAAAAGTAGATATTGCTCCTGCTCAAAATTTAAGTGGTAAAATCTTAACAGCAAATAAAGAAATAATGGCTACAGCTAGACAACTGAATCCTTATTTTACTGCTTTTAGATTTTTGATAGGAAGAGGATTAGATTATTGTGCTACAGATAAATATGATGAAAAAGGATCAAATTTTCCAATGCTCTGTGCTGAATGTGATGACACAGGTAAAGATCTTTGTTCTAGGGTTAAAGGTTCTTCAGAAAGAACCTTACCTGCAGTAAAGAGTTTAGCTTATGCTTTGTCATATATTGCAAAATTGAAAACTGGAAAAGAAGTTGAAATTGATCCATTAGATGCTACTTTGCAGGCATTTAGATTTACTACATATCATGGTAATTTAAATGAGCTTATGGCTGAAGACCAATATGCAATGAGAAAACAGATTATGATGGATGAAACAGTTGAAAAGTTATCTGGTGTTGTTGATGTTTTACGTCCTTATTTGCCAATTATGATAGATGGTGGGGAACCAGTTATTGTTAGTTACCAATTTAAAGGTGAACAATTTGATGGTCCAAAAACAGATAAAACAATTAGTACATTAAGAAAAGCAGGGATTTCATATCAGGAAAAGGGACTCAAAGCTGAATTAAAAGAACAAGGTCTTGGTACTGACTGGATTGACCCTTATGTTAAATCTATGAGGAAAAAATGACTAACACACTAAAACCACTGAACTTAGGAAGAAGAATACTAACAGAAGAGGAAGTTTTAGAGCAGTTAGCGGGTTATCAACCAACTAATCCTAGACAAGAACTTGAACCAACTCCTCAACCACAACCAACACCGGAGCCAGAACAAGAAGCAGATATAATTCCTCAAGACTATATACTATTAGAAGGAACAAATAACTATCAAGATACATTTATTTCAACTACAAGAACACACCAAGGAAATAATTGGAATAAAACCCAAGAGCTTTTACATGCACGAGATCTCTATATGCCTACTATTAAGCAATTTGTTGATTTTCTTAAATTACTGAGAAGTGGAACAGCTTTTAATGGAAATGGAGATAACATTCCATCTTCACAACTGGATGCAATATACAAGGACATAACTGAAGTGAAAGACCCATGGAGAGCAGAATGGTTGGATGCTAAATTTGAAGGTAACCTTATTCATTATCATCATAGAACCAGGCAGGGAAGTTTACAATCTGTAGTTTCAGAAGGACTAGTTCCATATTTAAGACAGGACAAGACCCCCGGTATTGATTTAGAATACTGGATAAACAATTCCACTTCACAAGGTTTACCTTTGGATAATACTCTAAATGGGAATTTATATTATTGGCATCCAAGAGATGGTGCTGTCGCGAGGTTCAGTGCGAATTCGGATAGGGCTTACCTTATTTGTAGCAGGTACCCTTGGAGCTCGAATTCCTCTCTCGGGGTACGTCCTTGCGCGCGAAAAAATTAACGATCAATACAAGAAAAAATGGATACAAACCAAGTAACAGAAGAAATCAAGGCAAGAGAAACTGCAAGATTTAACTATAAAGGAAAGGTTTTAGTTAGAGAGTTATCTAGAGAACCTTGTTTTTCTGGCAGTATTGATATGCTTACTACTGCAAAAATAGAGGTTGGTTATAATCCAGATTATCCAGAAGAAGCTCAACATTTAGAAGGAATTGTTACTGAACCTTTTGAAAGAGCAATGACTTCAGTTTTAAGACATGAGCTTAATCATAAAGGTGGAGGAGAATTTCAAGGATGCCCTAGAAATATTGATTTACATGCTGAAAATGTTCTTGAACCTGCAGCAGAAGTATTACAAAGTTTAGGTTTACCAAATGTCCCTGTTACTGAAAATCAAACTCTTTATGCTTACATGGCTAACTTAATAGAAGATGTTTTTGACAATGCAGAATTAGGCAATAATTCTGACCATGTTGGTATGTTTCTAGCTTACAAAGATGATGCTCAACATCTACCTGATGATATGGAAGGGAAACTCTCACCTCTATTTGATGCTTTTGTTCAATTGCAACAAAAATTATATGGTGGGAGAGCAAGCAGAAAATTATTAGCTGAACATTATTCTGATGATAATAGAGTTCAAACTGCAATTGATAATTTTATGCAAAGGTCTGGTTTGACTGATATGACGAGAGAAGTCACAACTAGAAGAAGAAAAGAGAGAGTTGAAATATTTGATAGAAAAGAAGCAGTTCAATATTTGATGGATGAAAACAATTGGCCAGAATTGTCAAAAATCTTAACAGAAGAATTTGCTGAATTGATTGATAAAAATAAATTACAACAACCAGATTATGTTAAAGGAACTTTCATACCTCTAAAAGGTGAGGCTGATGGATTTTCTGATGAAATGGATGATAAAGAGACTAAAATGAGATTAGTTTGGAAAAAATATGTTGAAGGAAAGGGAAAAGAATCAAGTCCTGCTTTCCAACCTCCTGCTTATTTAGAAAGTTTTGAAGCTTTGGATTTAGTCTATCAAAGATTAGCAAGAAATTTAGAAATCAAAACAAAAGCTTCCACAAGAACTGCAAGTATGCCTGTAATGCACTATGGAAAGAGAAAGTTTGACCCAAGAAGAGATAAATTATCAAAAGCCAGAATTGGTTTTGGCAGAAAAGGAAAATTAGAGTTAAGTGTAGGAAGATTTCATGAGGATTATCCAGTTGAATATACTGAAAGAATGAGAAGTCTGCCAGAAATAAAGTTTGTTATGATGGATACCTCTGGAAGTATGTCTCATCCTGTAGAAGGAAGTGATACTGGTAAAGTCATGAATCCTTGGGCAGATGAAAGAAGACAATGGGGAGATAATAGCAGATATCATCATGCGTTAGTTGCTTGGTATGGTTTGTTAGGATTATTAAGAAAACAAGGAACATTAAAACATAAATCAGTCAAATTAGCTAATTATTCAAGTTCTACTCAAACAGCTTCTGATTTAAGAGATGCTAAAAAATTGGCTTTAACACCTCAGTTCGGAGGTACAGAGTTAGATTTAGACACTATTGATGATATGTTTGGAAGAGACCAGTTGATATTCTCTTTATCAGATGGAGATGTTGATAACTGGAATCGAATTAAAGATGAATATATCCAAAGAGCCAAACAAAATCATTATTTTCATTTGCAAATTGGTGGAGAAACAGCAATGTCACGAGATTTAGAATCTGCAGGTTTGGTAGTTAAATATGATGATGGTAAGAATTTAGGTAAAATGGTTATTGATTTAACAAGACCATATATTACTAGGATGGAGAAAAAATGACTAACACACTAAAACCCCTGAACTTAGGAAGAAGAATACTAACAGAAGAGGAAGTTTTAGAGCAGTTAGCAGGTTATCAACCAACTAATCCTAGACAAGAACCTGAACCAACACCTCAACCACAACCAACACGGGAACCAGAACAAGAAGCAGATATAATTCCTCAAGATTATATTCTATTAGAATCTACTGGTAATTATCCAGATACTCACATTTCAACTACAAGGATACACCAAGGAAATAATTGGTTTCAAGCACATGAAGAGCTACACAAAGAAGGATTGTATATGCCTACATTAAGACAGTTTGTAGATTTCTTAAAGTTATTAAAAGGAGGAAAGGCATTTAATGGCCAAGGAAATAAAATTCCAAAAAACCAATTGGAACAAATACTGAAAGAAATAATTGAAGTAAGAGCTCCTGGTAGAGCAGAGTGGCTTGATGCTGATTTTAAGGTAAAGAGTGATATTTTACATATAAATTACAATCATAGAACTGTTGGTGGACAATTACAACCAAATCAGTCAGAAGTTTTACAACCTTATTTGGATCAAAATAAAACTCCGGGAATTGGTTTAGAGTATTGGTTAAACAATGCAACATCAAGACATGGTCTGCCACCAGCAAATACTTCAGATGGAAGTTTATATTACTGGGCTCCAATGTCTGACAATAATTCTGTCGCGAGGTTCGATGCGTATTCGGGTAGGGCTAGCCTTAGTTGTGACGGGAACCCTAGGGACTCGAATTCCTCTCTCGGGGTACGTCCTTGCGCGCGAAAAAATTAACTATCAATACAAGACATAAAAATATAAAAACTATGATTTTCTTAATTCCTTGTCTTAGAGACATTATCTTGAGTATTTCCACATCCTAAGGAAATGCAATGAAGGATAATCGCAAGGGCTACATGTAGATTCATTAGTGCATTTTCAAAATGTCATAAAATTCAATAATGATAGATAGTAATAATGACAAACCTTGGGAAAGTTTAGAGTGAAACCTAAAATTATGGTGCTTTTACAATGAGTTTGCTAAATCTGTCGCGAGGTTCAATGCGAATTCGGATAGGGCTAACCTTAATTGTAACAGGAACCCTAGGAACTCGAAATCTTTTTTAAGACGAGATTTCCTCTCTCGGAATAACCTTTGTTATCTAAGACAATGAAAACTTGCAAAAACTTATATTCAAAACTATATTCAATAGACAACCTAAAATTAGCATTCACAAAAGCTAGAAAAGGAAAAACACTTAGACTAGAGGTAATCAAATTTGAAAAGAATCTTAATAGGGAATTACCTCAACTAAAGAATGAATTAAAGTTTTTAACTTATAAACCTAAACCTCTAGTAAACTTTATTATTAGGGATCCTAAAATCAGAAAAATAAGCAAATCTCATTTTAGAGATAGAGTTGTCCATCATGCACTTTGCAACCTAATAACTCCCATCTTTGAAAAAACATTTATCTTGGATTCTTATGCAAATCAAATAGATAAAGGAACATTAGCTGCTATTCAAAGATTTGATTATTTCAAGAGAAAAGTAACCAAAAACAATACAAAAAATGCTTATGTTTTCAAGGCAGACATAAGAAAATATTTTGAATCGATAAATCATGAGATTCTAACAAACACTATAAAAAAGAAAATAAAAGATAGAAGAATAATCTGGTTAATACAAATCATCCTCAACAATTCAACTGGGGGGGGGGCGAACAGAAAAAGGGCAACATAAATCAAAGATTTCTTTCCTCATATATTCAGAAGGGAATGCCTTTGGGAAACTTAACATCCCAATTCTTTGCAAACCTTTATCTCAATGAATTGGATTATTTTGTAAAACGCAAACTAAAAATAAAATATTACATTCGTTATGTTGATGATTTCATAATCTTTCACAATTCAAAAGAAAAACTTGAATTTTACAAGGAAGAGATAGGTTCTTTTCTAACGAGTAAATTAGATATAGAATTACATCCAGATAAATCAAGAATATTTCCTATTCACCGAGGAACAAACTTTCTTGGATTTAAAATATTCCCTTATCATAGGATTATAAAAAACCAAAATCTAAGGAGATTTAAAGGTAAATTAAAACAACTTGAAAAACAATACAGACAAGGGGGTATAAGTTATGATGAACTATATGATTCCTTGGAAGGCTGGCTTGCTTATGCTAAAAATGCTAATACTTACAAATTGAGAAAGGAGATTTTAGAACAAGTAGAAACTCTGTTTTCGAAAGAGGTTTCAAGTAAAGAGATAAATAGATATCAAAAATATAACTAAACCCGGCCCAAATACCCTAATCTAATTAAATCAGAAACACTTGTATTCATCTTCTCAGAAGCTGTTTTGAGCTTTATATACTCATTTTTAGAAATTTTAATAGAAAGAACCCTTGTTTTAGTAAAATATCTCTTTGAATTGATTATCTCCATTCCTGCCTCTCTTTTAATCTTTGAACCCTTCTATCAGTATTTTCAATTATCAAATCAATCTCTTTCCACATCTCTTTTCTTAATTTCAATAGTTCCTTTTGAAATTCTTCTTCCATAATACAATAATGGATTTCAATCCTTAAAAAAGATAGAGTGGAAAAAAATATAGCAAAAAATATAGCAAAAAAATGTACAAAAAAATTCACTCGTCAATTTAAATACCCTCATTCCGCTAAGTAGATAATGGCTAAAAATAATGATTCTTTGGATGTTACTGCAGTTATAATAATTCTTGTTGGGATAATAAGTGTTTGTTATATTTGGTGGGAAAGGAATGGACAAGAAATAGAAGCGTCATTTCTCGCAATTCCATGGGTAAAGATAGGCATAATTATCTTACTTACTCTTATTTCAATATTTATTGTCTATAAAACAATAAAGTACATAGAAAAGAGAAAAAAAGAAAAACAAAGAACAGAAGAAAGAATAGAAAACGAAAAAAATACCCTTCTTTCCCTACTAAATACAGATTTTCAAGGAAATTCTAGAGAAATAGAAGAACAATACAAAAAAATAAATAAAAGAATCAAAGAAATAAATAAAAACATTAGAAATCAATACCAAAAAGAGATAAAATCATTACATAAGAAAACAAAGAATTTAATCCAAACTATAGAACAACAAGAATATATAAGATATGAAAGACAATTAGAACAAGAAAGAGAAGAAGAACTAAAAAGAAAAAGACATAAAAATAAAGTAAAAGAATTATTTGAATACAAGAAAAAATTAAATTCAATAAGGGCACTACCCTTAAACAAAAAATACTCTTCTGATGTTATTAATGAAGCTACAAAATTAATGAAATACTATGAACATAAACAAGGACAACTAAATGAAACAAGAGAAAATGCAATAGAATATTACAAAACACATCCATTGGACACACAACCAGAGATTAGGGAAAATGAAGAAAAATTATACAAAGAAGTAAGAGACCAAATAAAACAAGGGAAAATAGAACTAAAGAAAAAACCAAAAATAGAATATCAAGGTAAAAAACTGGAAAAGGATTTTTACCTGTCAAAGGATTTAAATGAAGAGACAAAAGCAAAAGCTAGAGCTCAGGGATTTGTACAAGTTGATGGAATAAAACTTGATGGAAAGATACAGGGTGGTGGTTATTATATAAGAAAGGAAAATCCAAGAGAGAGTAAAAAACACTTCTACTTAAAACACTTATTTGCTAAACTACATGAAAATACACAATTAGAATATCAGGTTAAAGGCAAAAGGGTAGATGTAGTATTATTGATAGAAGATTACAAGTTAGGGATAGAAATAGAAACTGGAGCCAATAGAGAAAAACAATTAATGGAGAAGATTTCTTGGTTAAACAAGAATTTTGATCAATGGATTTTTGTCTGTCCAAAAGAGTTGCATGGGAAATATAATAAATTAGTAAATCCTAAGAAAAGCTTTTGTTTGGGGATTAAGGAAGCAAAGGAATTCATCTTGGAGTTGACTTTACCTGTTGAAGATCTGCAAAGAACAGGTAAATAGGCTTAATGCATTAAAATTTAGCTATTTCAAGGCTTTTTGGTCTTGCATTAAATAGATACTTTACAGGTAAATATCTACTATATATTAAAAGACAATTAGTATTTATCCAGAATCTTATTAAGGAATTTTATAAATTCTTTAGTATCTAAAAAGTAATTAGGATAAGCTTTCTTCAAATCAGCAGTAGTATCAGCACCAACAAGAACAACATCATATTCTTTTTTACCATAAATTCTTTTTTCAGCTTTAGCATAATCGTCAAGTGCTTTCTCTTCTTGTCTTTTTGAATAAGAAGTAATGACTAACTTTTCTTGAATTGTATCTAATTCAAGTAAGAAAAAATGTACATTTTTTTTACTCTTTAAATCATCAAAAAACTTAATTGATTTAGCCCAACCTACCATCTTAGTTCTAACATTTAATTTTTTTTCTTTTTCCTTGATCAATAAATAAAGTTCTTTTTCATTTGAGGGAGTATTAGGAACTTGAGGACAATTTTCTAATCTTGCAAATGCTGAACTAACCAATTTAAAGAATTCTTTCCATTCTTCTTCTCCTTCATTTGATTTAATCGCTTGACCAGTAAAAAAATCAACTGTTTCAACTGCTGTAGCCCAAATATGTTGTAATCTAGATCTAATTTGTACTTCAATTAATAATCCATTATAGATTTTTCTTTTTTCTTTATCACTATTGTATCTATAAATTAAATGTATGCTTCTATACCCATCTTCCTTTGGATAGGTAATATAATCCTTTTCATTTACTTTTTTATGTTTTAAGGTTCCATTTGAATAGTAGTCTTGATAGAGCTTCTTTGCCAATTCAACATCTGTCATAACAGCCCTACATCCTGCAATATCTTGCATTTGAGTTAATTTCATTGTAGCTTTTTTTCCATCATATTTCCTATGCAATTTTTTTAAGATAGAAGATACTCTCTTTAGTCTCTGTGCAGATAATGAACTTGGATCTATCTTTTCAGAAGATCTCTTTAACCTTTGCTTAAAAACATGCATAGGGTAGCTATGGGCCGCTCTCCAATTACTTAAAACCCCTAAAGCTTTGGAACTTTCCTTTTTTGTTAAAATAACTCCTGCAGCATCAGTTTCAGATTTGGAGTATTTTTTAGGGTTTATTTGTTTCATTAGGCTTTAATAAACCATTATTATATATAAATCTTTCCTAATGCGCAACAAAATATTATAATAAATGTCATTTTGCGCTATTTTAAAAGGCTTAAATTATCCTTTAAAATGAAAAATAAGGCTATTTTAACCTTTTTTTAAAAATACCATTTTTTATGTGTCATTTTGCGCAGTATTAAAAATAAAAATTTATCTATTGCGCTATTTAAAAAGTACCAATTCTTAAGTGGCAAAGCACTGCCCAAAGCACTGCCTGAAGCAGTGCTTAAAGCACAGCCCAAATGTTAAATGTTCCCAAATCTTATACTATTATATGAACCAGATACAAAGATCGGGGGAAAAGACAATTCAGGGAAGATTGTCCTATAGTGAAAGTTCTCAAGGTTGGTCAATATTAAGACTGAAAAAGGAAGTTCTAAATGAATTCAAGACACTTAAGGAAAAGAGAAATCCATCTGGTTACAAGCTTGTTTTGTTTGACAATTATGAACAGGCAGAATCTCATTTGAAGAAGATAAAAGAGACTTGTATGGAACCCCCTGTTTTTCTGGTATTTGAGAGATTGTAATTCAATAATTCTTTTAAAGATATTTTTGTTTTTTTAAGGTATGTTAGAATTATCTAAGGAAATTGGAAGGAAGATAGAAATAACAATTACCCTAGCAATATTTCTCATTGTAGTGATAAAAGCCTTTCTAGATCAATTTGCTCCAAATAATGCTAATATAATTTCTCTAAAATTTTCAATGGTGGTAGGAGTGTATATTGGAATATACTTTATCTATCATTTAGTAAAAAACAAAATTCCATCGATAAACAAATCTATGATATGGGCAAATAGATTGCTGACCATTAATTTTTTGGTAATTATGTTATTAGTATTCTATATTCCTAGCATGGATTCAATAGAAAAAATTCCTGCAATAATTTTATTCCTTTTACCTTATTTTTTTGTAGTACTACTTTGGTCTTCAATATTAATCCCAACAATTGTATTCTTTATATTTGCTTCAAAATTAGGAAGAGAAATTAAAAAGAAATTAAAATTTAGAAAAATAGCAAATAGCAACTCCGAGTTGGAAAAAGATTAAAATAAAAGTAATTATAGACCATTTCTGAGTATTTGAAGCTTGATCTTGACATTCTTGCAATTTAGAAAAAACTAATTCATCATATGATTCCCACCCTTCAAGAAATAATTCATATTTATCTTTATAATATCTTGATTCGTCTGCCCAAAAATCAGTTGTTCCAGAATCATTACTCAAAATACCTACTGCTACAGCATTTTTTGCCCATGTTTCTTCAAATAGAGTATATTGTTCATCTACAAAAGCCTGAGTTTTATTCAAAAGAAGTCTATTCGCTTGATTATTGCAAGACGTTTCTTTTAATGAAGAACAAAAAGAGAATGCAACAGATAAGGCTATCAAAGCTGAAAGTAGCATAAAAGAAGCATTCAATAAACCTTTGTTGTGCTCCTTGATAAATTTAGTAATTATTCCCATAAACTAATAATAGTACAAGATTATTTAATATTTGCTAAAAAAAGGATTAAGAAATATTTAATTTGGAATCACAATACAATTTTGTCTTAGTACATATTTCTTGATATAATTCATCAATATAACATGCAAAATTTCCTGATTTACAAACAAGAGCAGGAGGATTTTTGTTTAATAAGTCAAGTAATTTATTACTTGCTTCTACATTTGTTTCATACTTTATCGAATCAATATAATATTCATTATTATTAACTTGCCAAAATAATTTAATCCAAATCTTTTTTTCATAAACACCAGTTTCAGTTAAAGCTACAAACTTCTTTCCTTCTAAATCTTTTGCATTTTTCCAAGGAGCATAGTTTATTAAACCAGCTTTACTCCCATGTGCAAGCTTACTCCTAACAATATATATTGGATGATTCCTTTCTTTCAAAAATTTATCATCTACTATTTCTAATATGGAATATGTAAATATTATAAATGAATAGATCATAGAACTTCGAATAGTTATTTCGGATTTAATGTCCTTACCTAAGTCATTATGAGAAATAAGAACTTGAACAATATTTTCAATATTATTTAAAAAGAAGTTTATGCAATAAATTTTTTTTAAATTATCATCATGCAAGTTATCAATTTTTTTTAGATATTCTTTAAAAAGAGGTTTCCATTCACAATACTCGTCACTCATAAGTTTAAATTATATGAGTTATTTATAAAATTTATTATACAGAAGACCTTATAAACTTCAAAATCTTGTCTAAAAATAACAAAAAATTTATGTTAAGAACTCATAAATTAGAGAGCTTCAACAGGCGCTAGGCACCCAGCCTCGGCGTTTTATAATCCTAGAATTTTATTTATTACCTGTTGTTTTAATTCAGGTGGATCTGTTTCTATTTGAGCTGCATATACTAAAAAGTTTAAGAAATTAATATTGTCTGCATTGTTTAGTATTTCTAGAGCCATTCCTAGAGGAATTATTATTGATACTTCACCTTCATATAATCCTTCTTCAACTTTTACTATTTTTCCATTTTCTAAGTCTGCTTTTATGTTGAAGTTTTCATCATCTTTGATTATTAGATTTACTTTATCATAATCACTTAGTATATATGTGAAGAAATCGTTGGAATTAATGAACCATACAATCATTTCTGGATTTTCTACTTCCCATTCTTCTGGTAGATTTAAGTTTACTACTTCATCTTCAATTATTTCTATTTCTTCTTCTTTTTCTTGAGTTATTTCTTCTTGAATTTCTTCTTCTACTTCAGGTTCATATATCTTAGCACAATCAATTGATTCTATAATTGTGTCTGCTGTATCTTCGTCAAACATTGATTCAACACAAGTATAAGAAGCAGTGTAGGTTTTATAATTACAATAATTAAAACCTGCTTTTGATTTTAGTAAAATATCATTGTAATAACTAGTGTATTCAAGAGTTGTATCATCGATTTTTGTTATAGAACAATCTTCACAATTGTCCATTGTTGTGTACATCCAGTTGTAAACATCATCTAATTTTGAGTTTGTTTCACTAATATAAACATTACAGTAATCTTGTTTTAGGATTATTGTATCCTGTTGTTTACTCTCTTCCCAATTGGGAGTTTGCATTGAGAAATCCTCATCATTGTAATTGTTAAATTTAATCTCTTCTTTTTTATTTGTGTCACATTGTGCTGATGTAAAGAATTGTGAGAATTTTTCTTCATCGTATAGAGTATGTTCACAGCTTAGGATTATGTTGTAAGCATAATTATTGCAGGAGAATACCTTTACTTTGTTGTAGATTAGGTATGTTTCATATAAATTTGTGTATTCTATTTCTTTTTTTATTTCACTTTGTTTTATTACTTCTATATTTTCATTTGCTAAGTATGTTAATAACCATTCATACATTAATTCATCATTTCCATCATATTTATTTACAGCTAAGTTGCATCCTTCAATAGGTATTATAAACAATGTTTCATTAAAATCAAAGGTTCCTTCCGCATCTGGATGATCAATTGAAAAACCTAAATCATTTTCATAAATTGTCCAGGTCATCTCTTCTTTAATTGGTTCTTCTATTGGAATTTCAGTACACCCAACTATAAAAATTAATAATAAAAATAATAATAATCTTTTCATAAGATTTTATTAGGAGTTGTTATTTAAATAATTTCCTTAAATTATTTTAATCTATCATCTAAATCTTTTGATTTTTTCTTAGCTTCTGCTTCGAGATCAACACCCAATTCTTTTAGGGCTTTAATATGAGCATCTATTTGTTGTTGAACTACTTGTAATAATTTGTAGAATTCTTGTTGTTCAATTGCTAAGACGGATAGAGCACCTTTATGGATACCTATTTGTTCTTGTTTTGTTGGGGTTGCCATTATATATGATTTATTAGTAAGGTTTATAAATATTATGTAGAAAACTAAGATTATGGGTTTAGAAGCACTATTGATGAAAGTAGGAAAAGGATTAGATAAATTACTTTTACCTAAAGAGGAGAAAGATTATAATATTGTTCATAAAGGGTATAAGAGTTTAAGAGATATTCTTTATAGTGTTGCTTCTGATGTTGATAGTGTTTATGATAAAGGTAAGAAATATGTTTATGAACCTGTTGTGAAACCACTGTATGAGAGAATTGTTAAACCAGTTGCTAAATTTGGTTGGGATTATAAACTGTATATTGGTTTAGGGTTATTGTGGCCTAGTATGTATTTAGGAGCGTTGTTTTAAAATGGAGATAAGAGAATTTGTTGATGAAACTATAAATGAATGTGTTACTAAGGGAAGGACTATTGAGGAAGTTAATCCAGATACAACTCAATTTCTTATTACATCTTTGATTACTTATCTTAATGATAGATTTGAAGAGAGTATGGCTTTAGAAAGAGAAAGTGATGTAAAATTGTATGCTTCATTTATTGATTATGCTTTTGGAAGATATCATTCTCAAAGAAATTAAATCTATAAGTAAGAATTATGTCCAAAATGGATTAATAGGTCTACATCTACATTTGGAATATCACAGGCTCCATAACAAGAATTTAAAGAGATGTAAATTTTAGCTTTAGTGTGAGGTTGTAATTGTTTTACTATTTCTGTTGCTTGTGGTTTTAGCCCATCAGCTAATTGTATTAGAATTGTTTTTGGTTTGGATTGTTTTATTTCCTTTATTGCTTTGTCTATTTCTAGGTTGTACATAGTAAATATTAATTAATTGGTCTTTTTATTAGTTTTGGTAAGGTTTATAAATAAAAGCTTTTTTTATGTGACTATGAATCGTGACCAATTTCATAGGAATTATACCCTTGTTTATTGCCAAAAATGTGGGGTTGATTTAACTTACTCTGGAGGTATGGTGCTAGATAATGCTCTTTATTGTATTGGTAGGTGTTCTAATGGGGGGAAGTATCATTCTAAGCAGTTGGTTCAAGAGAAAGTTATAGGTAAAAAGCCCTTTGAATATAAAAGATTAAATGATAGATTATGAATTATTTAATTTCTGTTTTTAATTGCTAGATATTCTTCTTCTGTTATTGAATTAAAAGCACATATTTGTGAAAGAGGTATCCTTTTTGAAGTGAAGTAATCAGTCCTCACTTCAGCCATTTTTAGTACAATTAAAGGATCTATTTCTCTTTTATATCTTGTTTGATATACATTTGTTAAGGTTATTTCTCTTTTTGTAATTTTTTCTAATTCACCAACACCTAGATATAATGTAGAATTTGCTGTCCTTTCTATGAATGATGAGTACCTTGGCATAATAATAGTTTTTTCTTTTAAATTTATAAACTTTCCTTAAGAATTGATTGTAGTTCATTTCTGAATGCAGAAGGAACATTTGTCATTGGATGTAATGAGTAGAAGTGGTTGTATAATTGGTCTTCTCTTTCTTGTGCTTCGTTTAGGAATTGTTTTTTGAATTCACCTATTAAGTATCCTTTTGCTCCATTTTTGTATGCTAAGTAGAAGGCTAATAGTTGTTGGTCTCTTGCTTCCTCACTCTTTTCATAGCAATCTGCTTCTTTTCCATTGAATAGACAGTATAATTCTTTGTGTTCTTTGTTTAGTAATGGATGCAATTGTATTACTTTTGGGTCTATATTGTTTGCTAATAGGAATAAAGATAATCTTGCACATTTAGAACATTCATGGCACCATCTTGATTCTAATGAAGCGTCTAAACAATCACAAGATATTTCATATTTTGCAAATTCTGGGTATCTTTGGAATAATACTTTCATTATTGCAATATTTGTTAATGGTTGGATTAGACTTGATAGTTTTGCTTGGTTGTTTGTTGCTAAAGAAAGCATTATATTTTGTTGCCTCATCCATTCTCTTGTTTGATCATAAGCTGGATAGGTTCTATATCCTTCTTTGTTCATGAAATAGAAGTTCATGTCTTGTTGGTTTCCCACAATAATGTGTTTTGCTTTGTATTGGTGCGTGAAGGGTAGTGCTAAAAGTGAAAATCCAGTAATCATATGTGTGTATCCTACGCAGGTTTCTTCTGTGTCATGTGTTTCAAAGTCATTTAATTGTTCTATTTCATTTGTTACTGTATGTATTTTGATGTTGTGTTGTTTGCTTAGCTTTTCCATGTGTAGAAGTTTTAATTTGTTTTCAGTTGGGGATATTGTGTCATTAATGTAAACTCCTGTTGGGTTTAGATTTAGCTCTTTTGCTAGTGCTAGGGATAATAATGAGTCTTTACCACAGGAGAAAGAGACTATTGCTTTTTCTTGTAATTGTTCTTTGTAATTAGGGTATTTTACTTTGTTGTTTTTGAAAAGGTAGTTTGTGTTTATGAATTGTTTTATTAGTTTGTTTGTTGATTGTTCGTAATCATCTGTTGCGTGAGGTAGAGAGTTGATTACTACGTTGAAGAAGAAGGATTTTAGTAAAGGTAGTGAAGTGTTGTAGTTGATTATGTTTGTGTTTGCTATTAAAGGAGTGTTTATTGTCAGTAAGTGTGCTAGGTTGTCTGTTAGAAATTCTTTTTCTGGGTAGTTGTTCCAGATATCTTTTGGGTATTGTAGATTGTATTTATTTATTTTAAATCCTTGATTTGTTGTTTTTACCTTTAGATTCATGAGTGTTTAATTATTTTTATATTTTTATAGATTATTGTGCAGTAGAATGTGTAATTATTGAGGCTAATTTATGCTTTTTGTATGATTCTTACCAGCTCTCCTTCGGAGAGGGTTGTAAGTGGTAAGGGTTCAAAATATTTATAAATTCAATATTAAATATTGGGTTTATGAGAAAAGTTTTATATAGTTTGTTTTTAGTATTAACATTTATTTTTTTAGGGATTTTGTTCTTTTTTTTTACTTTGTACAATACAACAGCAAATATAATATCTGGTGTAGTAATAGCTTCAGCTAGGGATACTTTTTTTAGTACAATGGGTTTTCTTACCCTTACTTCAATATTTTATGGTTTTTATATTTCTTCAGATAAGAATTCTTCAGATAAGAAATTATCAGAACATGATAGAAAACTCTTGAACAAATTGTTGTGGTTCTCTACGGTTTTTTATATTGTTTCAATAATGTTTTATTTTGCTAGGGATATAGCTTATCCTAAAATCTTCATTATTATTCAAGTTTTATTATTTTTGGCAGGCATTATGTTAACTTTAACTCTTGCTTATAGATGGTATAGGGATAATTCCTAGCTATCTTCCAAACAGAGTCAAAATAAATTCTATAGCTCTCAACGATCTCTTCAGAATAATTCAGAAAGATTCAACTCTAGAGCACAAGTAGGGAATTCTATTCCAAAGTTTTCAAGAACAGATGGATGTATTTCACCAATAAAAGCAACATCTTTTTTGTTTACAGAAATTCTAGCACATCTTCCTGAAATAAAAGAAGGATGTTCAACTTCTTTAACAGTATACTCTAAATCTAACATTCTTAAAACATAATCAAGAACTTGCTTAATTTCAGTAAAATTAGCTGTTTGATGTGAACTAACTACAGCAACTCTTTCATTTTCAATAGTTCCAGTTTCACTAATACCATTTTTAAACACCCTACCAATTTCAAATATTTTTTGTGGATAATCATATTTCTTATTTCTAGCTAGTATAGAAAGTAGATTAGGAATTATCCATGAACGAAGAACATTATATTCAAGAGATAATGAATTTTTTAGTTTAATTGTTTTTAATTTTGTGTTCATTTGCTCATTTTGTTCCTGTTCACTAGCTAGGTGATAGGAAGAACATTCTAAATAGCCAAGACCAATTATTATTTCAGCAACTTTTCTCTTTAGTATTTCTGTTTGTGACTCTTCACCTATTGTAGAAATGTTTGGAATTTCTTCTTGGAAGTTTTCATAACCATATGCAATGGCAATGTCTTCAACTAAATCAATTGGATGTAAGATGTCTGCTCTGTAAGCTGGATAGGATACTAAACCTTTTGTATAATCCATTCCCATTTTTTGCAGTAATGTTTTTGCTTGAGCTTCTTTTAATTCTAATCCTAATAATTTGTTTACATACTTTAAATCCAAAGCCATTGTTTTGGGTTTTAGATCAGGAGAATTAATTGTTTTATTTCCATATTTCACCTTTACTTCATATACTGTTCCTTGCATATCATGGAACATTGTTGATAGGATGTTAATTATTATTGTTAATGTATTTAAATCAAAACCAGATGCTTCAATGAATACATCTGTTGTTGTTTTTGTTATCTTTCCTGTTTTTTCAGAATTGATAATTGGTGGCATTGATAATATTTGTTTGTTAGCATCTTCAAAGAATGGGAATTTCTTTAATCCTTCAAGTAAATAAGCATATTCTCTTCCTTTTTGGTGTTGGGATAGTATTTGTAATCCAGTTAATGGTTTATTTCCTTCTAATGGAATAAATTTAATTTTTTTAGGATCTTCTGCAAAGTATTTTATTGGAAATTTTATTTTCTCTAAAGGATAGATACCTATTGCTGCTTTTTTTCTATTTCTACAGAAAGATACATGTAACTTTTCTTGAATATTTATTATTTCTTCTATAACTTCATTTGTAAACTTAATTCCTTTAACAACAGCACACATAGTATATGGTCTTATTGATTTAATAGAAGGTTGCACGTTTACTATAAAGTTGGATTTATTTACTTTAAATTTTCTTAATCCTGTTTTAATTCCCATAAATGCTGATAAGGATCTAGCGAAACCTTGTTCTGATAGCATGTCTGGACGATTTGGAAATATTTCAACATCAATTGTTTTATCAGTAACCTGGTCTAAATCTGTTCCAAGCATTGAAATTCTATCTTTTAGAGTATCATCTGGTATTTTCTTGCCTATTAGTTTCATTACTGTTTCTTTGTTTAGTGATACGTTTGGCATTATCTTCTCCAGGTTTTCATCTCTCTTAATTGTTTAATATCATTTTTGTATAAGTTTCTTAAATCATGAATTTGGTAAAAGTCAGTTATAATTCTATCAAAGCCAGGTCCCCAGGCTAGTACTGGTACATCTTCTCCTAAAAGAGGTACTACAACTTCTGGTCTGAATATTCCAGCCCCACCAAGTTCTACCCATTTTTTGTGTACTGGATGGTAGACATCTATTTCTACTGACATTTCAGTATAAGGAAAATAAGCTGGTCTAAATCTTGCGTTTGGAAATCCTAATTTTGAAAAAAATCTTTTTAAGTATCCTAAAAGATGTCTGAAGTTTGCATTTGGATCTACTACAATTCCTTCTGTTTGATTGAATTCAAATAAATGTGTTGGGTCTACTGCTTCATTTCTAAAACATTTTCCTACTGCAAAGTATTTAACTGGCCAATCTGATTTTTTTAATTCCTTTAATGTTTGTGCACTCAATACTGTTGTATGTGTTCTTAGAACATTTGTTTTAGCATCATTTTCATCCCATTTGTATTGCCAGCCTAATGATTTTGTTTTTCCACCATTTTCGTGAACTGCTTTTATTGCATTAACCAATTCTTTACTTGGTAGTTTTCCATTTGTTTCTAAGTAGAAAGTGTCTTGTAGTTCTCTTACAGGATGATCTTGGGCTGTAAACAATGCATCGAAGTTCCAGAATGATGTGTTTATTATCTGTCCTTGCATTTCCTTAAAACCCATTTCAATCCAAACATCTCTTGCATAATCTATTGCTTGATTTACAAAGTGTCTTTTTCCACCATAAACATTAGGAACATTGATTTCAACATCATATTTTCTAAATTCTTGTTTTTTCCAGGTTCCTTTTTTCAGATGTTCTGGAGTTAGTGCTTCAATAAGATTTACATTAAGGTTTTCTTTTTGTAGTTTTATTCCAGTAGGTGTTAGATTGATTGTTCTTGTTTTTTCAAGAACTGTTTCAATAATGTTTTTTCTTTTCTTTAGATTGTTGTAAGCTAGTTTATCTTCATTTACTAGATCTTTTGTTTCTAAGGGAAGTTTTTTTAAAAATTTTTCTTCAAGAAATTCTTGTGTTAATAACTTTCGGCCGTTTGGAGTCAATGTTATTTCCTGGCCCATTACAATTGCTGCTTTTTTTCTTAATTCTCCTAATGCAATGTTTAGTTCTTCTTTTGGTAGATTGATATCTTTAATTGTTAATTTTCCTCTTTTGTTTAATTCATCAAGAAGTCTTCTTTCAGGTAGTTTATCTTTTGTGTATTTCTTTCCAAGTTCACCTAAAGAGACTAGTTCTTTCATTTCAAGGTTTATTTTTAGAACATCTTTGTTTTGCAGGAATTGTAGAGCTCGCATAACTTCAACTTCTTGTTTGTTTGTTTTCTTAGTTAGCTCTTTTAGAGTTATAGAATCCTGAATATAAGGTAATATTTCCCTCTCCTTAGGACTTAGTGAATTTACAAGGCCTTTCATTAGAATAAATAAATAGTTATTATGTTTTTAAATGTTACTGTGCAGCTCTTATATACTTTTGAATAATTCTATATTCTCTGTTATCAGTTGTCTTTGCAAGACTTCTTTTTAGGTTAATAATTCTTCTAGGTTCTTCAAGACTAGTATCATATCTTAGACAATCTTGAATTCTATCTAATAATTCTCTGTAAACCATAGGGTCTATATCATTTATTTCTCCTATTGTAATATCTTTCAATTTAAAAAATCTTAATCAACCCCTACAAAATTGAATATAAGGTTTAAGAGAAGTAATACCTTGCACTGGTGTTCCAGTAGTAGTTTCTATATCTGTTAATTGTTTTTCAATTAGTACTACTAAACCTAATGCATTTCTATTTTTTATTCTTTGAGCTAATTCTTTATTATTCATTTTTTTGTTTTTCAATATACTCAAAATAGTCAGGATGTCTTTGTTCCATTAATACTTGGTACATATTACGGTTATCTTCTAATTTTCCTTGTAAGTTGGATAAAATTGTTGCAGTGTAGAAATAGGTTTCTTCACTTATTTCATCTCTTTCGTATTGTTCTACAACTTGTGCTTTTTCTCGTGCAATATCTGCTTGACTTGTTGTATAACATTCTGCATAACTTCTTTGTTCTTGCCAGTATTCTTCAGCGGGATTAGGTTTACAAGAAAGAAAAGTAGTTAGGGTTATTCCTAACATTGTTGAGATTAGTTTTCTCATTTTAAGCTCTTTTCAAGCCTTTCCAAGATAGTTCAAACATTTGTTCCAAAGCTTGTGTAAAGAATGGTGTGTTAACCCATACACCCATGTCATAAGCTTCATGTACTTCTTGATCATCTGAAAGCATGAACACTAATTCCTTTCCATCTACTAGAACGAATCTTGCTTTTGAATCTTTATCTGCAACTCTTACTTCTATAACTTCTTTTAAATCTTTAGGGATAAAAGAAAGTTCTTTAACAGGAGCTACTATTTTTACTTTGATTCCATTTGCTTTTGCTTTTTTGATTGCTGATTTTAATAGGTCTAATTTTCTTACTAGACCTTTTTCAGTTGTCATGATGCAAATGCTTGATTCAGCGTTTTGAATTAATGTTTTTAAATGATCATATAAATTTTTTCTACCTTTTAGAATTCCAGACAAGTCTGCAGGTTCTACTTTGTCAATACCTTGTTTGTATAAGAGTTCAATTTCACCATAGATGTTTGTTTCTCTTACTTTTTCAAGTTCTTTTAGATGAGATGTAGCATCTGTTTCTATTTTCTTTTTTACTCTTTTTAAGATTTCTTCTGGTTTTACTGCAATGTATTTTATTGGTTTTCCTAGCTTCATTATAATAAATCCTTTCTTTTCTAAAGACTCTAGAACATCATAACTTCTGCTTCTTGGTACACCAGAAATATCAGCTAATTCACCTGCGGCTGCTACCCCTCTTGATAGTAATGCGGTCCAGACTTTTACTTCATAAATGTTTAAGTCAAAGGCTGACCTCAGTTTTTTTAGGAATTCATCATTAACAATCATTTTCGAGTTTCTCCTCTACTTGTATACTATTTAGAATTAAATGACCCTTTATAAATCTTTCGTTTTTTTTACTGTTATAAAGTAGTAACTTTTAGGAAGAAAAGAATCTTTTGAATATAAGTCTTGTTGCAATTGCTCCTATAAATAGGGCAAATGTGAAGCCTAATAGGGTATATATAAGGATACTTATTTCTGCAAATGGAGCGTTAAAAAGCAATAATTTCTTTAAAATACTCTCTGCCATCACAAATGGATTGTACATAACTATCTTTCTAGTTACAGCTGAAAGGGTTTCTAATGGTAATATTGTATTTGAGAAGAACAAGAATACGATTCCAACTGAAACTGATGCTAATGTTACTGTTTGTTTTGTGTTAAACATATATGCTAGTAACATTCCTGTAAATATAAATAATGATGCTACAATGAATAGTACAAGACCTGCTAGTAGATATGCTGTTACTCCTGGATCTGGTACGAAGAAATAAACTATTCCTAACATGATTACTATTTGTAGTAAAATAACCATTGCTGTTGATATATATTCTCCAATAACAAATACTAAGTCATTTGTTGGAGTTATGAAATTTCTAAAGTAAGCTAATGATGTTTTTTCAGCCATAATGTTTGAAGAACTGATTAATAGTGCTACAAACATGAAAATCATTATTAATATTGAAGGAATAATGTATAATAAATAGTTATTAGTAGAACTTATTGGTTCTATTGTTGTTTTAACTGGTGTTACAATGTTTTCTACATTTGTTATTTTAATTGTATTAATTTCAGCATTCATTGTGTTTAAACTTGTTTCTACTGTGTTTATCTTTGTTAATTCATTTCCAGCTGTTGCTTTTGCTGTTCCTAGTGTTGATGATGATGAAGTAATTCCTGTTGTAGCTGTGTCAACTGTTGTAGTTAATGCGTTATATGCAGATCTTAGTGCATTTACTTGTGCTTTTAAGTCTGTGAATACAGAACTACTCATATTGTTACTGCTTTCTATTGAGCTTATTTCTGTTTCTATTCCTGTTGAATCATAAGCAGTATAGCTTAAATCTACTCCTGAAATGCTTGATTCTGCTGAGGATAGTTCTGATGTTAATTGAGCATTAATATTTTTTAGATTTGTTGTTGTTGCTTGAGATTGAACAACATTTGTGTTTACATTGTCCAAAACAACTAATATTGTTGTAACCATATCTGTTGATAGCTCTTCTGCTGAAACTGAAACCTTTGAATTTATTTGTGAAGAGATCAGATTTGCAATATTTAATCTTGAATTGTCTACATATATTTTTATTATATTGTTTGCACTGTTGTCTAAAATCATATTTGATGGGAAAACAACACATACTTGAAAATTATCAAATTTAATTGAATCAATACATTCTGCTTCTGATTCCATTTTTATTACATTGTACTGTGAATCAGATAGGTTTGTTACTATCGTTTCTGATATTGAAGAATAAGATTCTGAATATGCCGCAATATTCAAATCATATAAAGTTGATGTGTTGAATGCTAATGCAATTAAGAATACAATGATTAATGGTCCTAAGATGAATAAGAATGCTGATAGCTTTGATCTTAGAAGTATTCTAAAGTTCTTTAAGATTATAAAATAAAGTTTGGTAATTGAATTTAGTCTTGGCCTTTCTATAAAAACATCTACTTTCTCTTCTGGTTCCTCTTTCTTTTTTACTAATCTTGCTATGAAACTCATTTTCTTGTTAAGTATTCAAATACTTCCTCTATTCTTGGTTTTGTAACCTCAATTTGAATTAACCTTTGTTTTTTTGCTTTTAATAATCTCATTAGTGATGCTAGTGTTTTTTGTGCATCAGGAGTATAAAGATAGACTTGATTGTGAATTTCGTATAATTTTGTTACATTCATTCTTTTTATTGAAGGGATTATTGATTCATATTCTCTTGTTTCTGTTTCAAATCTGATTTCTTCATTTCTGCTATACTTGTTTTTTAAAACATTCGGATGGTCTTGTGCTATAACCTTTCCTTTGTGCAATATTGCCAATTCATCACAAATAGCCTCTGCTTCACCCATTAGGTGGGATGTAATTATTACTTTTGTACCTTCATCATCTATTTTTTTAATTAAAGCTAGAATCTTTTTTCTTAAAACTGGATCCATGTTTCCGGTTGGCTCGTCTAGGATTAGAACTTTTGGTTTGTGTATTAAAGAGCAAGCAATGTCTAATCTCCTGTACATACCTGTTGAGAGCTCTTCTGCAATAACATCTTCTGAATTTTCTAGCTCTACAAATTCTAGTAATTCTTTCATTCTTGCTTTTATATCTTTTTTTCTCATATTATACATCTTTCCAAAGTAAATCATATTTTCTTTAATTGTTAATTTTGGATATACTGAGCCAGCTTGTGTTCCAAAGCCAAATACTTGATTGAATGTTTTTTTGTTTCTGTGGATTTCTTGTCCATCAAATAAAACCTTGCCACTATCTGGTTTCCAGAAACCAATTAGAATGTTCAATAGAGTTGTTTTTCCAGAGCCTGAAAGACCCATTATTCCGAAAATACCCTCTTTTTTTATTTCAATGTCTAAATTATTTAGCACTATATTAGAACCAAATTTTTTATTTACTTTATCAAATTTAATTAATGCCTCTTCTTCCATTGATTCTTTTGTAGATTATTATATTAATAAATGTTTTGGAAAATCTTTTAAACTTAAGTGGCATTGGAAATGTATGAAACATACTTTTAAAGTTACTTTGATAATACTTGTTTTGTTCTTAGGTGCACAGATAATTGGTTTGTATGTTACTGATCATTTTCTTGGTGAACAAACCTTACCATTAAATATTGAAAGGCCAGAAGTTAATGAAGGAACTAGTTTCATTGTAATATTTGTATTTATTTTACTGGCTACAGTTCTTGCGTTACTTTTGTTGAGGTTTTCTTTGTTTAGATTGTGGAAAATGTGGTTTTTACTTAGTGTTTTTTTCACTTTAACTGTTTCATGGAGTGCTTTTATGTGGGAATGGTTGGCTATTGTGTTTGCGATTATATTTGCATTATTGAAAGTGTTTAGGCCAGGAGTTATTACCCATAACTTTACTGAACTGTTTATATATGGTGCATTAGCTGCTATATTTGTTCCTTTACTGAGTTTACTTTCTGCATCTATATTATTAGTGTTAATTTCTGTGTATGACTATATTGCTGTTAGAAAGACTAAACATATGATTAAGCTAGCAAAGTCTCAAGGAGAGGCAAAAGTGTTTGCTGGTTTGTTAGTTCCTTATGACAAGAATAAAACTGCTATTTTAGGTGGAGGAGATGTGGGTTTTCCTTTGTTGTTTGCAGGAGTTGTAATGGTTCACTTTGGTTTTGGTTTATTAGACCCTAGAACTTACATTGTTCCTATATTTGCAATGTTAGGATTGTTTTACTTATTCTGGAAAAGTGAAAAGAAAAAATATTATCCAGCTATGCCTTATGTTTCAGCTGGTTGTTTTCTTGGACTAGGTCTAGTGTATCTGCTTTCCTTTCTGTAAATTCTCTTGATTCACAAAAGCATCTTACTGAACTAGGTATTTCATTTGTTTTGAATGAATATATTTGTCCACATTTATTACATACTGCTTCCATTTTATGCTGCTCCTTCATATTTTATTTCTTGGTATATTGGTTTATCAGCTGGATGAAAGGCATGATTTTCATTATATGCCTGAGCTGATTCAAATAGAATTTTTAAAACTTTTTTTGTTGGATTTTTTTCAAGATCAATTTTTACTATTCTATCTCTTCCATTAAAAATTTTTAATGGTCTTTGTTTTGCTGGAAATGCTAATTTAAATCCTGCATTTGTTTCTGCTTTAGGATCATTTCCAATGTAAATTATTTCTCCAGTATTTGGGTCATAATTGAAATGAATATAATTACATCCAAAACCTTTCCAGTTTCCTGCATTTCCACCTATACTTTCTTCTGCAAGTTCTATTTCAATACCTACTAATGTGTCTATATTTTTTTCAATTATTTCTTTCATTAGTAAAAAACTCCAATTAATTTGTATTTTATTTGGTCTCTTGTTACTGATTCAGGGTCTTGCAAGGTGTTATTATCTCCTTTTAGAATGTAAGTTCCATCTTCTTGGATATCTATAATTCTATGTGAAACTAATGTTTCGTTCCATGTTGCCTCATAAGATACAATGTCTCCAATTTGTAGGTTAGTGCTTTCATTTACTGGGATTTCTATTCCATTTGCTTCTGCATCTAGTAAAGGGTCCATTGAATTTGTGTCATTGTAGCTTACTAGTATTGCATCTGGAACATTTACAAGAATTCCATTTTCTGTTATTTTAATTTGGTCCTTTGTAATTGTATCAGAAGGAGAGATAACGTCTCTTGTACTTGTTTCATAGTTAACTGCTAGAACTGCAGTAGTGATTAGAATAATTAAAGATACAGTGATTAAAATCTTTGATATTAGCCTCATTTTCTTATTATTTTAGTGGGTTTTTAGGTTTATAAACCTTTCTCTTTTGTTATTACTTATAAATAGTATCAATATAAGATTTATAATTGATTTTAAAGAAGATAATTCTGAATATTTAATTTAAAGTAAAATAAACTCTTCTTCTGTTTTTACCCTTGTTTTCAGCTTTTAAGAATTTTATTTCACCTATCTCTTTTGTATTTTTAACATGAGTTCCACCACAAGCTTCTTTTGCAAACCCTTCTACTTCAATAATTCTTATTTCTTTGATGTCTTCTGGAAAGCCCTTTGCTAATGAAGTGAAATGATTTCCTAGAATTTTACAAGCTTCTTCCTTTGGAACAATTATCGATTTAACTGTTCTTCCTTCTTGTGCAATTTTACAAGCTTCTTTTGTGTATTCTTCCATCTTTTCACTATCAAACTTTTCTAAAGAGAAATCAATTCTTGATTTTTCAAGTTCTAATTGGTTTCCAGTGATTAAAGCTCCTGTTTTTTCATTTATAACATGGCTTAGAACATGTGCTGCTGTGTGTGAACGCATTAATTTGTACCTTCTTTCCCAATCTATAATGCCTTTTACTTTGTCTCCTGGTTTTAATCCTTCTTTGTCTACTTCATGAGAAATTTTATTATCAAACTTTCCAACAAAGACAACATTATACTCTTCCCCATCTTTTATTATTTTTCCAGTATCACAATTTTGTCCACCTGATTTTGGGTAGAAAAGAGTTTCTTGTAAAATTATGAATTTATCATTAACTTTTTTTACTACAGTTTCAAATTCCTTTTGATAACAATCTTTTAAATATAACATAGAAAAGGTTTAATTTTGTTCTTTTAAATATTTTTTTATTCTTGTTATGAACTTTGGAAAATCTTTTTTAGAGATATTTGATCCACAAGCATGTTCATGTCCACCACCATAACCATCAAGACCTTCTTTTGCTTTTTCAACTGCACTTCTAATATCTTTGTTTTGTGATCTTAAACTCATTACAACCCTATCCTCTTTATTTCTTCCAATAACAATTGTTTTATCTGGATATTTATAGGTTAATTCTTCTGAAAGCATTCCTGTAAATGAATCTTTTCCAGAAGGATAAGTATAAAGGAGAAAGTTTTCTTTTGTATCTATCATTGATTCTGCTTTTGCAAGCATTTTTTCATATCTTTTGTTTACAGTTTCATAATATTTGTAAATATATTTTCCTTCTTTTGTTGTTTGGTTTAGGATTTCTTCTGGTGTTTTTACTCTTGTAAGTATTCTAACACATCTCATTACATCTGAACTTTTACCTTTAAGGATGAATGAGAATATTTTTGTTAAAATCCCTATTGGAGTGTTAAATCTTGCTTCTCCTGGATCTTTTACTTTGGGTAATAGGTCTTTGTATAGATTTTTAAATTTTTTATCTACTTGTTCTGGAAGAAACCAATCTCCTACTATCCCTGTCATTGCAATCCATTCATTTTGTTCTGTAACTTTATAACACCAGTAACATGTAGGTCTGTTATCCTCTTTATCATGCAATAATGGATTGAAATAGTGTGCTCCTTTTATTTCATTTGGAGGATGATGATCAATGTAAATTATTGGAACATTAACTTTATCTATAAAATCTTGGGATAGGTGAGGTTTGTCTAGAACAAATATTTTATCTGGGTGGTATTCTTGAACTTTTCTTAGATATTCTTCACCTAATTTTGGAGTCCCCTTTACCATAACTCCATGTCCTTTTTCAATATGCTTGTATAATAAAAGGAAACAAGATAGTCCATCTGGATCATCATCAAAAAAGAATAGTGGATTTTCTGATTTTTCCAAATAGTCTCTTATTTTCTTAATTTCTTCAGAGGTTATCATTTTTTCTTATAAAAGTCTGTATAATCTGCTGGAGGTGTTTCACCCTTTACTTCTCTATACTTGAAAGGTTGCTTTTTTTGTGGTTTTTGTGGTTTTCTTACAACCATAAAATAATATACAGCTATGCCTCCACCAACTAGAATTATTACTATGATTAAAAAGATTGCGATTGTTTTACCTATTCCATCCTTTGATTCACAAACACCTTTATTACATATTTCTCCACTTCCACACTTAACATCTAATAAACAATTTAAGCAGTTTTCACCACTTTCTATTTTTCCATTCCCACATACTCCTGAAGATGTTTGTTCTGAAAGTATTGAATTAACATCTACATTTTCATCAACTTCTTCAAATAATACTGCAACTGTTACTGTCCAAGTTTTGGTTGTTGTGTCTGTTCCATCTGAAACTTCTGCTTTTACTGTAAATGAACCTGTATCTGATGCTGTGAATGTGTATGAATCTGATGTTGATACTTCTGTTCCATCTAGATACCATTTTATTGTTAATGTTGAATTACTATCTGAATCAGAATATGTTATTGAGAAATCTTGTGTTTCTCCTGAAGATAGGGTTGGATTTGAATCAGGAGATGATGAGTCTATTGTAGGAGCTGAATTTGTTGATGTTGTTGTTCCATTAACTGTTAATGTTACTGAGTTTGATGTCGCACTTAATGTTCCATCTGTTGCTGTAAATGTTATTGTTTCTGAACCTGTCCAATCTGCATTTGGATCTAAGGTTGCAGTTGCACCTGAAAATGTAATTACAATGTTTGAGTTTCCAGATGCTGAATAGTTTAGTGTATCCCCATCAACATCTGAGAAATATGAAGATAATGTTAATGTTTTATTTGTATTGTATTCTATTGTTTGATTTGAAATACTTTCAGTTAGATAAGGATTATCATTAACTGCAGTTACGTTAACTAAGATTGCATTACTATTTACTGAATTACTTCCCGTTCCTGTGAATGTTATTGTTTCTGAACCAGTCCAGTTTGCTCCAGGAGTTAGAGTTACTTGATTGTCTCCTGCTACTGAAACAGCAATATTTGTGTTTCCTGAATAAGTATAGGTTGTTGCACCTGTAAAATATGTATCCAAGTCAAATGCGTTTGAAGATGTTGTGTCTTCAGTTAGTGTTTGGTTTGTAATTGGTCCTGAGAATGAAACTGTTGTTCCAGCTACTGTAAATGTGTAATTGGATGCTGCCCAAGCTGTTTCTACTCCTGTTGCTTTACAATTCCAAGTATATGTTCCATCAGACAAAGAGGTTACTTGTTTTGATATTGCAATTGAAGTTCCTGCTGTTGAGTTTGTTTCAATTGAAATCCAAGAACCCCCTGTATTTGAATATAATTGTAATGAAGTCATACTAGATACATCAGTTGCTGAACAGGTCATTGTTACTGTAGAACCTTCTGAAGCTCCATTTGTTGGGCTTGAAAGTGTAACTGTTGGTGCTGCAGCAACGAAAAATGATAATAGAATTATAAATGTAAATATCAATATACCTCTTTTCATAAAAGTATAAGAGTTGTTTTTATTTAAAAAATTATCTAAAAATTATACTTGCATAAGAAACAGTAGAATCTGCTTCTTCTATTTTGTTTGAATTGTAATAACATAATAATTCTGGTTCATTTGAAATGTTTTTTAGTATTTCAATTCCTAGTGCTAAGGGGCTTGAACCACAAATTGTTGCTTTTGTCCTGTTCATAAATTTTATTAAATCTTCAGAGTTATAGCTTAAGATGTAAGAAATTGCTTCTTTATCTAGATTTTTTAGTGATTCTTTAATATTGAATTTAAATGGGGTGAAACCAAACTTTTGTCCATGGTGGGTGAAGTCTGAGGAGATTATGATTATAATCTCATTTGATATTTTTGTTATCTCTTCTGCAAGTTCTTTGTAGTTGTTTGTGTTTGGGCATATGATTGGAACTATTTTTATGTCATTTAATTTATCTTTGTTTGTGTATTGTAAGAAGGGTAGTTGAATTTCTAATGAATATTCTTGCATGTTATTTGTTATTTTTACTAGTTTTGTTTCTAATAATTTTTTTATGAAGTCTTGATCTGTTCTAACTATTCCTAACATTGTTTCAAAAGATTCTTCTGTTGTTGCGTAATTGAAATGAGTGCCTGTATGATCTGGAACAAGGAGGATAAATGTTTTTGGAAATTTAGATTCTGCCACTTCTTTGTATGCCCATGCCATACAAGGACCTGAGAACTGGTAGTTTGAATGTGGAACAACAATACCTTTTATTTCATTTTCAGTTCTCTTTGTTGGAAGATCTCCAGGGCCTAATTCATGGGTGTAACAGGATTCTATTTGTTTAGAAAGTGGCTCGAATTGTGCCTCGTAAAGCTTTCCTGCATATGCTGGTTTTATCATAGTAAGATATTGAGTTGAGAGGTTTAAAAGTATTATTGTAAAAGGTTATTTATTAAGCTTTTAAATGGCTAGTCACCACTCCAGAGTTTATACAACCGAAACATTTATATATAAGTAAATTAGTATATTTAATATCACCTCTTTTTCCCCAGGAAGATGGTCTTCGGGCTGTCTTCCCAGGGTTTACACGTCTTAGCTTTAGCTCTCCCTTATAGTATGGAAGAATTAGCAAACAAAGCAAGGAAGAGTATCAGTAATTATTGTATTAATGAATGTTCTGCATATTGTTGTAGAAAGGGTTTTCTTATTGTTACAGAAAAAGAACTTTTTTTGATAAAAAGTTGCACTGATAAAGATATTAATGTCTTTGTTAAAAGTTTAGAAAATGGAAATTTTTCTTTGTATATGGGAAATTCAAAATTTCCTTGTCCTTCTTTAGATAAAAATTTTTCTTGTAAAATTCATAGAAAAAATGGAAGACCTAAAATTTGTAAAGATTTTCCATTGTTTATTAAAGATGGAACTGTTTTTTTATCTGAAAGATGTTTTGCAGTAAAAAATAATATGTTTTATCCATATATAATTGAATTTGAGAGACGAGGATTTAAGATTCATAAGTATTCTGATATTGAATCTTTAGATATTTTTAACATAATCTAATAAACATAACTTTTTTATATGATTATTGTGTTATATATTTTTAAGGAGGTGTGTTTATGAAAGCTATTAAAACTATTAAGGGTGCTAATGTTGAATTAACTAGACTTAAAAAAGCTGTTAAAAGAGTAGAAGCTAGAAAGAAAAAACTTGCTACTATGGCTAAAAAGAAAGTTAAAAAGAAAAAAAGATAAACTCTTTTTTTATTTTTTTTAAAATTTATTTAAATACTTTTCTAGAGGTGTTTTTTATAAGTAATATTATAATAGGTTATTTGTCTAGTTTTAACATCAAAGCTAAGCTTTATAAATGGGTTCTCGACGATTGCTCTTTATGGAAACTCAAATAAACTGGAGAAGAGCCTTGATGGCTTATGGTGGTTTTGCGGCATTGACCCTTGCCACCGCATCGTGTACAGCCAGAACAAGAAATACCGAATATGAATCACAGGTAAAAACAGCCCTGTATAATTTTATGGAAAAACATGCTGTTCCTAATTTTGAGCGTCCAGAAAATTTAGAATATCAGGTTACTAATGCAGTTTGTACTCCTAATTATGGAATGGATCACACTTTGGTTGTTAATGTTGATGGCTATGGTGATTTTTGTGTGCATAGTATTCCTGGAGAATATGAAACTTTTTTTGACAAAGCTTTTCCAAGGTTGTTTGTTATGGGTGTAGAAAAACTTTAATTTTTTTATTTTTAAGGTACCTTTAAAAAGAGACCTAAATTTCTTTTATAAATGGAATATGATATAATCTTTGTAACTGGAGAGATTTATTTTGATCATCCTTTATGTGGAGTTGCTATACTGAGAAGGTTGTTAGAAAAAAAGGGTTACAAAGTTGGAGTTATTGAAAAACCTATAAAAGAGGAAGAAATTACTAAATTAGGGAAACCTAAGCTGTTTTTTGGGGTTACTTCTGGAAGTATTGATTCAATGGTTAGAAATTATACACCTTTGAAAAGATTAAGAGAAGAAGATGATTATTTGGATTATGATGAGAAGGTTCCAGATAGGGCTGTTAGTGTTTATAGTAATTGGATTAAACATAAGTTTAAGGGATCTATTATTGTATTAGGTGGTACTGAAGCTTCTTTGAGAAGGTTTGTTCATTATGATTATTGGCAGAATAGATTGAGAAAGCCAATATTGTTTGATACAAGAGCTGATATTATGGCTTATGGAAGTGCAGAGAAACAAATTTTAGAGATTGCTAATAGGGTTAAGGCTAAAAAAGATTTAATTGGTATTGAAGGTACTTGTGTTATTAGTAAAGAGAGTAAAGGTTTAGAGTTACCTTCTTATGAAGAGGTTGTTGATTTAAAAGAAAGGTTTTGTGATATGCAGAATAGGTTAAGTAATGAAACAATTTCTCAAAAGATTGATAATCGTTATGTTGTTCAGTTTAAAAGTCCTGAGTATACTTCTAAAGATTTAGATGAGTATTATGAAATGGATTTTTCTAGAGAATCTCCAAAAAGATTAAGTGGTTTTGAATTTAGTGTTGTAACTCATAGAGGCTGTATTGGTCAGTGTAGTTTTTGTTCTGTTGGTTTATTACAAGGGGATAGAATTATTTCAAGATCTGAAGAGTCTATTTTACGAGAAGTAAAAAAGATAACTAAAATGAAACATTTTAAAGGGAATATTGATGATTTGAGTGGACCTTCTTCTAATATGTATGGAATGGATTGTAATAAGTGTAAAAGAGATTGTATTGATTGTGATAGATTAGATGTAAGTGGTAAAAGGTATTTAGGATTGTTGAGAAAGATTAGAAAAGTTGAAGGTGTGAAGAAGTTGAATCTTAGATCAGGGATTAGATTTGATTTAGCTTCTCCTGAATTAGTTGATGAGATTGCAAAATATCATGTTTTTAATTCTTTAAGAATTGCTCCTGAACATGTTAATGAGAATGTTTTGAAATTGATGAATAAGAATAGAGGTGATTTTAAGGAGTTTGTTAAGTATTTTGCAAAGACTGGAAGAGAAGTGTCTTTTTATTTTATGACTGCACATCCTGGTTCGTCAATGAAAGAGGCTAAAGAATTGGCTGATGTAATTAAGAAATTGAAGAATGCTGAAAAAGTTCAGATATTTACTCCAACTCCTATGACTGTTTCAACTTGTATGTATTATACTGGAATGGATCCTAAAACAAAGAAAAAAGTTTATGTTCCTTATACTTATTCTGAGAAGAAAGAGCAGAAAAGGATTATTTTTGAGAAGTAATAAGCTTTTTAAATGATAGTTAAACTCCTTTTTTATAGAATGGCTGAAATAGAAATGTCAAGACGAGGATTTTTAGGTTTAACTGGTCTAGTTGCTGCATCAGCAGGGTTAGTTGGAAATAAAATTCCAAAAGTGGTTCAACAGTTATTACAACAGGAAGAAGCTAAAATGACAGTTAAACCCGTTAGGAAATTTGATTTTAATGATTTAAAGACTTTTACTCATGAACTTGATTTACCAAGGAGAACTCAAGATTATAACCTTGTTTTTGTCATGATTGATACCTTGAGAGCTGATTTTTTAGGCTGTTATGGAAATGGTATAATTCAAACACCCCATATTGATAGACTTGCTTCTCAAGGAGTAATGTTTTCAAATGCTTGGGGTGCTAGTATGCCTACTATTCCTGCTAGAAGAGTTTTTGCTACAGGGATGGATTATCAAAATGAAATTGATTTTAAAAATAGCTGGTGTCCATTAAGAACTCAAGATATAACCCTTGCTGAGTATTTGAATTCTGCTGGTTTTATTACACATTTTATAAGTGATAATTTTCAATATTGGAGAATTCCTGGAATGAGTAATTTTGAAAAAGTATTTGGTAGTTATGAAAGAGCAAGAGGTCAAATGGACGATGCACATAAATTTGTCGTTTCTGAAGATCCTGATTTGTCTATGTTTCCAGAAGATATTATTTCCCAATTACCTGATGAACTTGAAGGAAGATTATTGAAAAGATCTAAAAAAGAATTAGATTATGGTAAGGGAGTAATTGCTCAATACTTAGCTAATAATCCTCTTGAAGGTGGACAACCTAATATAGATTTGTTTGGAAAAGCAAGAACATTTTTGAAAGATTATAGTATAAGAGGAGGAAATACTCCTTTTGCTTTAGTTTTAGATTGTTATCAAACTCATGAGGTTTGGGATCCTCCTAAAAAGTTTAGAGAATTATATTTGAAGAAAGCACCAGGTTGGGGAGATAGGCCTATGTTTGGTTTTTTTAGTATAAGCGAAAATGTTCCTGAAGAACATGCTGAAGTTGCTAAAGCTCTTTATTCAGGAGAGGTTTCTTTTGTTGACCACACATTAGGAACTTTGCTTGATGAACTTGCTAATTTAGGTCTAGCTGATAATACTATTGTTGCTTTAGTGGCTGATCATGGTACTCTTTTGGGTGAAGAGGGATATGTTGGTAAGAATATAAAATATTTAAGTCCAGATATCACTAGATTACCATTGATAATTAAACATCCTGACTTTGAAGGGGGAATAAAAATCAGTGATTTAGTAAGTGCTGCAGATTTAATGCCTACTTTCCTTAGTTTGTTAGGTGTTGAACTTCAACGTGGAGTTGATGGGAAAAATTTATGGGATTTAGTTTCTGGTTATGGTCCAATTCATAATCAATTAACTATGCTTTATTTTGCAAATGAGTATCAAAATTATACTGAAAAATCTATAGCTATTACTAATGGTAAGTTTTATGGAGTTAATCCTATTAATAATTATCCAGGAAATACAGGTATGATGTATTTTGATTTAAATATTGATTAAATAATTTATTCTTCTAAATGGTAAGCTTGTGCAGGTATTTTTTCTGCGGTATAAACTCCTCTTTCATGGCCACCATTAATTTTTAATTCCCAGTTTATTGTTCCATCTTTAGTAAGTTCAAAAATCCTATGAGGATAGGGTTCTAAATCTAATCCTGTGGCTACTAAAAAATTTCCATTATCTAATGGTTTTATATCCCCTCCAATACCACTTACCCACCAATTGTCTTGATCTTCATCATTAGGATATTGAAATATAATTTCTCCAGTTTTTTCTTCTGTATTTAGTCTGTATTCTGTTAATCTTACATGATGGTTTTCTATATCATCTGAAAGATATCCATTATCATAAAAAAGATAGGTCCCATCTGGTGTTTTTTTAGCTCCATGTGCAGCTGTTGGAAAACCACCTTCTGGTTCTTCGAAATCACCATAGACTGGGTTTTGCTCTCTTTCTAATTCTCCAAACTGCCAAAGAACTTCTTTTGAAGATCTATCAATTGCATTTAGTATATTAAATTCACGAGAATAATATCCTACTTCATTTCCAGCAACATAACTAGCATTACCAAAAGTTCCTAATTCATCTGTATTAAAAAAATCAGATCCATTCCAAGACCATTCAGAAATTGCTACAATATCATCTAATGTCCATGCATCATCTTCAGAACTTTTTTTAGCTAAATCTAGATTAAATTCTATAATTTTATCTGTATCAGAGAATTCCTGACCTGCCATTGCAGTCATGATTATATTTCCATTTTCAGTTGGATGAAAAGTGTGATGCATCCAACCTTCCCCATAAATAGATTGTGGTTGTTTAAATGCTCCTTCCCAAACTATTTCACCTGAAAGATCTAATAAAATAGGTCTTTCATTTTGAGGGATAGAACCACCAATAAGAATTTTATCATCATACCAACTTGTTTGATAGTCAGCTGTACCTTCTTTGTCTGGCCATGGAGAAAAATAAGCTATAGGTGCACCTTCACTATTAAAAATAACTGGAATAATGGGGGTAACATAATCACTCCAACAAAGACTAGCAAGAATCCAATCTGAATCAGTTTGATTAGGATTATAAACATCCCAATTAAAATCTAAATCAAGTTCATAAGGTAAAGATCCAGTATGAAATGTTTGTTGATCTGAGCTTACTTGATTGCCATCTTCATCTTCTGCTACTGCTGTAATTGAATAATCAGAATCTGGTTTCATCCCAATTACAAGAACTTCATGTTCAGTTTCTGAGGAATCATAATTTGTAAAAGTACTCAAACAATCATTATCTTCTGAACAAAACTTTACACTTGGATAAGATTCTCTTGATGTTTCAAAGCTTACAATTGCTGCTAAATCCATTTTTGCAGGTACAACTTCTACATTTTGAATACCATTAGATGGTTCTGTATATGGTGTAAAATCATCACTAGGAGAACATCCAGGATATATAAATGAGCCTATGGTTAAAGCTAAAACTGCTTTTTTTGTAGCCCACTTTTTTGAATTATTTAATAGAGATTTTAAACTTGTACTTAGTTTGTCTTCTATAGCTCTTATTCTAGATTTTTCCATAAATAATAATGGGTATTAATCATTTATAAATGTTTGTTTTTTTATTACTTGGTAGTGATAATTCTTTTCTAAAATGGATACGCATTAGAACAAGTTAGTGATGTGCGAGCCGGATATGAGTACTGTTGTTTGATTCACCATCAGTTTGGGTATTACTTAATCTTAAATAGTGTATGTCGTCGGAATTTATAAGTTATTCTATTAGGTCTACTTTACCAACTACATTTTTCTATAAGGTGGTCATATTAAATGTTCATTCTTTATTATTAAACTATACAAAAATTTAACAAATTTCTTGAGATTATTCTTTTTTTGGGCTTCTTCTAGGCAATTGTAATACTCTAACTTTCTTTTGTTTGGTATGTCAATCATTGGAAAACCTTTATTATGTAATATAAAATTTAATAAAAGCCTCCCAGTCCTTCCATTTCCATCCACAAAGGGATGGATTGCTTCAAAAGCAACATGGAAGTATCCTGCTAAAATTAAAGGGTGAAGCTTATTTTTATTTGAATTGTACCATCTAATTAATGTTCGCATTTCCATTGGCACTTCTTTTGGTTTTGTTGGCAGGACATCCGCTCCCCTAATATAAACTTGAACACTTCTATATACACCAATTTGATTTTCTAGATCTTTTCTTAATGTGTTCTCAACAACTTTTTTTTGAATTTCGCAAATGAATTCTTTGTTTATATCTTTTTTATAAGCTAAAATATAGTCAAACGCCTTTTTATGATTAAGAACTTCATTTATTTCTCTTAAAGATTTTCCTGAGGGAGTTTTGTTTTCAAATAAGATATAAGATGTTTCTTTTAGGTCTATAGTGTTGCCTTCGATTGCATTTGAATCATAAGTAAATCTTGCAACAAATGCTTCATACCTGTTGTTTATGGTTTGTTTGGGTAATTTATTGAAGTTTTCTTTGATTTTTTTAAGTTCTTTAATTTCTTTTTCTGAAAAGAGTCTGTTTAAAGTTTTGTTGAGAATTTTGTCTGCTTCTTTTTCTAGTTTTTTAAGTTCTTGTTGTTGGAGATTAGATCCTAAATAAACTCTTTTTTTGCTTACTTTTCCTTTCTTTTTTATGGATTTAACTCTATAGTAATATTTTTTATTATTTTTATCTTGAATTTCTGTGTAGGTCATAATAATATGTATGTCTACCTTATTTATAAACTTTTTGTTTTAGGTGGTCATAAGAATATAAATTTTAGATACTGTCTTCAAAACTGTTAACTTTTTAAGTTTATATCGTCGATATTTATAAGGTCTTCTATTGTAAATATTTTTCTTTTAATTCTTTTATTATTTCTTTAATCTCTTTAGAATATTCTTTGACTTCTTCTATAGAGATATTTTCCCCATAATAGTTTATTTTGTTTCTTTTCCTTCTGAATCTATCAAATTTTGCTGAAATTTCACTTTCTCCTTTTTCTTTAAGGTAAAAAGTAAAAGCTTCATGGGAATAGACTTTGTATCCATCCTTAAGAGCCATTGCTTCAAGTAAACTTCTTAAAACATCATAATAATTGCTCATAATCTTTCTTGCAGAATACTCATCAATTTTTATTTTTTCCAAGAATTTTAGGTCTAATTCTGATGTTTTGATGAGTGAGTTATATAATCCCTTGTCTGTACTGGTTTTTCTAACTTCTTTTTTCTTGATAAAATCACTAAATTTCATTTGAATAACTCCCAGTAGCCTTCTAATTTTATGCCATTAATAAAGTTGTTTAATAATTTTTTATTTTTCATAGTTTGTAAATCTGTTTTTGAATGTAAAAATAATTGGATTTTGTGATTTAATTTTTTTTCAAATTTCTCTAACTTAACCTCTTTTTTTGAAGGAGTTATAATCAAGATGTCAATATCACTTCTTTCTATGTTTTCAGCTTTTGCAAATGAGCCAAAAAGGATGATTGCTTCTGGGTCATAGGTGTTGTGTAGGTGTTCTATTAATCCTGAGTCTCTTATTGTTTTTATGTTATAAAAAAGTTTTTGGTCTTTGAATGAAGGATTTTCGGAATTTGCTTTGAAGAAAAGATGGTTTAGTTTTTTTTCTGAAATTAGTATATTTTCTTTTTCTAATTGTTTGAGGTATTTGGATACTGTTGTTGGGGATTTCTTTGTTAGTTTAGCTAACTCTCTAACATGAAATTCCCTTTCTGGCTCTTTTATGAAATAAGTTAATATGTCCATTTTTTTGTACAGTTGTTTAATAATTTGGACATTTATAAGTCTTTTGGTTGTTTATTTTAATGGACACTTGTTTAATAATTTGGACATAAGATGACTATATTTTTGGTATTGGTCACTCATATTAAAAGTGCATTAGAATATAGAGTATATGCGCGAGCCGGGAATCGAACCCGGGTCTCAACCTTGGCAAGGTCAAATTATAACCACTAAACCACTCGCGCTTATAGATTTCAAAATAATTTTTCATTTAAAAGGTTTTCTAAGTAGAAGGAATATTTACATTTTCCCATTCTTCATACTTTTGTGCTACTTCACTATAAGTGCTGAATTGTACCTTGCCTTCTTCTTGCAGTGGATCAATGACTTCTGTTAGCCATTCATCCCATATTTCAAAATCTTCTTCATTTTCAAAATCCCAAGGATGAATTGTAAATATTATTGTATTTACTCTGCCTTCAGTTACTTCTTCTAATGATTCTCTAATCATTGTCGTTGTAAAGTCAAAGCTCCCATAACTGAAAGGAACTCCTATATTTTCAACATTATTGCAATGAACTGGTTTTACTCCAGAAGGTATGAAAATTATATTTCCATTTCTGTTGTAGGTTACCATATCATCTATTGTATCGAAACCTAATGGTCTCCAAGGATTTATCACTTCTAATCTTTCATCAGATTGGTGTGTTTCTGGATTTTTGTAATTGAATGTTGTTTCAAAACCTAATTCTGAAGCTAGATTATATTTGTCTGGCATATATGGTGCTCCTGAAAAACCATCTATTTCACATCCACAAAGGTTTTCTACTTCTTTTTTGTACCCACTTATTGCTTCTTTCCAAACTTCTGGTGCTGTTACTTGTGCAATTTCACCACCCTTTGCAACACCTTGGTATTTAAGCCCAAGAGCTTCTGTAATTAAGTATTCTTCATGAATATGAAGTGTGATTTCAGAGCCTTGATTGTAGATTGTTTTTATATTTGTGTCACCAGTTTCTTCACTGTATTCTGCATATTTTTTTGAAACTCCCAAACTCATCATACCATTATGTTCTTCTAATAATTTTTGTAATTTTAATAAATTCTTTGACCCTTTAGTGTATTTTTCTTGATCATTAACTATTTGATTATCACATGTATGCAAATCAAGAATTAAGTATAATGGTGTTGTTGTGCTTCCAATGTTATCAGGGATTGTAACTTCGAAACCAGTTTGAGTTTCACCATTTTTTTCAAAACTTTGCTGACATTCTTGAAGACTTCCTGTAAAATGATCTGATTGGGATATATCCTTCACAACTAAGTTTCTATCAAGGATATTGGTTTCTTCTTGAATACTACAACCTACAGTGAGAAGTAACAATATTAGTAATAATATCTTTTTCATTAATTTCCAATAGCTTTATTAATTTATAAGCTTTTTTTAAAAAAATGGCAGATTGGAAAGAGAGTTTCATTGAAAGATATTCTAAATTAACGGATGTTGATAGGTTTACAGAAGCGTCATTGAAACCAATGCGTAAGAGTATACGAGTCAATACACTGAAAACTACTGTTCCTGAAATAAAAAAGAGATTTAAATTAGAGCAAATTCCTTGGTGTAAAGAGGGATTTTTTATAGATAAAAAAGCAGTTGGAAATACTTTAGAACATTTCTTAGGTTACATATATTTACAGGGTGCTGCTTCTATGATTCCACCTACTATTTTAAAGCCGAAGAAAAATGAAATTATTTTAGATATGTGTGCTTCTCCAGGTTCAAAAACAACGCAGATGGCTGCAATGATGGAGAATACTGGAGTTATTGTTGCTAATGATAGTAAGTTAATTAGATTGAAACCTTTAACTTTAAATTTGCAAAGGGCTGGTGTGCAAAATGCAGTTCTTACTGTAATGGAAGGAAGATGGTTTAAGAATAAATTTGATAAAATATTAGTTGATGCTCCTTGTTCTGGTATTGGAACTATTAGAAAATCATATAAAACAATTGGAATGTGGAATCCAAACACAATTAGAAAGTTTGCTGGTGTTCAAAGACAATTAATTAAAACTGCTTTTGAAAATTTGAATGATGGTGGGACAATGGTTTATTCAACTTGTACTTTAGAGCCAGATGAAGATGAAGCTGTTGTTGATTATTTGTTAAAAGAGTTTGATAATGCTAAATTAGAAAAGTTTTCAATTGAAATGAAAAGAGGAAAAATCGTCGATGAGTTTGAAGGAAACAAATATGATTCTGAAGTAAATAAATGTTTGAAAGTGTGGCCACAAGATAATGATACTGAAGGATTCTTTGTTGCGAAGATAAAGAAAAATTAAATTTCTTTTAATATTTTATTCATCATTAAAGCATCTTTCCATGGATCTGGTGATTCATTAATTATTGAGATATTTACCTTATGTTTTTTTAGAAGTGTTAGAAGTTCTGTTGCTTCTTTTCTTGGTGTCATTATATGTTTTTTCTCCCCTTTATCTGTCCATTCAATTCCTGAAAAGTGTGCATGTATATGACCTAGATTTTTTATTTTCTTAATCACATCTTCATAATCTATTTTTCCTTGTAATCTTGCTTTTAGATGTGAAAAGTCAATGCAGAATCTTGTTTTTGTTTCTTTTGCAAGTTTTATTGTTTCGTCTAAATCTCCAAATACAGATATTTTTCCAGTTGTTTCTGGAGCTAAATTTACTTTCCACTTTTTTTCTTTAACTGTTTTTTGTAAATCTAGCATTTGCACTTCAATATTTTCATATGTTTCTTCTCTTGTCATCTTTCCTACATACCCTGCATGAAAAACTACATGGTCTGCTCCTAAATAATGTGCTCGTTCACAAGAGTCTAGAATTCTTTTTTTACTTGCATGAACTTTTGCTTTATCGTCAGAGTTTAGGTTAATATAATAAGGAGCATGTATTGATAGTTGAACTTTGTTTTTCTTTGCTATTGGAGCTAATAGTTTTGCTTTTTCATTTGTCATGTAAATTGAATGCACAAATTCTACTTCAGCTATTGACATTCCTAATTCATTTAGATAGGGTATTTCTTTTATTCCTGAGCCAATACTTGCTGGCCCTATTAGAATTGTCATAAAAAATTATAAGAAGAACTAGTATTTATTTATTTCCAAAAACAGTGTAACCACATTTTCCACAACACTTTCTATCTTTATGAACTGCTAAGAATGTTCCTGCACCACATTTTGGGCATGTTGGAGCTCTTTCTATTGTGTTTCCACTAACTTTATACTTAGCATATTTTTTACTAGGCACTTTATTTTTTGGTTTAGCTTTCTTTCCCATCTTTTATTTCTTCCTTAGTTTCTTCAACTTTTGCTGCTTTTTTAGCTTCTTCTTCAGCTTTTTTCTTTTCTTCCTCTTTCTTTTTTATTGCTTCTATTTCTTTCTTCTCTGCTTTTTTAAATTTTTCTAGCTTTTCCTTGTCTTCTTTATTTTCATAAACATGAACCATAACTTTTGCTTTTGTTTTACCAAATCTTTGATATATGTGTCTGATTGCAATTAAATCTTTATTTACTTTTAATTTTGCTGAAAATGATTCCTTGAATTGTACTATGGATGGAGTTGGACCTGCAAATTCACACATTGCAGTAACTCTTTTCCTTTTCAATAAAGGATAATCTCTTTGTTTTGTTATTTCTAATTCCATTTTACCTTACCTTGATTGCGTATTCTCCCTTTACATTTATTCCAAGTTTTTTTGCAATCTCTGATTTATTAGCATCTGCAATAAATATTCTTCCTTTCCAGGATTCTGAGAAATTTGAATTATGGCATATTGGACATTGTTGTCCTGCTACAAAGATTTTACAAGTTTTACATACTTTTCTCATTTTTTAGCCACCACCTTCTTTTTTTCTTTTGTAGGTTTTTTATCTTTCTTTAATTCTTCTTCAATCCAAGATAGAGCACCTAATCTATGTTGTCTCATTGTCAAACCAATTTTTGGGTTTGAAATGTCTTTAAATGAGATAGATACTATTCTTGCTCTACAAGGATCTCCAACCTTTAGTGTTCTTTTTGATTCTTTTCCTGTTAGAACATTACTTTTTGAAAATGAAACATAGTCATCCATTGATTGGGATACATGTATCATTCCATCAATTGGACCAATGTTAATGAAAGCTCCGAAGTCAGTAATGTCAGAAATTTTTCCTAATGTTACTTCTTGTACTTCTGGCTTGTAGCATAATAGTTTGAATTTTGTATCGTAGTAAGCTGCTCCATCCCCTGGAATAATTATTCCTTCGCCAATTTCAGTTACTCCAATAACTTCTACAACAATACCTAAATCTTTAGAGATAAATCCGTCAAACATTTTGACTAGAGAATCCTTTACTGATTTTTTAGTATCGTCACCAAAAAGTCTTGGTTCAACCCTTATATGCCCTTGCACTTCAATTTCGTAAAACATTTTTATTCAAGTATAAAGTATTTTTTTTGTTTAATAGTTAATATTTTTATTCCCTTCTTTTTTAACCTTTGCTTTAATTGTTTGTCTACTGTAGCCACAATATAGCCCTTTTGTTCGACAATAAGGTCATCAACTGGTAAATTTTCAGTAGTTTTGATGATTTTTATAGGTTTGCTTTTTAAAATTTTAAGAGCAAACTTAGCTGGTTGAGAAATTGAAAGTTTTGAGTCGTTTATAAGCTTTTCTAATTCATTTTGTTGTTTATCGAGGATGTAGAGTTCAAAGTTTGTATCTAAGGCTTTGAAAATTTCTTCGAATATATCTATTTTTAATTGAAATACAGACATTAAAATGTTGGTGTCTATGATTATTTTTTCCATTATTTTTAAAGGCTTGAAATTCCTTTAAAAAGCTTTCTATCAGGTATTTTTTTTAAAATCTAAAATGGCAGTATAAGGCTTGTAGTGCTTATATAATGGTGTTTCAGGGACAGAAAGGTATATAAATGGAGGTATCTTCAAATTGATTAGAACAGGCAAAAAAGAGTGTTATTTTTGGCTTTGTTTGGGGTTAATAAAATGGAAGCAAATAGCTATAAAGCTCAGAACATCAAAGTACTAAAAGGTTTATCAGCTGTAAGAGCTAGACCAAGTATGTATATTGGTGATACAGGTGTAAGAGGATTACATCATTTAGTGTTTGAAGTAGTTGATAACTCTATTGATGAGGCTTTGGCTGGATTTTGTTCTGATATTAATGTTTCTATTAATCAAGATGGAAGTGTTACTGTTAAAGATGATGGAAGGGGTATTCCTGTTGATGAACATCCTATTGAAAAAAAACCAGCTCTTGAAGTTGTTATGACTGTTTTGCATGCTGGTGGAAAATTTGATAAGGATTCTTACAAAGTTTCTGGTGGGTTGCATGGAGTTGGTGTTTCTTGTGTTAATGCTTTGTCTAAATTATTGATTGTAAAAGTAAAAACAAATGGCAAAGAGTATATGCAAAAGTATGAAAAAGGTGTTCCTATAACTGCTGTTGAAGAGATTGGAGATACTAATGATCATGGAACTGAGGTTACATTCTATCCAGATGATGAAATTTTCACACAAACAATTGAATTTGAATTTGAAATATTGGTTAAGAGATTAAGGGAATTGGCTTTCTTAAATAAAGGAATTAGTATTAAGATTAAAGATGAAAGGGATGGTAAAGAGAATGATTTTAAGTACGAAGGTGGAATTGTTGAATTTGTTTCTTATTTGAATAAGAACAAAGAAGTTTTACATGGTCCTATTTATTTTGAAAAACAAGATGATGGAGTTAATGTTGAAATTGCAATTCAATATAATGATAGTTATTTGGAGAACTTTCATAGTTTTGTGAATAATATTAATACTATTGAAGGTGGGACTCATGTTGTTGGTTTTTCAATGGCTATTACTAGAGTTATTAATGATTATATTTCTAAAAATATGAAGAATGAACCAAAGTTATCTTCTACAGATATTAAAGAAGGTTTAACTTGTGTTCTATCTATTAAAATTCCTAATCCTCAATTTGAAGGACAGACTAAAACTAAATTAGGAAATAATGAGGTTAAAACAATTGTTTCTTCTGTTGTTGGAAATGAATTAAAAACTTTCTTTGAAGAGAATCCAAAAACAGCTAAGATGATTATTTCTAAAGCTCAGTTAGCTGCTAAAGCTAGAGAGGCTGCAAGGAAAGCTAAAGATTTGACAAGGAGAAAAGGAATACTATCTTCTGGTTCATTGCCAGGAAAGTTAGCTGATTGTCAATCAAAAGATCCAAAAGATTCAGAATTGTTTTTAGTTGAGGGAGATTCTGCTGGCGGGTGTTTTTCAGGAGACACTAAAGTTGCATTAGTTGATGGAAGAAGTTTATCTTTTAAAGAATTAGTTGAAGAAGATAAACAAGGTAAGAAAAATTATTGTTATACTTTGGATAAAAAAGGTTCTATTAAGATTGCGCCTATTTTAAATCCAAGAATTACAAAGAAAAATGTTGAAGTTTTGAAATTGATTTTAGATAATGGTGAAGAAATAGTTTGTACTCCAGATCATAAATTTAGAACTGTCAATAATAATTATGTTGAAGCTCAGAAATTGAAGAATGATTTAAGTTTGGCTCCCTTGAATAGGAAATTGTCTAAAAAAGGTGGAAAAATAACTATTGATGGCTATGAAATGGTTTATGATAATGTTAAACAAAAATGGATTTTTACTCATTTATTATCTGATAAATATAATTTGGAGAAAGGGGTTTATTCTTTGAAAGATGGTTCAAACAGACATCATGTTAATTTTAACAAGTTGAATAATAATCCTGATAATTTAGTTAGAATGAAGAGAGAGGAACATATGCAATTACATAGAGATCTGGCTCATATTATTTTACATTCTGATGAAGTTAAGGAAAAATGTAGACAATTAAGGAAAACTAAAAATTTTAGAAAGATGATGAGTAAAAGGATGAGAAACACTAAAACAAGAAAAATTCTTTCTGAACAAGCTAAGAAACAATGGGAAAATTCTGAATATAAGGAGTTTATTAGAAAGAAGTTCCTAGAATTTTATAATTCCAATGAGCAATATAGAAAAGAAAATAATCAAAGATTAAATGAAGAACAAAAAAAATATTGGTCTAATGAAGATAATAGAAAAAGAAGATCTAAAGAAGTGAACGAATATTTTGAAAATAATCCTGAAAAAAAAATAGAACTTTCTAAGAAAGCTAAAGAACAGTGGAATGATCAAGAATTATTAAAATGGAGATCTGAAGAAACTAAAAAACAATGGACTAAAGAATTTAGAAATAAAAGAAAAAAAGCTTATGATGAAACTTATTATAATCATTCTATACAATTAATGAAACAAGTTTATGATCAATTTGGTTTGGATGAAAATAGTTATGATGAAATAAGATTAAGTGAAAATAATAAAAATTTATTGAAATTTGACACTTTTTTGAATAGATTTTTTAATGGAGATACAGAAAAATTAAAGGAAATATTACAAAATTATAATCATAAGATAAATGAAATTGTATATTTGGATGAAAAAATTGATGTTTATGATATAGAAGTTCCTGAAACCCATAATTTTGCTTTGGATTCTGGTGTTTTTGTTCATAATTCGGCAAAATCTGGAAGAGATAGAAAGTATCAAGCAATTCTTCCGTTAAGAGGAAAGATTTTGAATGTTGAAAAAGCAAGACAGGATAAGATTTTTGCAAATACAGAGATTACTACAATGATTTCTGCTTTGGGTGCTGGAATTGGTGAAGAGTTTGATATTTCAAAATTAAGATATCACAAAATTATTATTATGACAGATGCTGATGTAGATGGAAGTCACATTGCATGTTTATTATTAACATTTTTCTATAGGTATATGAAACCTTTAGTTGAAGCTGGACATGTTTACTTGGCTATGCCTCCTTTGTTTAAAGTAAAAAAGGGTAAGCAGATAACTTATGTTCAAACTGAAACTGAACTGCAAAGGTTGTTAGAAGAGATTGGTAAAGATGTTGAGCTACAAAGGTATAAAGGTTTAGGAGAGATGAATCCTGGACAGTTATGGGAAACTACTTTGGATAAAGAACATAGACATTTGAAAAAAGTTGTAATTGAAGATGCAGTTGCAGCTGATGAAATGTTTACAATTCTAATGGGTGATCAGGTAGAGCCTAGAAAGAATTTCATATTTGAGAATGCTAAGAATGTAAAGAATTTGGATATATAAAATGGAAGATAACATACACGATAAACTAATTGAAGACCAGATGAAGGAAGCATATCTGGATTATGCAATGAGTGTTATAGTTGGAAGAGCACTTCCTGATGTTAGAGATGGATTGAAACCAGTACATAGAAGAGTTCTTTATGCAATGCAGCAAATTGGTTTAACTCATAATAAATCATTTAAAAAATGTGCAAGGATTGTTGGGGAAGTTTTAGGTAAGTACCATCCACATGGAGATACTGCTGTTTATGATACATTAGTTAGAATGGCTCAAGATTTTTCATTAAGATATCCGTTAATTCATGGTCAGGGTAACTTTGGTAATATTGATGGTGATAATGCTGCTGCTATGAGATATACAGAAGCAAAGATGTCAAAGATTGCTGATGAAATGCTTTTTGATATACAAAAAGAAACAGTTAACTTTGTTGATAATTTTGATAGTTCATTAAAAGAGCCGGTTGTAATGCCTGCTAAATTGCCTAATCTTTTGATTAATGGTTCAACTGGTATTGCTGTTGGAATGGCCACAAATATTCCTCCTCATAATTTAACTGAGATATCTAAGGCAATCTTACATTTGATTGATAATCCTGATTGTGAAATTTTAGATTTAACTAATTTTGTTACTGGTCCTGATTTCCCTACTGGTGGAATTATTTGTGGAAGAGCTGGAATTAAATCAGCTTATGCAAATGGAAGAGGTAGGGTTGTAATTAGAGCTAAGACTGAAATTGAAAATGAAAATGATAGAGAGAATATTATTGTTACTGAGATTCCCTATATGGTTAACAAGTCTAATATGTTGCAGTTGATGGCTGATCATGTTAGGGATAAAAGAATTGAGGGAATTTCTGATATTAGAGATGAGTCTGATAGAGATGGAATGAGAGTTGTTATTAAAGTTAAGAAAGGTTTTGATAGTAATGTTGTTTTGAATTCATTGTATAAACATACACAAATGCAGACAACTTTTGGGGTTATTATGCTTTCTTTGGTTGATAATCAGCCTAGAGTTTTGAATCTGAAACAGATGTTAGAGTATTATAGAGACCATAGAAAAGATGTTATTGTTAGAAGAACTCAGTTTGATTTGGCTAAAGCAGAGGAAAGAGAACATATCTTACAAGGTTTGATGATTGCTCTTGAAGATATTGATAATATTGTTCAAGGAATTAAGAAGAGTAAAAATGTAGATGAAGCAAGAGACTTTTTGATGAATGGTTATTCTTTGTCAGAGAAACAAGCTAAGGCTATTTTAGAGATGAGATTACAAAAGTTAACTTCATTAGAAACTCAGAAGATTAAAGATGAGTTGGATGAATTATTAAAATTGATTGCTGAATTGAAAGATATTTTATTAAAACCTGAGAGAGTTTTACAAATTATAAGAGATGAAGTTCAAGATCTTATTGATAAATATGGTGATGATAGAAGAACAGAGATTGTTGATGTTGAAGAAGAGATTGATGTTGAAGATTTAATTGAAGAAGAAGATGTTGTTATTGTAATGACTAATGCAGGTTATGTTAAGAGAATGAGTATTGATGAATATAAAGTGCAGAAGAGAGGTGGAAAAGGAGTTATTGGTGCAACAACTAAGGAAGAGGATGTTGTTGAGGATATGTTTATTGCAAGTACACATTCAACTTTATTATGTTTTAGTAATCTTGGACAGGTTTATTGGATGAAAGGTTACCAGATTCCTGAATCAGGAAGATACTCAAAAGGAAAGAATATTGTTAATCTTTTGAATTTGGAAAAAGATGAAAAGATTACTGGTGTTGTTCCTATTAAAGAATTTGATGAAAAACATTATTTAATTATGGTTACTAAAAAAGGTTTAGTTAAGAAAACTTCATTGATGGATTACTCAAGACCAAGAAAGGGTGGAATTTTAGGAATTAAATTAAGAGAAGGAGATGAGTTAGTGCAAGTTCGTTTAACGCCGGGCTGGTTGAAGTATGTTATTGCATCTAAGAATGGTATGGCTGTTAGGTTTGATGAGAAAGATGTTAGAGAGTGTGGAAGAGTTTCAATGGGTGTAATTGGAATTAGATTGAATAAAGGTGATGAAGTTGTTGGTATGGAAGTTTCTTTAGATAATGCTACTCTTTTAACTATTACTGAAAAAGGTTATGGTAAGAGAACTAATTTTGATGAGTATAGATTGATTAATAGGGGTGGAAAGGGAGTTACAAACATTAAGATTACTGAAAAGAATGGAAAGGTTGTTTCTATTAAAACAGTTAAAGATACTGATGAAGTTATGTTGGTTTCTAAGAATGCAGTTATTATTAGAATTCCAGTTTTAGGAATTGCACATATTGGAAGAGTTACTCAGGGTGTTAGAGTTATGAGGATGAAGGAAGGGGATAAGGTTATTACTGTTGCTAGAGTTAGTGGTAATGGGCATAAAGAAGAATAATAATCTTTAAAAATTTAGATTTCTTGTGTTTTTTTATGAAAGGTTTGTTTATTGTAGTTGAAGGTGGAGAGGGTTGTGGTAAGGGTACGCAGATTAGAAGGTTAAAAGAGTATTTAGAAAGTAAAGGAAGAGATGTTATTGTTGTTAGAGATCCTGGGCAGACTAGTGCTGGAGAGGAGATAAGGAATATATTGTTGCATTCTAAAAGTGATTTAAGTTCTGAAACTCAGATGTTGTTGTATACTGCAGCTAGAAATCAAATGCAGGAAGAGATTATTAAACCTGCTTTGAATGGAGGTAAGATAATTTTATGCGATAGATTTGATTTATCTACCTATGTTTATCAGGTTATGGTGCAAAAAGCTAATCCTGATATGTTTGAATCTTTGAAGAAACATGTTTTACGTCCAGATTTAGAGATTGTTTTGGATGTGGAGAATGTTGAAGAGGCTTTGGAAAGAGCTAGAAAAGCAAGTGGTAAGTATGATAGGTTTGAAAGCAAGAATATTAGTTTTCATTATAGTATAAGGGATACTTATAGACAGACTTGGGCTAGGATTATTCCTGCTGGTACAATTGAAGAGGTATGGGAAAGAGTTAAAAAGGAAATTGATTTTTTCTTAGAACATGAAAAAGATAAATTTGGTTTGTGAAGCTAGGCTAAAAAAGTATTTTTCAATTACTAAAGAAGCCTTTAAAGAGGCAAAGAAATCAAAAAATAGACTGCCAGAGTTAAAGGAAGCTAGAGAAGATTTTCTTGATATGGTTGAAAGGTATGTTAAAGATGCTGAACATTTTCATAAAGAAAGGCATATGATTAATGCTTTTGCAGCTTTGAACTATGCTCATGGGTGGTTGGATGCTGGAGCAAGGATTGGTTTGTTTGATGTACATGATTCAAGGTTGTTTACTGTAGACGATGAGTGAGATAATTAAAGGAAAGGATTTTGAAAATAAGGTTAAAGAGATTTTAAAAGATGGTGCTAAACAATTACATGTTGTTGCTGATTTTGATAGAACTTTGACAGGGGCATTTGCTGATGGAATGAAATTTAAAAGTACTTATTCTTATATTAGAGAGGGAGGATATCTTGGTAAGGAGTTTTCAAAAAAATCTTTTGAATTATTTGATGAATATTATCCTTATGAGAGTTCTACTGAATTAGTTCTAGAAGAGAAAAAGAAAAAGATGCAAGAATGGTGGGAAAAACACTTTAAACTTATGGTTGATTGTGATATGAATATAAATGTGATTAAAGAGGTAATTAAGGATAATAATATTAAAGGTAGAAAAGGGTTTAAAGATTTTTTAGAATTTTTAAATGAAAAAAATATTCCCTTGTTAATATTTTCAGCTGGTTTAGGAGATATGATAGTTGAATTTTTGAAAACTGAAAATCATAATGATAAGAATATACATATTATTGCTAATTTTTTCAAATTTGATAAAGAAGGGAAGGCCTTTGGACATAAAGGAGAAATAATTCATATGTTTAGTAAAAAAGAATATAAAATAGAAGGACATGATTATGAAAAGGAAATAAAAGATAGAAAAAATGTTATTCTTTTAGGGGATTCTATTGGAGATGCAGGAATGGCTGATGGTATGAAACATGATTTAGTTTTGAAGATTGGATTTCTAAATGAGGATGTAGAAAAACAAAAAGAAGAGTATTTGAAATACTATGATTTGCTTATTCTGAATGATGGTACTATGGAAGAGATAAATACCATTTTGAAGAGATTAAATTTATAAAGTTCTAAACTATAGAATAAATATGAAAAAAGTTGTGATTTCTGTTGGAGGTAGTGCAATTAATCCAAAAACAGTAAATGTTGCTTTCTTAAATAAATTAAAAAAAGTTATTTTGAGTTATGCAAAGAGAAACAAAGTTATTATTGTTTGTGGAGGGGGTTTTATTGCTAGAGATTATATTAATGCTTTAAAGGATAAGAATGAGTATGTTCGGGATTTAATTGGTTTGCAGGCAACAATTATGAATGCGAAGTTATTGGCCTCATTTATTGAAAATTGCAATCAGGAAATTCCTATGAGATTAGAGGAAGTTAAAGATTTACTAAAATCATTTAATATTGTTATTGCTTCAGGATTTTCTCCAGGAAGTACAAGTGATGGTTCTGCAGCTATTATTGCTGATTATTTAGATGTTGATACCTTTATCAATTATACAAATGTTAAGGGGCTTTACACAAAAAATCCAAAGTTGAAAGGAGCTAAGTTTGTTCCTAAGATTTCACATGAGAATTTTTATGATAATTATATTTCTAAGTTTAAAGAAAAACCAGGACAGCATTTTATTTTAGATTCTGTAGCTGCAAGGGTTTGTATGAATGCTGATATTGATGTTTATATTTTGACTGGAATAAAGAATTTAGAGAATGCTTTGAAAGGAAATAAATTTATTGGGACTATCGTTTCTTCTTCTTAACTTTTTTCTTAGTCTTTTTCTTTGTTACTTTAGGAGAATGTTTTCTTTCTACGTAAGCAACAATTAAAACGATGAATGCTAAGAAAACACCTAGAGCTACTGCAATGTAATTCTTTTCAACTGAAGCTGCTCTTGCTTCTGTTTTAATTTGTGTTGGTGAAAGATAGGATTGGCTACTGGATACTTCTTTTGTAGCTGCATATATAGAATCACAGTTTCCTTCTGAATCACATAAACCATATGATTCTCCATAAACTGGGCAACAGGTATCAGAACAATCAGAATCTGTCAAACAGGTTGTTTGAGAGTAGTCCATTAGGTAGAATCCAGTTATTCCATGGCCTAGTAAGAATATTGCTGTCAATGCTATTAGTATTGTCATTAACTTTTCTCGCATGCTAAATATTGAGGGTTTTTATTATATAAAGGTTTTGGTAATTCTTATAAATAGATTAATAATTTCTTATACTATGATAATCTTGTTTACTGGGACACCTGGAACTGGAAAGAGTACTTTGGCTAAAGAGTTTGCTAAAAAGAAAAAATGGAAGTATATTGATGTAAACAAGGTTATTGATGATAATAATTTAATTGAGAAATATGATATTGAAAGAGATACTTTTGTTGTGGATGAGAAAAGGTTAAGTAAGATATTGGTTGAGATGATTAAAAAAGAAGAGAATTTGGTTATTGATTCACATATGGCTCATTATGTTCCTAAAAAATATGTTGATCTGGTTTTTTGTACTAAATGTGATTTGAGAAGGTTGAAAATAAGATTAGAAAGCAGGAAATACAAAGATAAAAAGGTTAGAGAGAATTTAGATGCTGAGATTTTTGATGTTTGTTTGAATGAAGCAATGGAATTAGGGCATAAGGTTATTGTTTTGGATACAACTCATGATTCTTTGGCTAAAATATTAAAATTGATTGAAAATGCAGTGGATAAAAACAAAAGATAATAGTATTACTTTTTTTTCTGAAGAGTATGGTGAGTATTTTCATTCTCTTACTGGGGCTATGGAAGAGGCAATGAAGAAGTTTGTTATTGCTAGTTCTTTGAAGGAAGGGGAAAAGTTGTTAGATGTTTGTTTTGGTTTAGGGTATAATACTTTTGTTGCTGTTAAGACTGTTCCTGGAATTAAAGTGGTTGCTTTAGAAAGAGATAGAAAGGTGTTGGAAGAGATTCAAAAGTTAGATATTGAAGGATTTGATTTTATTAAGGAGTTGGTTAAGAAAGGAGAATATAAGAATATTAAGTTGATTGTAGGTGATGCTTTAGAAACTATTGATCAAGTTGGTGAGGTAGATGTTATTTTTCATGATCCATTTTCTCCTAAGAGGAATCCTGAATTGTGGACTGAAGAGTTTTTTAGAAAGGAGTATGATAAGTTGAGTAAAGGTGGTAGGTTGGTTACTTATTCTTGTGCTAGAAGTGTTAGAGATAATTTAAAGAAAGTTGGTTTTGAGGTTTTTGATGTTGAACCTGTTGGTAGGAGAGGACCTTCTACTCTAGCTCAGAAAGATTAGCGTTTTTTAATCTTTTTAACTAATTTTTTTGTTTTAGAAACAGTCATCTTTCCAGCATATCTCAACATCATTATTACGAATGTAGCTTCGAAAGTTGTTGGGGCTATTAGATATATTCCAAATAAAGTCATTTTTAATTTATTGCTCTTAGGGTTTTCAACAACTTCCTTTACTTTTTCAATTACAAAGTCAACATCTTTTTGTATGAATTCATATATTTCTGATTGTTTTATTTTTTGAAGTGTTTTTAGTAATGTTTTTCCTCTTTTTTGAACTAATTTTGTGTTTCCAACTACATTTGCAAGATCTTGTATTTCTTTATTTGCTAGAGCCATTGCTTCATAAGCTTCCAAGAAACCATTTTTCTTCTTTGTTAACTCTTCTGGAAATTGTGTTTTTTCTATTAACTTTTTAAAATCATCATTAAGTTGTATTTCTTCTTTATAATATGATTTGAATAGTTTTATTTGTTGTTTAAAGAAATTAGTATCTTTATATAAAAAAGATTCAATTTTATATGCAACCATATTAAAATGATTTATTTTTGTAATTGTTTTGCTTTCTTTGTGTAAGATAGTTTTTCTTTTCTTTAAATTTTCTTTTAATGGAATGATACAAGTAACATTAATTTTCTCAGGGAATAAACGTCCTAGTTTTTTTACTTGTTCTTGAATACGAAAATTAAGAGCTATTTCTTTTACAATAATGATTCTTGTTTCATTTATTGCTTTATAATTTTCTCTATAAGAATTTGATTTTATAGATTTTATTAAATTATATTTTTTATTACCATAGAATAATCTTTTTAATAATAGTTTTTCAAGCATTTTAATCTAGGAGTTCAATGGAAATGTTAACATTTTCTGGGATTGGAACTCTCATTACAAGTCTTAAGGCTCTTTCATCCACACCCAAATCAATTAATCTCTTGTGAATTCTCATTTCAAAATTATCAAATGAAGCTTTTCCTTCACCATCTGGAGACTTTCTTGTAGTAATTTTAAGTTTCTTTGTTGGTAATGGAATTGGTCCAGATAGAGTAACTTTTGTTTTACCCACTATATCTTGAATAGAAGAAGTTATTTCATTTAACTTGTCTATACTTGTACTTGATAGTTTTATTCTTGCTTTTTGCATTTTTTATCCTTAAATTATAAATAAAATAAAAAAAAGGGGTTTATTTTTTGACTAAGTCAATACACCTACCAGCTGCTACTGTTTGTCCTGCATCTCTAATTGCAAAACTTGATAGCTGTGGGATTACTGATTGTTTTTCAATTACCAATGCTTTTGTTGGTTTTAGTCTAACAATAGCTGCATCTCCATTTTTGATGAAGTCTGGATTTTCTTCCATTGTTTCACCAGTTGCTGGGTTCAGTTTCTTTTCAATTGCTAGGAACTGACATGCCACTTGTGCTGTGTGTATGTGGAATACTGGAGTGTATCCTGCTGTAACAACAGTTGGGTGGTTTAACACAATGATCTGTGCTGTAAATTCAGTTGCAATTGTTGGTGGATTGTCAACATGTCCAAGTACGTCACCTTTTGCAATGTCTTTTTTACCAATTCCTCTAACTGAGAAACCTACATTGTCTCCAGGTTCTGCTTCTTTTACTTGTTCATGATGCATTTCAATAGTCTTACATTCTCCAACTACACCTGTTCCTTCTCTTGCTGGAACAATTATAACCTTGTCTCCAACTTTCATAACACCAGATTCAACTCTACCTACTGGAACTACTCCAATTCCTGTGATGTTATAAACATCTTGGATAGGCAGTCTTAATGGTAGACCTGTTGGTTTTTCAGGTGCTTCAAACAAGTCTAATTGTTCTCTAATTGTTGGACCTGTGTACCAAGACATATTTTCTGATTTTTTAACAAGATTATCCCCTTTCAATGCACTAATTGGTATGAATTGAGTTGTTGCTGGTTTGTATCCAACTTGTTGCAATAGTTTTGAAACTTCTGCTTTAACTTTATTGAATTGAGCTTCATCATATTTTACAGTATCCATTTTGTTTACTGCAATTGCAATTTGCTTTACATTCATGGTTCTACATAAGAATACATGTTCTCTTGTTTGTTCCATGATTCCTTCTTGAGCTGCAACAACTAGAACTGCGATATCTGCTTGTGAAGCACCAGTAATCATATTTTTGATAAAGTCTTTGTGTCCAGGTGCATCAATTATTGTGTATTCAAACTTATCAGTTACTAATTTTTTATGCATAAGATCAATGGTAACTCCTCTTTCTCTCTCTTCTTTTAAGTTATCCATAACGAATGCGAATTCGAATCCAGCCTTACCTAATTCTTGGGCTTTTTCCTTCAATTTTCTCATAGTTTGTTCATCAATAACACCTGCGTCATAGAACAATCTACCTACAGTAGTTGATTTTCCGTGATCAACGTGTCCTACGAATACAATGTTAATGTGTGGTTTTTCTCTTGCCATATTTTATTTCCTCCTCTTAATATAACATGAATATTATAGGTATAGGAAAAATGGGTGATTTATAAAGGTTTTGGTTGTGTTTGTCCATATAACTTAGTTACATTAAATTTAAAAGTATCCTTTTTATTTTAATTAAGATGAAAACTGTTCTTGTGACTGGCGGTGCTGGATTTTTAGGCAGTCATTTATGTGAGTATTTATTAAATAAAGGTGAACATGTTATTTGTTTGGATAATTTCTTTACTGGTTCTAGAGATAATATTAAACATTTAATGGATCATCCTGAATTCGAACTTGTTAGACATGATGTTGTTTTTCCTTATCAAGCTGAGTGTGATCAGATTTATAATTTAGCTTGTCCTGCTTCTCCTGTTCATTATCAATTTAATCCAATAAAGACTTTGAAAACTTCTGTTTTTGGAATGCATAATATGTTAGGATTGGCAAAGAGAATAAATGCTAGAATTTTACAAGCTTCAACTTCTGAGGTTTATGGTGATCCAGAAGAGCATCCTCAAAAAGAGACTTATTGGGGAAAGGTAAATCCAATTGGGATTAGAAGTTGTTATGATGAAGGGAAGAGAACTGCTGAGACAATGATGTTTGATTATTATAGACAGCACAAGGTTGATATTAAGGTAGTTAGGATTTTCAATACTTATGGACCTAGAATGGCTTTGCAGGATGGAAGAGTTGTAAGTAACTTTATTATTCAAGCTTTGGGCAATAAGGATATTTCAATTTATGGAGATGGTTCTCAAACAAGAAGTTTTTGTTATGTTTCTGATTTAATTGAAGGTTTGTATAAGATGATGAATCAAGATGAGTATATAGGACCAATAAATCTTGGAAATCCTGGTGAATTTACAATGTTGGAATTAGCAAATAAAATATTAGCTTTGACTGGTTCTAAATCAAATATTGTTTATAGGGAATTACCTAGAGATGATCCAGGTAAAAGAAGACCAGATATTACTTTGGCAAAAGAGAGATTACATTGGACTCCTACTGTTGCTTTAGATGAAGGTTTGAGAAAAACGATAGACTATTATAAGGAAAGATGTAAAGTTCCTGAATAAAATGGAATATGCTGTAATAATGGCTGGGGGATCTGGAACAAGATTCTGGCCAAAAAGTACTAGAAAAATGCCAAAACAGTGTTTGGCTTTAAATTCTGATAAGCCTATGATAGTTGAAGCTGTAGAGAGATTGAGTAAAAAGTTTGGTGATAATTTATATATTGCTACAGGACAAAGATTGAAAGAGAAGATTTCAGAGATTTTGCCTGATGTTAAATTTATTTTAGAGCCATGTGCTAGAAATACTACAGGTTGTATTGGTTTAAGTTGTGTTAAGCTTTTGAAAAAAGATAAAGATGCTATTATTTTTATTGAAACAGCAGACCATGTTTACAAAGATGAAGAAAAATATTTTGAGTTTATTAAAGAAGGAATTGGATTAGCAAAAGAAGGGAAGATTGTTACTTTTGGAATAACTCCTTTTGAGCCTAGTTCTGCTTTTGGTTATATTGAGTTTACTGATAAGTTTAAAGGAAATGGTTTTTTAGTTAAAAGTTTTGTAGAGAAACCTTCAAGAGAGATAGCAATGAGATATTTGCAAGAAGGAAATTATTTGTGGAATTCTGGAATGTTTGTTTTTAGAGCAGATAAGATGCTGGAAGAGATTAAAAATTATGAACCTGAAATCTATGAAGGGCTTATGAAGATTTATGATAATGATAGTTTAACTGAAGAAGTTTTTGAGAATATGAAATCTATTTCAATTGATTATGCTGTTGCTGAGAGGACTAAAGATTTAGTTGTTGTTAAAGCTGATATGGATTGGGATGATATTGGTTCTTGGAATTCTTTAGAAAGGCATCATAAAAAGGATAACGAGGGAAATGTTGTTCTTGGTAAGCTTGTTGAGATTAGTAGTTATGATAATATTATTATTTCTGATAAACTAGTTGCAACTGTTGGTTTGAAAGATATGGTTATTGTTTCTACTGATAAGGTTATTTTGGTTTGTCCAAAATCAAGAGCTGAAGAAGTAAAATTGTTGATAGATAAATTAAAAATTCAAGGAATGAATGATTTTTTATAGTAGGAAAGTTTTATAATATATTGGGTTTTTTTCTTTTTTTATGAAAAGAATTATGGTTTTTGGAACATTTGATATTTTTCATAAGGGTCATGAGTTTTATTTGACTGAAGCAAAGAAACATGGAGATGAATTAATTGTTGTTGTTGCTAGAGATAAAAATGTTGAACGACTTAAATTTGAAAAACCCTTGAATGATGAAAATAAAAGATTGAAAGTTATTCAAGACTTAGATTATGTTGACAAAGCTGTTTTAGGTGGTGAAAGAGATATGTTATTGGTGGTTAATATGTTTAATCCTGATATTATTTGTATAGGCTATGATCAAAATTCTTTTGGTATTGAAAAAAATTATAAAGTTGTTAAAATAGGTAGTTTTATGCCTGAAATTTATAAGAGTTCTTTGTTAAAAAAATAATCTTTTTATTAATAAAATTATATGGTAGATTAAAAAGATAATAAATAGAATACCCATTATTAATGTTAAAGTAAAAAAGATTGGTTCTTCAAATTTAAATAGTGCATATATTAAATTGTGTAAAATGCTTGATAGAATTGTTCCAATAAAAAGAAAAATTAAAATTTTTAAGGATTTTCTCATTTTAAAATAAAAAATTAAGAAAGACCTTTTCTTTCTTTAATTTGTGAAATTACTTTATGATTTAATGTGTCTGGTAACTTGTCAAATTTCTGGTCTTGAATGAATGAAGATCCTCTACCAGATGTACTAGACCTTAAGTCTGAAGACCATCCAAATAATTCAGCTACTGGAAGAACTGCTTTTACTGTTAAATTTACTCCTTCTTGTTCCATATTTAATAACTGTCCTCTTTTGTTTTGGATTATCTTTGAAATTTCACCCATGAACTCAGCTGGTGCTTCAATTTGCATAACTTGTAAAGGTTCAAAGATAACTGGTTTTGCATCTGCCATTGCATCTCTAATACCCTCTCTAATTGCTGGAAGCATTTGTGCAGGACCTCTATGAATCGCATCTTCGTGCAATTTACAATCCATTAATCTTACAAATACTTTTGTACATGGTTCTCTAGCTAGAACTCCACCTTTCATAACATCTTCAAAGCCGTCCATAATCATTCCAATGATTTCACCAATGTGTACGATACCTCTTGTATTGTCCACAAGCATGTTACCATTGTATATATCTGCAACTTTCTTTGCTTCTTTTGTTTCCATTCCAAGTTCAATTAGTTTTTCATAAGCTGCAGTGTCTTTTTTTCTTAACCTTCCTTCTGATAATTCTCCATCTTTAATTGCTTGGTAGATGTTGTTAGGTAGAGGCTCTACTTTGAAGTATAGTTTGTTGTGTTTGTTGGGGGATTTTCCTTCAAATTCTCCAGATTCTTTTTGAATTGTTTCTCTGTAAACTACGATAGGAGTTGAGGTTTTTACTGTTAAACCTTTTTCTGTTTTAATTCTGTTTTCAATAACTTCTAAGTGAAGTTCACCCATTCCAGAAATTAAGTTTTCTCCTGTTTCTTCATTAATCTCAACTTTAATTGTTGGATCTTCTTTTGCAACTTGCTTAAGAATTTCAATTAACTTTGGTAAATCTGCTGGAGTCATTGCTTCAATAGATTTTGTAATGACTGGTTCGAAAATATGTTTGATAGCTTCGAAAGGTATCATTTCTTCTGTTGAGATTGTTTCTCCAGAGAAGATTCCTTTTAATCCAGTAATACCAATAATATTTCCTGCTATTGCTTCTTCAACTGTTAATCTTTTTGCTCCTTTGTATACAGAAACTTGTTGAATTCTTACTTTTTTCTTTGCCATATTCATATAGACTTCATCACCTTGCTTGATTGTTCCTGCGAATAATCTTCCTGCTGTAACTTCTCCTGCATGTTTGTCAATTACAATCTTTGTTGCAACAAAAGCTAGTGCACCATTTGGATCACAGTTGATTAATCCTTTACCTATTTCAGAGTCTACTTCACCATGCCAGATTTTTGGAATTCTATAAGCCTGTGCTTGTTTTGGATTTGGATGATGAGCTATGCTCATGTTAAGAATAACTTCATGAATTGGTGCTTTTTTTGCAAATTCTTTGTATGTATCATTTTCATATGCGTCTATAACATCTTTGAATGTTAATCCTTTTTTCTTCATGTATGGAAATGACAAAGCCCAATTATGGAATGCAGAACCAAATGCTACTGATCCATCTAATACAGATAGTTGCCATTTTTCTTTGTAGCCAACTGGTGCAATTTGTGCAATTAACTGGTTTACATCATCTATAATTTTGATGAATTTTTTTTGCATTGCTTCTGGGGTTAATTTAACTTCTTTGATTAATCGGTCAACTTTATTTATGAATAGAACTGGTTTTACTAATTCTTTTAATGCTTGTCTAAGAACTGTTTCTGTTTGAGGCATAATTCCTTCAACTGCACAGCATAGAACAATTGCTCCATCTACAGCTCTCATAGCTCTTGTAACATCTCCTCCAAAGTCAACGTGTCCTGGAGTATCAATAAGATTGATTAAGTAATCTTTACCTTCCCAACTGTGAAGCATTGAAACAGAAGCTGAATCTATTGTGATACCTCTTTCTTGTTCATCTGCGTGGAAATCTAATGCTAATTGTTTTCCGGCATGTTCTTCAGAGATCATACCTGCTCCTGAAAGTAAGTTATCTGAGAAAGTGGTTTTACCATGATCAATATGTGCTGCCACACCTATATTCCTAATATGTTCTGGTTGTTTCATTAATTGTACAATTTTTTCAGCTGATTTATCCGCCATTATAATTCATCCTCCATAATAATAGGATTTTGGGAATTTTAGGGGTATTTAAATATTTTGGTAGTCATAGTAAGGTTTAAAAAGAATAAAATTTGTTGAAACTTTATTCGGACCCATGATCTAGCGGCTATGATGTCTCCCTTACAAGGAGAATATCGCAGGTTCGAGTCCTGCTGGGTCCATACTATTTTAAATCATAATACACATAATTTGGTTGTAATTGTACTAAGAAAGAGTCATCTGTATTATTTCTATCAAAGTAAATTTGATGTAATCTGTTTGCAACAAAAATATAATCTGGATTGAAACTTTTTGCTCTTATTACATTTCCATATAAAAGATTTAAATCTCTATTTTCATATTTGAATACAATTGCAGTTATTGGTTCATCATTTAGAAAAGTCCAATGGGATATATCTATTCTGTCTCTGTTTATTTCAAATGTAGATTCTTGTCTTGCTTCTGGAAGATTAGGAATTTTTGGTTGTTGTGATAGTGATATAATAGAAGTTAAAAGAACCAATGTTGTTGCAAGCTTATTTTTCATGCTTTATATTATATAGTCTGTAAATGCTTATAAATTTTATGGATTTGCAGAATATAAATTGGTTATTCTTGATTTTAACGTCAGGATTATGAGAAGTTCGCGAAGCGAATTTGGGTAAAATCCGGCAGGGATTTTCCTCATAATCCTTGTTATACGCCCCGACGACTGAAAGGAGGAGAGCCTGCAAGGCGTGGTGCGAACGAAGTGAGCAAGTCAGTGGAGTGGCGTTTATCTAATAAGAAGTCGTTCTTGTTAAATGATAAGGTTTATCATTTTTTAATTTCTCTTGACCCAACATCCAAATGTGGTCATTAACATGAATAGAATCTGCGTGTGCAATCTTCTTTTTAACCTTTTGTTTTATTAATTCTACAACCCAAATAGTATTTGCTCTTAGTTCTACTTCTTCCTCGCTATCTTTATCTATTGTTTCTTGATTGTCTATTTTATCAGCGAGGTAATCTGAATAAGAGAAAATACCTAATCTTCTTAAAACAAAAGGTAATTTATAATCGGCACACGCAGTTAATTTATCAATATTTTTTAACTTGCCAAATTCGTGTCCATTGAAAGCTTGCACAATATCAGCGACTAAAAGTTGTGCACGCTTGTAAAAATAAACTCTTTTTCCGTTGTAAGTTGATGAGTCTTCAAATGAAGGAAAATTCTCAACTATCAAATTCAATAATTTTTGTGAATCGCCATTTGCTTTTTCTATGAGATTAGTAAAATCGCCGTCAAATTTCTTGAGTAACGTTGTTCCAATTTCTCTCAAAACATTTAATCTTTCTTCAAAAAGAGGAATTTGAACATTGCCCTCCAAGATTTTACTAAGCTCTTCTTCTTTAATCTCAGAAAGGAATTTTGCGTCCAAAATGGGAATTTTATTTTCTATTGCTCTGGCAACTGCACTTATCATTCCATAAGCACCATCAACTTCTTCGGAATGATAAACTATTTTCCATTTTGGGTCGCCCCAATAAGAAAAGCTAATTGAGTTAAACACGAGTAAAAAATGTAGTCTATCTTTCGGGTTTAACTTTCTGAGATTAAATGGCGATTCATCAATCCAATGTTTGATATGAGAATGATTAAAATAATCAACAAACTCATCAACTTTTTCAGAGTTTATTTTTACGTGTTGAGAATTATCAACAACGAATTTGCAAGTTTCAATTATTCTATTCATGTTATCCATTATAAATTAAAAAATGATTGAGATTATAAAGATTTCTGAACGACTTCCGCTTTTAGCCACTCCACTGATTGCGTATAACATGTAGGTTAAAGAAACTTTTGAGGCAGACCACAAAAGTTAGGAGAGGAATTACAATTTTTATTGGAATTCCGAACTCTTTAACATTTGTTATACGACTTTTCTCGCCTTTACCTTTATCGTCGGTAAAGTAGGTTTTTCCTTCAAATATAGCCTTATTTTATGCAGAGTGAACTTGCGTAAGCGTGCTTTCCTCCGCCTTACTATATAAGTGTGTGCACACATTTATATATATTGTCCTTTTTTTACGACTTTTCTCGCCGATAATTTTGTATTTATTGTGTGGTGGTCAATGAGGGGGAAAATAATTATTTTTTTCTAAGCTTAATATAAATAAAAGCAGTTATTATAATTGTTACTCCTGCAACAATCAGACCTGTTTGTAAGCTGATATATGTTGAAATTAATCCAAAGGAAATTAATGCCAAGATTGATCCGACTGTGTTCCAAAGTGAAGAAACTGAAGATACTGTTGCCCTTATCTTGCTTGGGGTGTTCTTATGGAATAATTCCCTATATGCTGGCGAACTTGGACCTGCAAATTCATAAAGACAAGTATAAAAAATCAAACTAAAAAATAATAATGGAAGATATTTCATCAAACCCAAGGACATTATTGCCAGACCTAATAATAATGTAAATAATATCAATGATCTTTTATTGCCACCTAAAAACTTAGTTATTTTGTGGCTATAATTTAAGCTAAATATTGAAATAAACCCTGCAATTGAAAGTGCAAATCCCAAATAAGAAGCATTTAACCCAATGCTTACCACATAGGGCTGATAAGAATTATATGCTAATGTTATTGCGAATGTTAGGATAAACATAACCAAAGCCAGAATAAAAATTGATTTATTATTCCAAGTATGTTTAATTCCCTTTCTTGAAGTTATATAAGTTTCATTAAATGACTTCCTTAAATCAACCTTTTTTCTTTGGAAATATTCTTCCTTGCCAAAGAATAAAACAATCCCTGATAACAGCAACATTACAAATGCAGTTGCCCATAATGCCTTGTCTACTCCAGAAAGGACTAGAAATCCACCAATCAGTGGACCTATGACAAAACCAATTGATGATGTGCTTCCCCACCTTCCAAAAAATTTATGCAAATGTTTTGATTGTTTCTTATGTTTGACTGTATCAACAAACCATGAGTCTAATGCACCTGTTTCAAAAGTATAGGCAATACCCAAGATAAAGTATAAGCCTAATAATAGGCTAATATTGCTTTTGCTTAATAAAATCCCAAAATAACAAAGCGCTGATAAAAAATATGAAATAAACACAGATACTTTCCTGCCATATATGTCCGCAATTGCTCCTGTTGGAATCTCAAAAAGGAAAGAAGCAATTTGAGTCATTATTAGTATTAATGCAACTGAAGTAAAAGGAATTCCTTGCTTAATCAAATAAAGAGTCCAATAGGCTCCCATTATACCTATTGAAATCCAATATACTAGAGAAATGATATAGAAGAAACCTGCTGTATGAAACTCTTCTTTAAAATTCATTATGTTCAATTATGATTTAAACCTTATAAAATTTTTGTCACCTAATTTGTTACCTTTTTGTATCCAAACCATATTTTTATAATGACAACCACATAGTTATCATGAAGACAAGAATGCTTACAGTGAAGATATCTCTAGAAACAAAAGCGTCAAATCTCTAACTTCCCCTCAAGTTCCTTTATCAATTCCTTACAATTCTTAATAGCCAATTTAGCAGTTTCAAAATCCATCTTCCTTCCATAATAAACTAATGAATTTCTTTTATACCTGCAGTCATCAAACAATCTAAATAATTTCTCTTCCTTAAGAACATCCCTAAAGAAATATCCTAAACAAATGTGATTGGAAACTTTGTAACCTTTTAATAAAAGAATACTATGCATCAATTCCAAAGCAGAAGAATAGTAACCTTCAAAGATATAATTTGCATTCTTCTCATTTACCTTATCACCATCTAAATACTCAATTCTTCCCTTTGCTGTATCAATTAGGGAATTTACTTTCCCTTTATTTGGACTAACAGAAATAGAAGAGCCATTCTCAATACAATCATTCCAGTTATCATCTTTCATTTTAAGACCTCCAAGTAACCATTTAACACAATACCATTAATAATGTTATTAGCCAAATCCTTATTTTCAATCTTGTCTATTGATTTGTACATAAATATTTGTATGCTTCTGTTTAATGATTTTTCAAACTTTTTTACTACTGTCTCTTTCTTTTCAGGAGTTTCTATGTAAATGTCAATGTCACTTTTTTCTATGTCTTCTCCTTTTGAGTAAGAGCCAAATACAATTATTACTGGATTGCTTAGCTCTTCTATTAGGAAGTTTGTTAAGGAAAATAAAGATTTGATGTTGTATAATTTCTTTTCCATTAATAACTCTTTTGATGTTCTCTGTGCTGAATAGGTTACTATGTTCGCTATTTTTGTTGTTTTTAGGATTTTTTCCTTTTCAAGCTCTTTTGTGTATCTTATTACAGAAGGCAAGGGTACTTTTACATTTCTTTCAATTTGTCTTACTCGTAGTTTTGTTGTTGGATTTACAAAGAAATATTCCCTGATCCTTTCCTTGATATTATTTGTTTTCATTTGATAATTTATAGTATCAATTGATATTTAAAGTTTTCGGTTTGGTTAAGAACTAAAATCTCGGAAAAAGTATTATCTGGTATTATTTTATGGATTGTAGATAACGAAGAAGAGAAATCTCGTAAAAGGGGTGTTAAATCCTCCGAACAAAATTTTTAATTTTGTGAGAGCCTGCAAGGCGTGACCGAGCAACGAAGTTGCGAAGGAGTCACAAAACGACGCGTTCAAAGATAAACTTTCGATAGATTAATAAATTAGTTTTTCTTTTAATAGATAATATGGGTGAGCGAAAAATAATTATAATAAGAGGTAAAGTTACCGCAGGTAAAACAACAACTTCTCATGAATTAGCAAAAGTATTGCCTGGGTGGATTTTAATTGACCCTTGGAAAATTAAAGAAATGTTTGAGCCTTTGGGATTAAAGAATAGAAGTGTTTTAAAAAACACTTCAAAAAAAGCAATGGTTTTGATTATGAGGGAGGTTATTAGAAATCTAGGCATTAATATTATTGTCCAAGAAACTACACAAAAATTTGTAAGAAAACATTTAAGGCAAGATTTGAAGAAACATAATTACAAATTGTATTCATTTTTCTTGGACATAGATTTGGATAATGCCGTAAAAAGAGATATTCAAAGAGAAAAACCGACAATGGGACTTGGGAAAATCAAAACCAGTGAAGAATGGGAAAAGGCAAAGGCTCAACCAGATAAAGAAGATAGGGTTATCCACACAGGCAAACATAAAATAAAAGAAGTTGTTGATATAATTTTGAGCGAAACTAAAGAAAAAAGAAGAAAAAACCTTAATGCTCATTTAGTGAGAAAGTGCTATTAAGTATTTCTAGCGTCGTTTTGTGATTGGATTTAACATCGGGGATAAAAGAAGTTTTTTTGGAACGTAGTGGAGAAAATTTGGGAAAATTGCGAGCCGAGCGATTTTCCTTTTATCCCTTGTTATACGAGGGTGAGGAGCGATAGCGACGAAAGCGCAGCGTCCCCTTTAGCGTTTGAACTTTGGCCGTCAATCTAAATGTTTCTTACAATTAAAAACATGAATTTTGTGATTTTTATCTTCGTCAATTTCAAATACACACACGCTGGTATTATGAAGATTCTCAATTGCTTTTATATCATCAGGACTTTTGCCAGTTATTACTGCAATCATGGCTTTATTTATTCCATTATGAGCTGTAAATACAACAGTATCATTGTGATGCTGTGATAAAATTTTGTGTAAGAAATTGCTAGCACGATTAAATAATTCTTCAGATGTTTCTCCATCTTTTGGGAAAAATTCTACGAGACTTGTATTGCTTGTAAAACCTAATTCTTTCTTACTTTTTCCTTGCCATTCTCCAAGGAATTTTTCCCTTAAATCTTTTACAAATTCAATAGGAACATCTGGATGAAATTTAGCAATTTCTTTTGCAGTATTTGCAGCTCTATCTAAATCACTGGAATAAATAAAGTCTATTTTTTCATCTTTCAATCTTAAAGCAACTTTCTTTGCTTGTTCAATTCCTGTTTCTGAAAGATGACCTGGCAAATGTCCCTGAATAATACCAGCTTTATTTTCTTCGGTTTCTCCGTGACGAGTAATAATTAGTTTCATAATAAGAAGATAAAAATCACATTACTTATAAATAATTCGATAATAGGCCAAAGTTCAAATGTCGTATAACATCGGGATTTAGAGAAGTTGCGGCCAGAGGGAGCAATTTGGATGGAGAAGTCTGCAAGACTTCGTAATCTCATATCCCTTGTTATATTCTCCCGTCAGGGATTGAGTTTTAGTGCAATGTCCCGAAGGGAAAACTCAAAGTCGTCGTGTCTATTGTTTTTTTGGGGTTGCCACCGACCAAAAAGAATTAGATAGAATATTCTTGCTTTATTTTCTGTGCAACTTTTGAAGGCGATAATTTTGTATTATCAATTGTTATGGTTTCAATATCTGAAAAAGTTGATTCATAATCTTTGACAGAAAATAAATATTCTAATTCTTTTACGGTATGAGTTTTGTTGAATTTTTTCCTAGATTCAGCAACAACTCTTTTTTTCAATTCTTCTTTATCACAGGTAAGTTGAACGGCTCTCAATTTAGAATCATATTTATCTAAAATTTTATTGAGTTTCTTTAGAAAATCAAAATTATCTTGTGCAATATGTGCATATGTAAATATGATTCCTTGAAAATTTAATTTAGCTGATTCTTCCAAAACATCCAAATAAATCTTATTCAAAATTTTTAAACTAACTTCATATTTTTCTTTTGAAAAAATACTTTCCAAAAAATCATAAATACTATGAATATGAATTAGTTTATATCTTGTAATTTTGGATAACTTTTCAGCTACAGTAAATTTTCCGACTCCTGGAGGGCCGTGAATTATTATGACATCCATATTATAATAAAAAATTCATTATTATATAAAGTTGTTGATAAAGAAGAATTGAGGTGGCAACCCCTTTATTATTTTACACGACGATTGAATATAACATCAGGATTTAATCGAGTTGACGAAGTCAATTCGGAGAAAACCTGTAAGGTTTTCTGATTAAATCCTTGTTAAATGAGGGTGAGCGAAGCGAAAGTCTGCAAGACGTCCCCTTGAGTTTTTGAATTGCGTTATTAATTTCGAATGAAGTGAGTGTAAATGTTCGAAGAACTAAGAGGGGGATTTCTGTTTATTGTGAATAAGTTGAGACCATATAAGCTGCTTGATATATTTCAGGTAAATAATTTATTGCCACACCTAAAGCATAAGGTAAGGTATATGGGCTAATTCTTCCTCCAAAAAGGTCCATTGCAGGAGGGATTGCAGGTATCCAATGTTCATTTGTCGCTTTCCCGATAGCCCCCATGCCAAGTCCAAATAATATGCTAGCTCCTGCTACTTTAACTTCAGTGCTAGTTTCGTTCCATTCTTTTGATAATTTATTGATAATTTTCTCTATCATGGATTTAATATTTCATTTAGCCATATAAATGTTAGTTGTTATTATTTATAACAACATTTATATAGGTTGGTTTGTTCTTTAATCATATGGATAGATTATTGGAAAAGTTAAGGAATGCAGGATTAACAGGCAACGAGTCTAAAATATATTTGGAGTTATTGAAGAAAGAAGAATTATCCGCAAATGAATTAGCAAAGAGTATTAGTATGGATAGAACTTTGACATATACTGTATTAAATCATTTAATCGATAAAGGTCTTGTTGGTCATATTATCAAGGGCAATAAAAAAATTTTCAATGCTTTAGATCCAGAGAATCTCTTAAATCCAGTTAGAGAGAAAACTGCTTATATCAAAGACATTATTCCTGAATTAAAGGAAATTGAAAAAATTGTAGATACAAAGCAAGAAATAAATTTGTATGAAGGCAAAGAAGGCATTCGTGCTTTTGGCAGATTATTAATGAAACATACGCAATTTTTTTCTTTTGGTGCAACAGGAAGAGCTTATGACGTTCTTTATGAATCTCCATTATTGGCAAAAGAAATGATTAAAAGAGGTTGTTCGGGAAAATTAATTACATCTCCAAAATATGTAAAACACCCGATGAAAATTAAAAATTTTCAAATGAGATTTTTAGACATAAAAAGTGAAGCAACTACAACTATTTTTGGAGATTATATTTCAATACATTTAATTAAAGAAAAACCTTTAATTATTGTGATAAAGAATAAATTTATTGCAGAAAGTTATAAATCTCATTTTGATGTATTATGGAATGTGGCAAAGAAGCAGTAAGAAATCCCCCTCTTTTTTTAGCAATTCAAAAATTTCATTTAACATCGGGCTTAAACAACCCGTAGGGCTCGAGCGGAACGAAGTGACCTCGAGAGTTTTTTCTGAAAGAAAAAATTTGGGAAAATCCTGCAAGGATTTTCTGTTTAAGCCCTGTTATGTCTTCCTAGGGCTTTAGCCCGAGAGCCTGCAAGGCGTGACAAGAAATTCTGAAAGAATTTCGCAGAGTTAAAATCACTTTTCAGGGTGGGCATTATATAAGAGAAGTTGTTGCGATATTTTTTGCCTTCTTTTTTTCTAAAAAAGAAGTTGGGCACTTTCGTTAAATATTTAAATTACTTTCGTTTTAGGGTTAATATGAAAAAGATTGTGATAATAAGGGGAAAGAGTGGAGCAGGAAAAACCACTATTTCTTATGAGCTCGCAAAAGTTTTGCCAGATTTTGCATTTGTAGATATTTGGAAAATAAAGGAAATGTTTGAACCTCTAAACCTTAAAGATAGAAGGCACAATAAGGTGGCAAAATCCGCGACATACCATATTATGCGAGAGGCCATAAAAAAGATTGGAGCAATAAATTTTGTTATACAAGAATCAAGACAATCTACAGTTAAAAAATATTTGAAAAATTATCTGAAAAAGGATAATTACAAAATTTATTCGTTCTTTTTGGATGTTGATTTAGAAAGTGCATTAAAAAGAAATATTGAAAGAGAAAAATCAACAATGGCTAAAAAACATTTTATTGAGCAAGCAAAAGAAGGGTTGAAAAATAAAGATAAAGAAGATATTTTAATTGACACAAGCAATAAATCAGTTAAACAAGTAATTGATTTCATTTTAAAAGAAATTGGAGAAAAAAGAAAAAATCATTCTGGAAAAAATAAAATAAGGAAATGCGTATGAAAAACTATACTCTAAAAAAATCAGGCGAGAAATATTATTTTAAGGAAATTAAAAATAATAAAATAATTTGGAGAAAGGGAAGGGCTCAAGGATTAGAAGGGGCGAAGGGAAGAATAGGAGATATTCCAAAACAAATTAAAGAAATTTTAAAGAATAAGAAAAAAGTTAAAATTCTCGAAATAGGAGCAGGTTTTGGAAGAGCACTTTTAGAATTGAAAAAAATCTTTGGTGACAAAATAGAAGTTTTTGGAACTAATTTTGAAAAAGAGTTTAACCAAAAACTTACAAAAGAATATGCAACAGACCAAGGTTTTTCAAACAAAGAAATTCCAAAGATTTATCCCAGTTTTGATGCAGGGGAAAAATTCCCATTCAAAAATAATTTTTTTGATTTTGTCTTTTGTCAAGCAACAATGCAGTATATTTCAGACAGAGCATTGTTTACTGAAGAGGTAAATAGAATTTTAACAAAAGATGGAATAGCAGTTTTAGAATTACAAGAATATAGAAAAGACCATCCTAAAGAATATGAAAATTTAATTGAAATTTGGGATAATGGCAAAAGAGTTGATTTTTTGAAATATTTAGGAAAATACAAGAATATGCAAATCAAAAAATCGAAAGGAAGATATTGGCATTATTTAATTATGAAAAAAACAAAAAATTTGAATTTAGGATTAAAATTAGTTCAAGTTATAGATTTAGAAAACGATATTTATTCTGGTTGGTGGGGAAAGAAAGTGATTTATGTTAAAAAGTAGAAAGTGTCCAAATAATAATTCTGAAACGAAGTTTCAGCAAATTGTGCGAAGCACAGAGCAACAACTTCTCCTATTGGGTGGGAAAGAAAAGTGATTTTAATTAGACATAACATCGGGATTTAGAGAAGTTTTTGCGAAGCAAAAATTTGGGTGGAAGAAACTGCAAGTTTCTGGAACCTCTAAATCCTTGTTATATTCTCCGTTAGGATTGATTTTTAGTGCAACGATGCCGAAGGCAAAAAATCAAAGTTCAGAAAACGGCGTATCATATACATTTGTATCTAATTGTATATTGTACAAATGCTAAAAATAATAGAATTACTGAAATGATTATCATTATTATTTTTGCTACTTTTGTATATTTTGGATTCCACTTTTTTACAAATGGAATTGTGTAAAGTAATAATGTAATAACTACTGAAATTATGCCAGATATTAAATATGGCATTGCTCTTGCAACTGGGTCATCTCCTATACACATAATAAAAATAATAGATGAGGTAGTTTAAATAACTTTTTATAACTTCAAAAAAAGTGGAAGCCATTTAATCGTTTTCTGAATTGAATATAACATGTATTAAATCTATTTATTAAAGTAAATTTTCAACCAGATCCGGAAGATTTTCGTAAAAACTGTAAAAAGGTTATTAAGTTGTTATGGTCTATTTCTATTATGGATTATAATATACTTAAAGAGGAATATTTACAAAAAGTCAAGGATTTGTGCAATTTAAAGGGTTTTAGCAAACAAACCGAAAAAGCTTATACTTTTCATATTACTAAATTTTTGGATTTTATTAGTAAAACTGGGCTTAATCTGGATAATGAAGCAGTTAAATCTTATTTATTAATCCAAGATTTGTCTGTAAATTCAATGAGACTAAAATATGCTGCAATTAGATTTTTCTTTACTGAAATTTTAAAACAACCATTTACACCACAAGAAGTTCCAATAAAGAAAAAAGAAAAGAAATTACCTAAATTACTAAGCAAAGAGCAAATAAAGAAGTTGCTGATTTCAACTAAAAACCTCAAACATAAATTGATTATTGAATTATTATACTGTTCTGGCTTAAGGCTACAAGAACTGATTAACCTAAAAAGAGAAGATATTAATTTTAATAGAGATTTAATCTGTGTTAAAAAAGGAAAGGGTAGTAAAGATAGGGTTACAATTGTTTCTGAAACATTAAAAAATGATCTTTTGAGATATTATTCAACTACTGAATTTAAGACAAAATATGTTTTTGAAGGGAGGAAGGGAAAGTATACAAAGAAATCAGTACAATTAGTATTAAAAAAATTAGGAAAGATTATAGGAGTTAATGTCCATCCTCATATGCTTAGGCATAGTTTTGCTACACATTTATTAGAACAAGGGGTGGATTTAAGAATAATACAAAAGTTATTAGGGCATTCAGATGTTAAAACAACTGAGATTTATACTCATGTTTCTAATAAAAGCTTTAAAAATATTATAAACCCTCTTGATAATTTATGAATTACAACCCGGAACGTAATGACAGGTAAGAACAATACTAAATGCATAAAAAAGCGTCAAAGCTTTACTTTCCCTATATAAATTCTTATAAATAATATGTATATGTGGACAGAGTATGTATGATGTAATTATTGTTGGAGGAGGGCCTGCTGGTTTGTTTGCAGCTTATGAATTGACTAAAAGACCTGATTTGAAAGTTCTTTTAATTGAGAAAGGTAAGAGTATAAAGGATAGAGGAAAAACTGAGGTTATGTGTGGGATTGGAGGTGCTGGGACTTTTTCTGATGGTAAATTGCATTTTACTCCTGTTTTGAGTCACGAGAAGATGTTAGATTTGTATTCTATTTCTGATTATCAAGAGATTATAGATTATGTTGATAAATTGTTTTCTGAATTTGGAGTTGTTGCTGAATATTATCCTAAAGATAGTGCAAAGGTTCAAGAGTTGGTGGATAGATGTAAAAGAAATAGTATTCATTTGTTTGTTAGGAAGATAAGACATGTGGGTAGTGATAAACTTCCGAAAGTAATTGAGAATTTTGAAGATTATTTAAGAGAAAAAGATATTGAGATTAGAACAGAAAGTATTGTTGATGATATTATTGTTGAAGATGGTGTTAAAGGTGTTATAGTGAATGGGGAAAGGATTGAAAGTAGAAAAGTTATTTTATGTCCTGGAAGGTTCAATGCTTCTTGGATGCAAGAGATTGCAAAAAAGCATGATTTAGAATATAAATATGAGAAAGTTGAAGTAGGAGTTAGGGTTGAATTTCCAGAGGGGATTATGAGAGAGTATTCTGAATCTATGTATGAAGCTATTTTTAAGATTAGAACACCTACTTATGATGATGTTATGAGAAGTTTTTGTCCTTGCCCAAAGGGAATGGTTGCTATTGAAGATTATGATGGTTTTGTTTGTGTGAATGGGCATAGTAATTCTGATCACAAGTCAGATAACAGTAATTTTGCTTTTGTTACTGAAATTCAATTGACTGAACCTCTTGAGAATACTACTTTATATGCTAAGAGTATTGCTAAACTAGCTAATACTATAGGTGGAGGTAAACCCATTGTACAGAGGTTGGCTGATTTAAGAGCTGGAAGGAGAAGTACTTGGGATAGAATGGAGAAGAGTTATGTTCAACCTACTTTGAAAGATGTTGTTCCTGGAGATATTTCAATGGCTTTTCCGCATAGAGTTGTTACTAATATTATTGAAGGGTTGAGAATGTTGGATAGTGTTATGCCTGGAATATATTCGGGTAATACTTTATTGTATGCGCCAGAAATTAAATTAAGAAGTTCTAAGATTAAAACTGATAAACATTTACAAACTAAAATCAAAGGTTTGTATGTTGCAGGAGATGGTGCAGGTGTTGCTGGTAACATTGTTGGTGCTGCTGCAACTGGGATTATTGCTGCTAGAGGTATTTTAGAATAAATCTGAAAGTTCTTCTCTTTTTATTATTGCACTAGGTTTTTCTGATATAAAAATAGTTCTACCTCTATCTATTTGGTTTGTTGAATTTGGAAATCCAACCCATCTTGCAATTTTATCATATTCTTGAGTTCCTCGAACTATAGGGTTTCCGTAGATATCTCCATTAGTTACTTTTGTTACTACATATACTTCTACTGGGCCTTCTACTTTAGAATAAATATTTGTAGGAATAGCTGAACTAGGAATTGCATATACTCTAGGTACTACTTGGTAATTTTTTTTCCTTATTGATAATTTTAAACATCTGATATTTGTGGGTAATCTCATTTTATTCTTTTGTAAATTCTTCTAATGGGATTGCAATCTTACTTTCGTCTTTTAACAATCCTCTGTTTTTCAAATACTCTTTTGCTAGAACATAGAATAATAAGCCTAATGATTTTTTTCCTTTATTGTTACAAGGTATCATTAGATCTACATAATTTGATTCATTATTAGTATCACAACAGGCAATTACTGGAATTCCAATTTTAAATGCATCTCTAACTGCATTTTTGTCTGGCCATGGATCTGCAACCAATACTATTTTTGTTTCTTTAAAATCTTCTAAAATTGGGTTTGTCATTAACCCTGGTCTGTATCTTCCTGCGATTACTGGTATGTCTGTTAGTTTAGAGAATAGCTTTACTGCATTCCAACCATTTTCTCTTCTACACACAACCATTATATCTTTTGGATCAAACTGTGCTAAGAATTTAGCTGCTAGACCTATTCTTTCATCTATTTTTTTAACATTAAGAACTGCTAACCCATCTGAACGTACTTTGTATATAAAAGGTTCCATATACTTTGTTCTGAACTTTGTACCTATATGTAATCCAACTTTTAGGTAATTATCCAAGGGTGTTAAAAATTCTTCTTCAGTCATGTGGTTTAGAGAAAAAATGGGGGTTTATAAATGTTTTTATTTAATTTTGGCTATTTTCTTTATTTTAGGCATTTCCCTAAGTGCTGCTTTCTCTCCTCTTTTGATTAAATTTTTAATTTTGTCAAAATCTAACATATTTATTCCTTCAATATTTGCTTCTATTAATACATCTGGTGGTGATTGTTCAAGGCTTATTTTTGTTAAATTACTCATCATTATGTTGTAAGAGTGACTTGCAACTATGAATATTTCAGGTGATGGACCTTGCATCATTGCTTTTAACTTTTCTCTATTAAAGAAAAATAATCCTGCTCTTGATATTTTGTGTGATAATTTTAATTGTTCTTTTAATGATTTTATACTTTCATCAAAAATATAATCAACAAATTTATGTTTATCAGGATGAGGCATTCCTTTAAATTTTGGAGAGTATAATTGCATTGTAGATGCTACCGCTATTACTTTGTCACATTTTCCCTTTAGTGATTTTACTGGTACTGGATCAATAACTCCTCCATCAACTAGAATCATATTGTTTAAGTGTACAGGTGCAAATAATCCTGGAATTGCAATACTAGCTCTTATTGCTTTTGCAACATCTCCTTTGTTAAAGAAGTATTCTCTTCCTGTTTTGATATCTACTGCTGTTGCTATAAATTTAATTTTAAGATCATTGAATTGTTTGTTATTTAGTAGTTCTCTTATTTTTTTCTCCATTCCTTTCCCTGAAATTAATCCTCTTTCAAGTTGAGAAAAATCAAAAAGAGATTTCCAATCCATTTCTATTGCTATTTTTTCTAAATCTTTAGCAGAGTATCCAGAAGCATATAATCCTCCAATTACTGAACCAATGCTTGTTCCAGATATGTAGTCAATTGGAATTTTATTTCTTTCAAGAACTTTAAGTACACCTATGTATGCAATTCCCTTTGCAGCTCCTCCTCCAAGTGCTAATCCTATTTTAGGTGTTTTCATTTTCAATCCTTTCTAGTTCCTTTAACTTTATCTTTCTTTCCTTGCCAGCAATTCCTGTTTTTATGTAAGGAATTTCCCAGGCTACTGCTAGATGAGAAATTAATGTGTCCATTGTTTCTCCAGATCTATGAGATATTACTGTTGTTATATTTTTACTTTTTGCAAAATCAACTATTTCTTTTGTTTTTGTTAATGAACCAATTTGATTTGGTTTTATTATAATGCAGTTTACTGAATTCTGTTGTAATGCTTCTTTCAAACGTTCAATATTTGTTGTTATTAGATCATCTCCACAAACTAATGTTGATTTTGTTATTTTTGAAAATCCTTCAAAGTCATTTTCTTCTAATGGGTCCTCAACATATTTTAGTTTGTATCTGTAAATTAAATCGTTTATTAATTCTATTTGATCTTCTCTTTTTAGTTTGTTTTTCTTTATTGTTTTTGAGAAGTTTTTGTAGAAATACATTTTATTTGTGAATATTCCTGATGCCGCAAGATCAATTCCAAAATAGACTTTGTTATCTAGTGTGTTTTCTGGATTTGCAAGGAAATCTGATAAAAATTCAAATGTTTCTAAATCAGACATTTTTGTAATAAATGCTCCTTCGTCTGTTACCTTATCTGTTTGAAGAGTTTTACCTAATTTTTTGTAGATATACTCATTAAGCATTACTCTACCTGTAAAGTTTCCACCTCTAGGGATTAATAGAAATTCTTGTATATCTATTGTTTGTGTTTTTGTGTGTTTACCCCCACCAATGCAGTTTCCTAATGGAATTGGGAATTTTTTTGGTTTTGGATTAAGAAAGGAGTAAACCTTGTTATCAGACATTGCTTTTAATATTGCCCCTTGTAATGCTACAATTGGATTTGCGCCTATATCTCCTATCCAAGAGTCAAAGAAGTTTAAATCCTTGAATTCATCAAAATTTAATCCTTTTAATTCTTTTGAGTTGTTGATATAATCCAGTGAATGTTTTATATTTTTTTTAAATGCTGGAATCTCATATTTTCCTGTAGAGGCTCCTGAAGGTGCTGAACAGTGAAATTTTTTGTTAACTGTTATTTGTATTGCAGGGTTGTTTCTAGAATTCTTAATAATAGATGCTCTCACCTCTTTAATTTTCATATTATATTAAGATAGTTAGTTATTTATATGTTTTTTTAAAAAGTTTGCCTATTTCATACAATACTAGCCCTAATAGGGATATAGGTAATATTAATAACCAGTCTTTTATTGATAAAGGTACTGTGTAGAAATATTGATTTAATGGGGTGTAGACTACTATAATAAGAAGAAGGAAAGATAATAATACTGCTCCTAATAATTGATAATTAGGCTTTAATTTGAATAAAGGAGTTGTTCTTGATCTTGATGCAAATACTACAAAAAATAATTCTAGACAAATTATGGTAGTAAATACAATTGTTCTTGCATGTTCTATTGTTGATGTTTTATAATAATATAAAAATAATCCTACAATTGCAATGAAAGAGAATATTGTTGCATAGATTAGAAATCCTTTCATATTATGGAATATACTTTCATTAGGGTTTCTTGGTTTTCTTTTCATTAAACCTGGTTCTGCTGGGTCTATTCCTAATGCTAATGCTGGGAATGAGTCTGTAACAAGATTTATCCAAAGTATTTGAATAGGCAATACAGGTAATGGTAAACCTACTATTAATGCAAAGAATACAATTGCAATTTCATTTATATTTGAAGCTAATAAAAATTTAATAAATTTCTTTATATTTTGATAGATTATTCTTCCTTCTTTTATTGCAGATACTATGCTTGCAAAATTATCATCTAATAGAATTATATCTGATACTTCTCTAGAAATATCTGTTCCTTTTATATTCATAGCTATACCTACATCTGCTTTCTTTAATGCGGGTGCATCATTAACACCATCACCAGTCATTGCTACAACTTCTTTGTTTGCTTTCAAAGCATTTAGAATTCTTACTTTATGTTCTGGAGAGATTCTTGCAAATATTGAAACTTTATTAACTAAAGTTTTTAATTTTATATCTGATATCTTATCAAGCTCTAATCCGTTTATAGACCCACCCTTTATTCCAATTTGTTTTGCTATTGCAATTGCTGTTAATTCATGATCTCCTGTGAGCATTATTATCCTTATTCCTGCTTGTTTACATATTTGTATTGCAGATTTTACTTCTTTTCTTGGTGGATCAATCATTCCAGCCAATCCCACAAAGATTAATGCATCTTCTTCTCCATATGCAAATGCTAGAACTCTTAGTGCTTTTGATGTAAATTCTTTATTTTTGTTTAAAATTTCTTCTTTGTCTTGAGAGGTTAGATCTCTTTTCTTGTTGTTTACTTCGATATATTTACATTTTTTAAGAATTGTTTCCACCGCACCCTTTACATAGAATGTTTTTTTAGAATCAATAATAGCCATATATTTTTTTTCTGAAGAGAAAGGAATTTCTTGTTCTCTTTTTATTGCTTTTACCTTTCCTTTTTCAGCTAGAACCTTTAATGCTCTTTCTGTTGGGTCTCCAGATTCAATTGTAGCATTATTACAAGAAGTTGATATTTGTATTAACCTGTTTAATTCTGTTGATTCTATTATTTTATTATTTAATAAAAAAGAACCATTTAGTTCGTATCCCTTTCCTGTTACTTTGTATTCTTTATTATTTGCATAGAGGTTGGTAACAGTCATTTCATTTTGGGTTAATGTTCCTGTTTTATCTGAACAGATAGTTGTTACAGAACCGAGAGTTTCTACAGATCTTAATTTTCTAATTAATGCTTTTTTCTTTAACATCTTTCTTAGGCCTAATGCTAATGTAATTGTAACAACTGCAGGTAAGCCTTCTGGGATTGCTGCTACTGCTAGGCTTAGAGATGTCAAAAATATATCAAAGAAATTTATGTTTCTTAATAAGCCAATAGGGATTAGTAGTATAACTATGGCCAAAATAAGAATTGTTAACCATTTTCCTAATTGTTTTAATCTTTTTTGTAAAGGAGTTGATTCTTGTTTTATATTTTCTATTGATTTTGCTATTTTACCTAGTTCTGTTTTTTGTCCAATATTTGTTACAATTGCCTTACATCTTCCTTCTGTAATTATTGTTCCAGAAAAGATCATGTTTAATTGATCTGCTATTGGAAGATTATTTTTTATAGGACTTATTATTTTAAATATAGGCGTTGATTCTCCTGTTAATGAGGATTCATCTATATTTAGACTGATTGTTTCTAGTAATCGTGCATCAGCTGGTATTTTGTCTCCTGTTTCTAAAATGATTATATCTCCTGGAACAAGCTCTTTTGTTTCTATAATACTTATTTTGTTATTTCTCAGAACTTTTGTTTTGTAAGAACGTAGTTCATTTAACATATCTATTGCTTTTTCTGCTTTGTATTCTTGAGTAAAGCCAAGTAATGTATTTAATGTTAAAATTATCCCTATTACAATAGCATCAACGTAGTGCTGGATTAGAAAAGAAATTATTGTTGCTATGATTAATACTATAACCAGAGGATCTATAAACTGATTTAATAATATTTTTAATGGAGATATTGGTTTTTTCTTTTCAATATTATTCTTACCAAACTTCTTTTGTCTTTTTTTTACTTCTTTTTCTGTTAAACCTTCTTTGGAAGAATTTAATTTTTTTATTACCTCTTCTTTAGATATATTATAATACATTATAGTTTAGTATTCATTTTAATATATAAATGTTATTAGAATTTTTTTACTTTACTTTTAGTAACATCCTTTCTAAATTTTTTATCCCCTTCGGTTTTTAGATTATCAAACGATTTGTGTAATGCTTTCATTATTTGGAAATCTGAATGTTTTGCTGTTAGAACTATAGTTGGGTTTAATATTCTAATATGGAATGAAAATTTTTCTCTTTTGCCATCTTTTTCTTGTAAATGTATATCTATAAACATCTTTGCTGTTTGACTTCTAAGTTCTCTTTTTATTTTTATTAATTCATTTTCACAAAGATTTTGTACTTCTTTTATTTGTATGCTGTCTAAATTTTTTAGTCCTTTATATTGTATGTCTTCCATTATATTTTTCCTAATACTTTTTTTATTTCCATAAAGTATTCTAGTTTTTTTGTGTAGTCTCTTCTTGCTCTTGTTACATTTAAGTTTTCTGTTGCAAGAAATTTCCTACACTTTTCAATATGATAGTTTAATTTCTTTTGAGTTTCAGATTTTGTGTTTGTTTTATACGTTTTCATATATGAGATTAGAACTGCTGCATGTTCTTCATTTAGCTCTTTTTTCAACCTCTCTTTGAAACGCATTTAATATTTTAGGTTGAGAAAATTTATAAAGGTTATTATATGTATATTAAATATGAATCAGCATAAATGTCAGGTTTGTCATGGAGATATTGCTTTTAAGATATGTCCAAAATGTGGGAAATTGGTGTGTAGGGGTTGTTTTCTGAGTAAATTCAATATTTGTATTGAATGTGGTCCACAGTATATTCAAGGGAAAGATTTATAAATAAAATATATTCTTCAGTATATATGAAAAAGTTTATAATTTTAGGTTTAGCATTGATATTTTTGATGGGATGTAGTAATTTTCCTACTGGGAATGTTGTTTCTGATAATCTTGATGATTTTGCTAAATACTTAACAGAAGAAGGGGTGGTAATGGTTGGTGCAGAGTGGTGTGGTCACTGTCAGAATCAGAAAGCTATGTTTGGCGATTCTTTTCAGTACATAAACTATGTTGATTCTGTTTATTACCCTGAAGAAGCTGCTAGCTATGGTGTTTCTGGTTATCCTACTTGGATTTTGGCTGATGGTACACAATTACCTGGTGAACAATCAATCGAAAACTTGAAGGAGAAGACTGGGTACAATGACTAGATTTTTTTCTTATTATATTGCTGAAGATACTGATTGTAATAAACTTTTTGATTTAGCTTTGTATTTGAATGATGCAATACCTGAATTGGATAATTATTCTTTTGTTCCAAATGGTAATAGTTTTCGATTAAAAATAATGCTAAGACAACAGATAGTAGATTTAGAAGCTTTTTTGAGAATTGTTGAAGAAGGAGAGGTAATGGGACAATTTGAAGGATTAGAGGTTAGACCAGAATTAATAAATAGTTAAAGTTCTTTGATTTTTATATGAGATATATTGCAATTGGATTTTTGATAGTATTATTGAGTTTAAACTTAGTAGTAATTGATATGGGCTTTTATGAAAGGAATAGCAATTGTGGTGATAATTGTGATAATGTTGTTAAATATTTTTTTGGTGGTGATTTAGTAGGTGATTATAGTGATGAAGAACTAATACATATGGGTGATGTTAGACAATTGATTTGGATTGGTTGGTTTATTTCCTTAGTATTGATTGGATTTGCTGTTTTTGCTTCAAAAAGAGATTTTTTTATTGGGGGGTTGATTGGTTTAGGATTGATATTATTATTTTTACTTGTTTTTATTAATTTTGACTTTAGTTTTACTTTATTTCATAAGATATTTTTTAGAAATGACTACTGGTTGTTGCCTGCTGATAGTCTTTTGATTAGTATGTTTCCGAGTGAATTCTTTTTCAAGAGTTTTGTTAGGATAATTTTATATAGTAGTATTTTTTCTGTATTATCAATTATAGGGGGGTTAAAATGGAAAAGAAAAAAGTAATTGTGTATAGTACACCAACATGTCCTTATTGTGTTTTGGCTAAAGATTTCTTAAAAGAGCATAATATTGAGTTTGAGGAGATTAATGTTGCTCAAGATCAAGAGAAAGCTAGAGCGATGGTTGAAAAGTCAGGACAGATGGGTGTTCCTGTTATAGAAATTGATGGTGAGATGGTTATTGGTTTTGATAAAGATAAAATCAAAGAACTGCTTGGAATTGAGGAAGATTAATTACTCCCCAGACTAGGATCTATTAATAAAATATTTCTATCAATAAGAATTTGTAAAGTTTCTTTATCCCTATATTTAGTAAAATGTGTGTTTAATACTAAAAAATGTTCTTCTCCTAAATTATTACCAAATGATTTAGCTAGAGATTCAGCTGCAATTAAAAATTTATGAGCTAATTCTTCGTAAATACTTTTTAAATCTTGGTCTGTTTTTCTTCTTAATCTTCCTGCTGCATTATTATAAGCATTTCTGCCTATTAATATTAAAAAGCTTATATCTTGAAAATGTGGATTTACTAGGGCTTTTTGATAACCAGCACAGAATAGACAACCATCACCAATATCTCTATAACTTCTAAAATCTTCTTTTTTTAATTCTAAAAATTCTATGCTTATTGGAGTGGTTGAATTAGTTAATATAGGAAAATTTCCAGAAGAAAATCTTGTTGATAGATATGCTTTTGTTACTGTTTCAAGGGATGCTTTTTCTAAGCCATTATATATTATTTCTTGAATAGTCATAAATTGAGGAAAAATTTACTATTATAAAAGTTTATTGTATTTAGAGAAACCTTTTTAAATATCTATTTCATTTCTTTATATTATATGGGAGATAAAATTTCAATGCCTTCATCTGGTGGAGGTTTAATGCGGTATTTTGATGATTATAAGAGTAAGATACAAATACCGCCTTCTTGGATTATTATTTTTATTGCTATTGTTATTGTTGTTATGATTGTTATAAAAAAGAGTCTTTAAAATGTTACAAGGTATGAATCCAAAGCTTATGAAGCAGGCTATGAAGAAAATGGGTGTTAAAGAGACATCTATAAACGCTTCAGAAGTTATAATTAAAACAGATGAGGGAAATTTAGTTATTAGAAATCCTCAAGTTTCCAAAGTTGTTATGATGGGACAGGAATCCTTTCAAATTGTTGGTGAGGCTGAATTAGAATCTGAAATTAGTGAAGAAGATATCAAAACTGTGATGGAACAAACTGATTGTGGAGAAGATGAGGCTAGAAAGGCTTTGGAAGAGGCTGATGGAGATATTGCCAAGGCTATACTTGATTTGCAATCCTAATGCAAGAGGTCCTAAATTTACAAAAAGAAGCAAAATTAGCTTTTGCAAAGGCAGACCATCTTGTTTACATGACATATCCAACTATTAAAGAGGTAAGGTTGTTATATAGTGCAATTGAGTCAATAAATACTGCCTTGCTAAAATCACTAGATGCCTTGTTATTATATGAACGAGTTTATAAACAGATTGGTGTGTTTCCGAAAGATTTAAATTCCAAATTAAATATATATATGGACTATTGTGTCCGTAAACATGGGTTTGATCAAGAGATTGGATTTTTGATTAGGGCCTTAAATAAGATAATTGAGGCTAAGAGGAACGCACCCATTGAATTTGCAAGACAGGGAAAATTTGTAATTTGCTCTGATGATTACAGGATGAGGATTATTGATGACAAGATGGTTAAGAAACATTTGTCTATGGCTAGGCCTTTTATTGCCAAGGTTGGTGAACATATAAATGTCGGAAGAAGATAAATCAATAAACGAATTGAAGCGAGTGGATCATTTAATTTATGTTACACTAAAATATACAAGAACAGTTGATGTTATAAGAACTGTTATCGAAAAGCTTATTGATACTTTGAATCATAAAACTAATGATATTTTTGAATTTCAAATTGATAAGAAGGTAGTAACTGCTATTCCTAAAGTTCCTTTAGTTAGAATGAAACAGTTAGAAAGTTTTTTCCCTAAAGACAAAAAAGTAAAAGATATTGTAGATTTTTATATATTAATGAAAAAAATATACAATACTGAATTTAGAGCTAAAGAAGAATATAGGAAAAATGTAACTTTAGTTACTAAGGATGAGGAAGTAAATATTGAAAAATTGAAAAATTATTACCAAACTACTCAAGATTATATTGTTTATTTGAATAAACTTATTGAATAGGAGGAAACAAAATGGCTGTATATCTTATTAGGACAAGGGCTGGAAGGCTTTATGAACTTCTTGAAAATGCTGGGGTTTGGATGATTAATTTTAAAGGTGAGAAGAAAAAGATAACTGGTTTAGGTGATAATGGACAACTAGAAAAAGGTGGAAGAATTTATTTTCAATTAAAAGAAGGAAAAGTTATGAGAACACAACCAATAGTAGATATTTATGAGAAGGTTTCAAAATGATATTTTTTAAGAAGAAAGAATTGGTAAAAGAAGAATTAGAGTTTGATAAGAAATTTGTAGTAAAAACTCCAGAAGGAGAATTTTCTTTATTTTTAGTTGGTAAGGATATTTATTGCAGGGGATTAACTAGTAAAGATGCTAGATATGGTCTGGCTTATATTAAACATTTAGATATTGGAGAAGATTTAGAGTATCACAATCCTAGATTGAATAGTAAGGTTAATATGGGTAAGATTAGAAGTATCTCAACTTTTTAACTCTTCAAAGTTATTAATATATATTTCACCAAAATGTTCTTTTTGTTCTAGATTTATTTTTTTTTGACTGTGAAGATGAAGTAAAGGTAATAGTGTTAATATTTTTTCTTTTTTTTCTGGATTATGCAATAATTCTGAGAATTCAATTGTTTTTTTCTGTTTAAATAAAGCTGTTATTTTTTCAAATATCTCTGTAATTAGGAAAGAGATGTCTACTGCCTTTTGTGGAATTTCAGGTTTATTGAATGTTAGGAATCTTTGTAGTCTTAATTTTCTTCTTGAATCAACTTTTAATGCTTTTTCTAATGCACCAATCAAATCACTTACTGAAACCTTTCTCTTTCTTGTTTGTGGAGTTTTTATTCCTAATTTGGGGATTTCTACTTTATGTTCATGGAAATCCATATATTCATCTAGGTCTTCTATTTCTTCTTCTTGATGAAATAGGTAATTATCAAAATTGTTAATATCTTCATCTATGAATCTATTTGATTTTATTTTTAGAAGTGTTGCTGAAGCAAGAATTACTTTTCCAGATGTAAAGAAATTCATTTCTTTCATTTCCTGTACTGTTTTAATATATTTTTGGGTTAGTTTAGTGATATCTACATCCCATGGATCCATCTGTTCTGTTTTTATTAAATTGTAGATGATATCTTTCCAGGTAACTTCATTTTCCTTTAGAAGCATATTGTAGATTTGGTCTTCCATGGTTAATAATTAAGTAATTTAATATATAAAGGTTTTTATAACAACTTTTCTTGTTTATACTTTCCTGTTAACTCTTCAAATTTTAATCCTTTCTTTTTTAGGTAATCTAAGGATAGAAGTAGACTTTCACCTTTACTTTTTTTTAAATGCTTTGATTCTATGAAATACCAACCAATATTATCAAATCTTACACCTAGCCAAGGTTCTGCTCCAAATGTTGTTGCAAAAAGATTTAATTGTACTATTTCAGCTATATCAAAGTATTTTTTATCTCCTTTTATTGATTTACATTCAATTGCAAGAGTTTTTTTACCATCACTTGCTAGAAGATCTGGAGCAGGTTTAGTAGTTGAGCCAGAGCCTGCAGATCTTATTACCCCGAAACCATTATCCCATAGCATATGAAATAATTCTCTTTCAGCTCTACTCCCTTTAGCTTTTGACATACAATAATATAAATGAAAGAAATATATAAAGTTTTATATAAGAAAAAAAATGGGAAAAAATTCCCTGTTTACAGATCTCTAGGTTGAACTGTACTTCTTTTATTTTCTTTTGCTCTGTTACAAGCTTTTTTGATTAAATCCATAACTTCTACATTTAAAGCTTCAGCAAAATTACCTGCTACATTCATACCTTCTGCGTTTTCTTTAATTTTACTTCTTACAACTACCATATCTGCCATTTTTTAGTTCCTCCATAGGGTTTTAATAAGTTTCTGATAAAATACAGGTTTATAAATCTTTCTTTGAAGCTTAACTACTTGGTGAACACAACAATTTCTTGTTTAAGTCCACCTGTTGTTATTTCTCTAGACTCCTTTATTTTAAAACTAGAAAGCATTTCTTTAAATGTTGAAAGATTTTGTCCAATGATTACTGCTTTTGCATTTTTCTTTAAAATAAATTCTAATTGGTATAAAAATTGTTCATATATCTTTTGTGCATTCTTTTCTGTAAAGTGTTTACTTGGAAATGGAATGGTTGTCACAATGCAGTCTACTTCTTCTTTTTTGAATTTACTATCTAGCCATTCAATGTCTGTTCTTGATAGATTTAATTCTTTGTTTATTTTTGCTAACTTTGCATTTATCTCTGTGCTTCTTATGTTGTGGAATAGAGAATCATAAGCATAAACCTTTCCTTTTTGGTAGAGTATCGCTTCTATTGGAATTACTCCATCTTTACAAAATGGATCTAATAGATTTTTTCCTTTTTTATAACTGGATAAACGAACCATTGAATATGCAATGCAGGCGTTTATTGATTGATTACATATTTTTATTCTGTAATCTCTTTTGCTTAGTAATTTAGGAGTTAAATCTAGTCCACAAATAAATAAGTTATCAATAATATCTGCGAAAATGATTAGTTCTGGATTTTTTAAATCATGTTTTCCATCTATTTCCTTACCAATTGTTTGTTCTACTATTTGTGAGTTGAAATCATGCTCTCCTTCCCTATGACAAGATATTTTGAATGGTTTTTCTATCTTTAATTTTTTCTTTTTAACTAATTCAGATATTTCATCTATAGTTGAAAATTTCTTTTTTTCATATAATTCATATATTTTTATTATAGACCTAGTATTTTCTATTAATTTTTTAATATCCTTTGTTTCAAATTGTATTCTTCCAATTACTATTTTTTTTGCTTCTGCTTTTATTATTTCTTTTACTTCCTTAATTGCAATGTCTTCAAGTCCTTTTATTGTTATTGCAACATACTTCATATTTGTTCTCCTACATAGAGGTTATTTTTAGTTTCTAGGATTTTTATGTTTACCATATCATCTATTTTTTTTGTACAGTTGTTAATTGCAATACATCTATCTTTTGCTATTGCAATCATTTGATGGCTATACCAACCTGGCAGTTTTACTGTTGCTTGTATTTTTTCTCCTTTTTTGAATACCTCAGGAATTCTCTTTGCTTTTTTTATTTCCATATCTTGTTTTGTTAGTATTAGTTTTATGTTGTGTTTCTTTTCTAGGTCCTTTAGTGATTTATAGAACTTCCACCAGGTGATAGGTTTTACTTTTTTTATTTTTCTTGAATATTTGTATATTTCATACTTTTGTATTCCAAGTTTTGCATCAATGTCTTTTGCAAATTCTATTATCTTTGGAATTTCTACATCATTTATTTTAGGAATCCAAACTGGGCATAGCCTTAGTTCCATATATTTGGGTATTTCTTTGGCTATCTTTATTATACTGTTAATATCATAAGATGGTTGATTTGATAATTCTTTTGCAAGTTTAGGATCTAATGAACTTATAGATAGATTGATTGAATCTAATCCTGCTGATTTAAGTTCTTTTAATTTATCTTTTGTTAGTAGGAGTCCATTGGTTTGTATTGATACTTTGTATATTAAAGGTATATTTTTTAATCTCTTTATTAGTTGTGTAAGTTCTGGGTAGGTTAATGGTTCACCAACAGAATCAATGTTAATTTCAATGTCTGTGTTTTTGAATTCTACTATTTTTTTTGTTTCTTCTATTAGATAGTTTAGGTCTACTGTAAAATTAGTTTTATGACATTGTGAGTGTGGACCAGAATCAGTTGAGCAGAATATACAGTTTAAATTACAGGCAGAGGTAGCTCTTACTTGGAGTAGGTTTGTCCCCCTATCTATGATTCCAAAAGCTATACAGCCCAATAAGGGTATTTCTGGGGTTATTTTAATCATATTACTTATTTTCTTGATAAAAGTATATAAATGTTTTGAGTATTGTAATTTTATGAAAAAATTTACAGCAAAGGTAGCTAAAGAGATTGGAGAGAAATTAGGGATTAAATGGGATAAGTTTGATGTTGAGCAGTTTCGTATGGGAATGGATGTTGAGTTAGAACATGGAACTGTTGATACAAACACAAATGTAACTGATGATGATCCTTTAAAGACTGGTAAGATTGCTTTAGCTCACTTGAATGAACTTCCAGATTACTATACAAGATTAGAAGAGATGGAAGAAGAAGGCGAAGAATTTTGGGCTAATAAGAAGTAAATACATGATGTAATACTCTTGAATCTTCTGATTTAGAGAAATCATACTTTTCTTTTGATATAAAGAATCCTACATCTTGGTTTAAACCAAATCCATCATGTGAACCTAAATGGAAGTCTTCGAATGAGATTATTTTATCTCCTTTTATATCTCCAATTACAAATAAATCCCCAAAATGTTTTTGTTTTGAAAATGTTTCTAATTGTTTTTCAGTGATGTTGTAGATTTTTAATGGTTCTTTATGTTTACTTAGTATTTTGTAAGGTTCTTTTTGTATTACCATTCCAATTCCATCATGACTTACTAGTTTGTTGATTAGATCAGAATCTATTGGATTTTTTGAGTAAATATGTGAAATACATGAGGAGTTATGTACTGAAATTTCTCTTTTTATTGTTTCTTTTTTTGGGAAGTAGAATAATTTTAAAAATGGTTTTATTAATATTCTTAATGGTTGTGAAAAGTTTTCATAATAAAAGTTTAATTTGTATAGAAAATAATCAAAAGTTGTATCTCTTAAATGTCTTTTATTATTTTTTATTCTAGTTACTAATTCATTTAATGTTTGATTGTAAACCTTATCAAAAGGAATGGATGGAACTTGACTGTGATCCGAATAAATGTAGAAATCATAATTGTTCTTTTTTGCATGTTTGTATAGTCTTTTAATATTTTTATCAATTTCTTTTAATACTTTTTTTGTACTTTTATGTTTTGGTCCTCTATAGTGTGAAAGCCAATCATATCCATTAAAGTTTATACTAATTTTTGGATTTTCTCTTTTTATTTCTAAAATTGCAGCTTCTGTTGCTACTTCTTTGAATATAGCATTTATTCCTAATCTAAAGAATGGGAAGTAGGGATAGAAGAAAGATAGATTTGCATATTCTTTGTTTACATTGTCTTTTATGTTTTCAAATATTTCTATCATGAATTCTTTTAATGAGTAAAAGTTTACTCTTATGAATGCTATAGGTTTTAAGATTAGTATTGTAGCAATATCTCTTACATTTGTTAGATTTGATTGGGTATATATTGCAGGCAATGTAAAGATGTTTCTTGTAGCCCCACCTGTGAAATGGTTTCCAATTGATGCTCCACCTTTTAGTATTCCTGGATAATTTTTTTCTAATTCAATTTCTAGTTCTTTTGCTGTTTTTGGATATCCTGAAACTACTTCTTTTTCTTTTTCTTTGTCATAATATCTGAATCCAGGAATTATATCATTTTTATTGTAGAAAATTCCAGCTTGAACATAGGGGGTTGTTGATGGAAGACCTACATTGTAAGGAGTTATATTATATTTTTTTAATAGTTTTGAAATGAAAGGCATGTATTTAGTATCTTGCAATTCCTTTAGATTGTGGTAACCGAAACCATCTACCATTACGAGGATGAATTTTTTCTCCTTTTTAGGTAATTTCTCTAATTTTAGCTTGTTTAATAGGGGTTTCATAATCTGAGGTATTTATAAGGAGTTTATAAACAATGCGATAGATTTAAAAGAGTGTATTTGGTTTTTTTGGTTATGATTTCAGTGATAATTCCTGCCTTTAATGAAGAAAGAGTTATAGAAAGCACTTTGAAATCATTGCCTTCTGATGTTGAGAAAATTGTTGTTTGTAATGCTTGTACTGATAACACTGCTGAGATTGCTAGAAAGTATGGAAAAGTTGTTGAGTTGTCTGAGAAAGGTGTTTCTAAGGCAAGAAATAGGGGTGTAGAAGAGGCTTCATTTGATAAAATTATTTTTTTGGATGCTGATATCAAAGTTGATGAAAATGTTATTTCTATGATTTTAGAATCAAATGCTAATATTGGTACTACTAAGGTAAAATCTAATTCTGATTATAAGATTGATAGAACAATTATGTGGTTGAAATCCAATATCCATAGATTTGGGTTTAATACTGGTTTGATTTTTTGTACTAAAGAAATGTATGAGAGAATTGGTGGATTTGATGAAAGTAAGGTTATTCATGAAGATGGTAAATTTTTAAGAGCTGGAAAGAAGAAAGGAAGGTTTGATGTTTTGGATTGTTATGTTTTTAATGATATGAGGAGATTTAGACAGAAGGGTTATTTACGTATTGTTTGGTTTTGGGTAAGAGAAACTTTATTTTCTTCTGGTAAGGATTATGATGCAGTTAGATAAGTTCAAATCAGTTGTAGATGTTCGTTCTCCTGTTGAGTTTGAAGAGGATCATATTCTTAATGCTATTAATATTCCTTTGTTATCAGATGAGGAAAGAGCTATTGTTGGAACTATCTACAAGAAAGATAAGAAAGAAGCTGTTGATACTGGAATGGAATTTGTTTTTGAAAAATTACCTTTAATGCTTAAGGAGTATGAAAAATTAAAAGAGCCTATATTGATTTATTGTTTTAGAGGTGGGATGAGAAGTAATTCTATTTGTGGTTTGTTAAAAGGAATTGGAATGGATGTTACTGTTTTAGAAGGAGGTTATAAGGAATATAGAAAATGGGTTAGAGAAGAATTGGATAAAGAGATTGATTTTGAGTTGTATGTTCTTTATGGTTTGACTGGTTCAGGTAAGACTGAGATTATTAGTTCTTTAGATAATGGTTTGGATTTAGAGGGTTTAGCTCAACATAGAGGGAGTGTGTTTGGTGATATTGGTTTGGAGCCTAGAAGTCAGAAGATGTTTGAAAGTTTGTTATTGTTTAGATTAAATGAGTTGAAGGGTGTAGTTATTATAGAAGGAGAATCAAGAAAGATTGGTAGTGTTCAGATTCCTTTAGTATTTTGGAATAAGATGCAAGAAAGTAAGAAGATAAAATTAGTTAGTGATATTGATGAAAGGGTTGAAAGGATTTACAAAGAGTATTGTAAAATTTTGGATGTTAGTTTATTTTCTAAGAAGTTAGATATAATTGAGAAGTTTTTGGGTAAGAAGAAAGTAGTTGAATTGAAATTAATGTTAGAAAAAGGTGAAATAAAAGAAGTTATTAGGGTTTTATTGCTTGATTATTATGATAGGTTGTATGCACATACTGTTGATTCTAAGGAATATGAGTTTGAGATTAGGAATAAGGAAGAATTATTGAGTCATTTTAAGTAATTCTTCCAGAACTTCTGGTATTTTGTTAATATCTGTTTCCATTGTGAAGTGTCCTCTATTTTTCACTATTAATGTTTTTGCTCCAATATTTTTTTTAAACATTTTTGCATTGTTTGTTGGAACTACTTCATCATCATCTGAGAATATTGCAAAGAAATTATTTGTTTTTTCTTTTACTTTTGTAAAATTGATTGGTGTTTCTAACCAGGGTTTTGCTATTGCTTTATCATCTTCTGTTTCTTCATCAAGATTTAATGTAAAAAATCCAGCTACAAATATACATCCCCCACATTTTCCCTTTGTTCTTTCAAGATATCTTAGAATGGTTTGACAACCAATAGAATGTCCAATGAAATAAGTATCTTTGTCTAATTTTCCTACTTGTTCAGCTAGATATGGAACCCAAGTTTCTATTTTTGGTTTTGATTTATTTGGCATAGCTGGAGTAATGACTTCAAAGCCTTTACTTTTAAGTTCTTTTTTTAACCAAGGAAACCAGTGATTATTAGGATTTCCGTCCCAGCCATGAATTAGGAATACTCTTTTCATATTTTTCCTTAAAATGCTTGAAGTATATAAACATTATTGATAAACTTAATAAACTAATTATTTACAACAATAATTATGATTCTAGGAAGAATATCTGGAAAGGTAACAACAACTGAATTTCAGTTTAATGCAGAGGAAAATGCTAGGAAATTTGAGTATGTTCAAATTATGCATGAAGAGTTTGGGTTTGTTTTAGGACAGGTTATTGAGATTATTAAAGATTCTAATGGTACAATTGCTCAAGGTATTGTTTTAGGGTATAGGGATGATAATGGTGGTTTGAGAGGGATGACATATCCATTTGAGCCTGGTACTGAAGTGTTGTTGGCTGAGGATGAGTTAATTTCTAAAGTTTTAGGTTTGGAAGGAAATGAGAATAATGCTTATGTTGGGATTTTACAAGGAAGAGACAAGTTGAAAGTTTATTTGGATTTGAATAGGATTCTTACAAAGCATGTTAATGTGTTAGCAAAATCAGGTTCAGGTAAATCATATAATGTTGGTGTTTTGTTGGAAGAACTATTAGAAAAAAATGTTCCTATTGTTATTTTAGATCCTCATGGGGAATATTCTACTTTGAAATATCCAAATCCTAAGGATAGAGATAGAATGCAGATGTTTGCTATTGAACCTAAGGGTTATTTGGAACAGATAGATGAGTTTTCAACTGAAGAGAAAAATGCTAAGCCGTTGAAATTGAATTCAAAGAATTTAACTTCTGGCGAATTGATTAAATTGCTTCCAGCTAAGCTATCTTCAACACAACAGGGGATATTATATTCTGCTTTGAAGAATTTAGGTGGGAAGGTCGATTTTAATGAATTAGTTTTTGAGTTAGAAGCTTCAGAAGATAATTCTGCTAAGTGGACTTTAATTAATATTATGGAATATTTGAAGAAATTGAAATTGTTTTCTGATAATCCTACCTTGCCAGGAGAGTTAGTTAGACCTGGGAAGGCTACAATAATAAATTTAAAAGGCGTTGCTCCAGAAATCCAAGAGATTATTGTATATAAATTAGTTAATGATTTGTTTATGGAAAGAAAGAAGAATAATATACCTCCTTTTTTTCTTGTAGTTGAAGAGGCACATAACTTTATTCCTGAAAGAAGTTTTGGAGAGGCAAAAAGTTCTGCAATATTAAGGCAGATTGCTGCTGAAGGTAGAAAGTTTGGTTTAGGGCTTTGTGTTATTTCTCAGAGACCCTCTCGTGTGGATAAAAGTGTTTTGAGCCAAGCATCTACCCAAATAATATTAAAGGTTACAAATCCTAATGATGTTAGAGCTGTTGCTAATTCAGTTGAAGGAATTACAAAAGATACTGTTAATGAAATACAAAATTTGCCCATTGGTACTGCTTTGGTTACTGGAGTTGTGGATAATCCTATTTTTGTTGATATAAGGCCTAGAAGAAGTAAACATGGTGGAGAGGCTGTTAATATTTTTGCACAACAACCTAAAGTTGAAGTTTCTGAAGATGAAGTTGAGGAGTTTAAAGAAGGAGAGGTTGTTCCTGCAGTTAGTCAGAAATATTCTGTTGAAGATTATAAGTTAATGCATGGGAAGAAACCTAAAGTTGAATTAATTCCAGCAATATTGTTAACTTGTGAGCAGAATAATGAAGATTTTAATGTATTAGTAGAATTGATTAATTTGAATATTGTTAGTGATTTGGAAAAAGTTTCTGGAAATTCTTTATTAAATTTAAATATTGATAAAATATCTCCGAAATTGCAAGGAGTTGTTGATACTGCAATTAAATTGAAGTCGTTTAAACCTGCTGATATTTTTGGTAAGGCTGGAATACAGTTTTCAGAGCTGTTTGATGCTATGAAAGATTTGGAGAAGAAAGGTTATTTAGTTCAAGATGGTACTCAGTATAGAGTTTCTGAGTCAATTGAATTTTTAAGTTCTTTGAATGAATATAGATTTTATGATCCTATTGATTTTGTTAGGGTTGAAGGGGAGAAATTAGAGGCAAAGTATCCTTTAGAAACTGTTAAGGATTTTTTATCTAAATTTGTGGATATAAAGAATATTAAAGAGTGTTTTGTTGTTAAGTATACATAAGAAAAGGCTTATAAAGACTCAATTTTGAGTCAATTTATATGACAACTGGTTTAACTTTATATACATTGCAGCAATATCAATATGTTCAAAAAATAGCTGAGGTACATGGTTTTTCTATCTCTGATATTATATCTATGCATAATTCTATTGTTGGATTAGGAGTGCAGATTCATGATAGGTCTAATAGAGATAGGCTGTATAATACAATTATTGAATTTGATGATTATACTGATAGATTTCCTGATAATCCCTTAGCTGTTGGTATTTTAAATGGTTTTTATAAGTTTATTCCAGATTTAAAATATTCTGAAATTGCTATTTTTGGTGCTAGGTTGAAACCTCTTTCTGATTTTTTTAGTACTTTATCTTAAAATTATCATAATTTTCATAACAGTTTTCAAGCTCTATTGATTTAACTTTTGCACCTTCAGGACCTTTTGTGCAGAATTCTAGTAATTTATTTACGTTTTCTTCTTCACCTATAAAAACAGCTTCAATATGATTGTTTATATTTTGAACATAGCCTTTAATATTTAGTTTCTTTGCTTTTTCTTCTATATTAGCTCTGAAGAAAACTCCTTGAACCTTTCCTCTAATTGTTATCCGAACTTTTTTCATATTTTGGGTAGGTACCTCTTTCCATAAAAACTTTTGTGTTACCAACTGCAATACCTTTTGTTTGCATTTGAATATTTATTGCATTCATTTTTGCTGTTCCAATTGCAATTAGTTCATCTTTTAATGTCATTATTGCTACTGTATTTCCAATGTCAATGTTGTCATGAAATTTTGATATTGCTGGTACAGATAGTAATGCTCCGTGACAGATAGAATCTACTGCATTGTCACTTATCCATATTTTAGAAATGTGTTCTACTGCTGTTTCAACTGGTTTTATAATTTCTTTTAGTTTACCTTCTTCTTTTGCATCTTTTAAATCATGTAGTGAAATCCAATCTTTAGCTTGGAATGGTCCTGCTTTAGTTCTTACTAGTTCTTGCATATGTGCTCCTGAGTTTAATGATTGCCCAAAATCATGACATAGTTTTCTGATGTAAGTTCCTGCTTGACATCCTACTTGGAATAGAACATCTTTGCCTTCTATTTCTAGAATTTCTAAGTAATATATTTCTCTTGTTCTTTTCTGTCTCTTTACTGCTGATTTGATTGGTGGAATTTGTTGTATTTTTCCAACTAGCTCTTCCATTTTAGTTTTTATTGTTTTTTCATCAAACTCATCATGCAGATGCATTAAACAGATGTATTCTTTTCCTGCATTTAGTAATACTTGTACAATTCTTGTTGATCTTCCTAAGGCTATTGGTAGAACTCCAGTAACTCCTGGATCTAATGTTCCAGAGTGTCCTGCTTTGGATAGGTCTAGAATTCTCTTTACATAATCAGAAACTTGATGTGATGTAGGACCAGAGGGTTTGTTTAGAACAATAACTCCTAGTTCTAGAAGATCTTTAACTTCTCTTTCATTTGGGTTTTGGCCATAATCTGGATTAGTAGTTTCTTCTTTTTTTGTAATAATATTTCTATTTACTTTTTCAAAGGGGAGTTTCATAAGAATAAAAGTTAGTATTTAATTTATAAAGGTAACTAAAGCTTTCTTAATTCTTCAGGAACTAATCTATATGAATCTCTAATTTTTCCCATATTCCTTACTGTTACAGAATCTCTATTTTTCCCTAGGATTTCACTTACTACATGTAAAAAGTCTATATACTCTTGACTTATATTAAATTCATCCACAACTGGTAAGTAGACTCTTTTTCCTTCACTATCTTTATCCATTCTATATTTTGCTGGAAAGAATCCTACTCTGTCCATTGTGACAATTTGTGTAGTTTCTATAGGAATTACAATTTTTTGTTCAAGTAAACTTTGATATGTTTCGTTTAATTCTTTTCCTTCTCTTTGCAATTTAGAGTCAACAATTCCAATTGTTTTGTAGGATATTGAATCTTTAATTGCATCACGATATGCTTGTACATTTTCTTCTCTAAAATCTACAGAAGGACCAAAAAATTCTTTTGTTTTTATATTGGCATAGTTTGTTCTAGCTGCATCAAATTGTTTGTAAACTCTTTTTAATGAGTTTCCACTTATTACTTCATCAATAGATAGAAATGAACCGCCATGAGGTGCAACATTATTTATAACATTTTCAAAAACACTTCTTAATACTTCCCTTAGTCTATGAACTTTGTTTGATGCTGGAACATATTGAACCTTTTCATTTGGAAAATTATCATTAATTACATTCATAACATCAATAAAAGGTACACTTCCAAACATTGGAGCAATTATACAATCTGGTTTTTGATCTTCAATAATCTGATTTGCTCTTTCTAAAGCTCTTACAAAATCTTCAATTGTGTCATAATTATTAGGATCCATTGTATTATAAATAACCTCTTTTTCTCTTTATAAACCTTTCTATTTTGTAACTACTAATATGTGATGACAAGATTTATATATGAATTATTATCTTCAGAGATTATGAAATCACATTATTTGTTAATAAGCCTTTTGGCATTAAATGGATGTAGTCATCTAAGACAGGCAAATACTTCTGATTTAGAGCTTTTAGAGGATTCTTTAAAGTTTAAAGAAAGTATTGGAAGAGTTTTAACAGAAAGAATTATTGAACAGAGAAAAGTTAAATTAAGAGATAATCAATTTGAAAGAGAGTATTACTTGGATTTAGATGTAGAACCTATTGATATAAGGCCTGTTGCTGATTATTCTATTTTGCCTGTTCATTTAACTTATGTTGATTCTGTTTATGGTGATCAAACTTTATTTGTAGATGTTAAATTTTTAGGGGAAAATAATTGTAATGCAACTTATTGGGGTTTGTTGAATAGGCCTGAATTTGAGCTTATTTGGTTAGATGGAACTTGTGATTCTTGGGCTGGTGCTGATAGTGTTGAGAATTTAGTTACTAATGCAGTTGTAAAAAGTTTAGAATAATTATTTCTTTAATGTATCTTTTTTATCATGTCTATGTATTAGTGTTTCTTCTTCTTTAGCTTCTTGTTCTTCTCTTTTAGCAAATTTTTCATCTTTATCAAATTCTTTTTTATCTTTTAATGTATCTTCTTTTAGAACTTTAGCTTTTTCTTTAGCTTCCTCTTCTTTATGCTCTTCTTGTTTTCCCATTTTCCCTGAAACTTTTGTATCTTTTTTACCTGTCATTTGTTCTATTTTTTCTTGAAGCTTACCTTTTTTCTTATCATCTTTTTTCTTTTCTTCTTCTTCAAATTTCTTTCCTGGTATTTCAGCTCTGACATAGGTTCCTTCTTTATTTTCAAATTTTTTAACATTAACTTCAATTTTATGAGGAGGGTTTCTGTTTCCATTATTCCACAGAGCCATGTTTAGATGTTTTCCTAGTCTAACATCTTCTACTTTCATATGTTTTTGTAAGAATTCTTTTACAGTTCTAACTGCTCTAGGTGTTCTCTTGTAAATAGGTGATTTCTGGTATTCCTTTCTCAGTGGTATTATGTATTTTCTTTCCATTTTATACCTTGGTTTTTACTCTTCTCCAGGATCTTTTTATTGTAGTATGTCTTCCTGGGTGAACTCTTCTACCTGTACCATATATTTTAGGGACTGTCCAAAAAGGAGCCCATCTAGTTTGACGGCCTTTCTTTGCCAATCTTAATTTTTTTGCTAGGTGTAGATATCTGCTCATTTTCTTGTGATCTTGAATTCTTTTTTTTGTGGTGTCATCATTTGAAGTAATTTTTTATATTCTTCATCATTAATGTGTGTTAGTTTTTCTTTTTGCGATGTTTGGAAAATTATTAACAATGATTGCAATGCTTTTTCAGGATGTGCTGTTTTCAGGTTATTGTACCGGCTGATTGCTTGTTGGCTCATCAGTTGCTTTACTTGCAGTTCCAGTTGGTTTATTTGTTGCTGGAGCTGTAGTTGCTCTTGTAATTCCTGGTTTTGCATCTCCTGAAGCTTCCTTTGTTTTATTTCCTCCAGTTCCATCTTTCTTCCTAATTACTGTATCTAAAAATGATCTTCCTTTAGGAGTTAAAATTTTTCCTTTATGTACTCCCTTTTCAACTTGTTTGATTAATCCTTCTGCTTCTAATTGTTGTAGGATTGTTCTAATAACTTTACCAGATGCTTTGTAAAACTTTCCTGGTTTTACTCCTCTGTTTTTTTTAGTTCCATAGAAGTTTCTTAGTTTTGATACTCCAATAGGACCTCTTGTGTAAATCTTCCTTAGAATAGAGCCTGCTCTAACATACCACCAGTTTGCATCATCTGGGGTTCTTTCTTTGCCTGCACCTGTCTTGATATAAGAAGCCCACTCTGGTTTTTGGACGTTTTTTGTTTTTTTAAGCTCAATTGCAGCTTTATTTATCAAATCAGTAGGATTTATGTCATATGCAGTTGCCATCTTTGTTTTTTACCTTTATTTTTAGTTTTAATATAATTTTATGATAATCAGTAGAAAAATAGGGGGCTTATATAGTTTTCTGTTAAGGATATATAGGATTGGTACTTATTATTACCTCTTGATTAGCTCTATGATGATAGTAACCATAGGATATTGAGAGTAAGTTTTTCTGTCCTTGTTCTTTCCAGACTATTGTGTTTGAATCCCTGTACACAACTTCTGAATTATCTGTAAAACCTAATGCTCTTGCAAATCTTTCTGATAAAACTTCTAATGGTTCTGTACTTGTCATTAAGGCTTGCCAATGTTCCCTATGAATATCTGCCATTTTTATTTTTGAGAATTAGTTGTTAATAAGTTTTTTGTAATTATATACTTTATATAATTTCTTTGGATTCAATTTAAACTTATTCTTGTTATATATTATATTGGAGGATGATTAAGATGAAAAAAATGCTATATGGATTAGTTTTAGGATGTGCACTTTATTGTGGTAAGGCTAGTGCTGATGAATTGCCAGATTTTGAAATGCCTGAATATCAGTTTCAAAGGCCAAATCATTTGAAAGGTACATCAAAGACATACAATATAAGACCTGTTAGTTTAAAACCTTTGAATAAACAAAGAACATTTCAACATAACAATGTTGAGGATATTATTTTACAGGAAGAGAATATGTTTCCTGGTTTGGAGTATAAAAGTCCTGGAACGTTTAATATTGTGTTGTTTAGGTTTTAAGTTAGATTTATAAGCATCTGTTGAATTTTTAGTTTTATGAAATTAGATGAATCATTTAAAGATGTTTGTAAATTAAGAACAGATGAGATACTTACTGATAAGAAGGAGATAATTAAAGAGTTAGAGAGGTTATTAGTTAATGCTGTTGATAGAAGAAAAGGAGAAGTTGCAATAGCTTTTTCAGGAGGTTTGGATTCTACTTTACTTGCTTTTATTTGTTCTAAGTTAGGAATAAAGTTTACATTATATTCTGTGGGTTTAGAAAATGCACCAGATTTAGAATGGGCTAGAAAGGTTGCAAAACATTATGGTTGGAAGTTGAAGTATAAAGTATTGACTGATGAAGAGGTTGAAGATATATTTTTGAAGTTGAAAGATATATTAGTAAGGAAGGATGTTGTTAATTTTGGTGTTGGTGCTGTAACTTATGCTGTTTGTTCAATGGTTGAAGAGAATATATTGTTTACTGGTTTAGGCAGTGAAGAGTTGTTTGCTGGTTATGAGAGACATAAGGGTGATATAAATAAAAATTGTTGGGAAGGGTTGTTAGGGATATATGATAGAGATATTGTTAGAGATAAAAGTATTGCTAAAAGTTTTAATATTGAAGCAAGATGTCCTTTTTTAGATAGAGACTTGATTGAATATGCAATGAAGATTGATGGTTCTTTGAAAATGAATGAGGAATTTAAGAAAGTCATATTGAGAGAGACTGCTGAACATCTGGGAATGGAATTTTGTTGGAGAAAGAAAAAAGCTGCTCAATATGGTAGTTATTTTGATAAGGTGTTAGAGAGAATGGCAAAGAAAAAAGGGATTAGTAAAAAAGAGCTTATCTCTTCTTTTTCTTAGTTTTTTTGAATTTTTTTACAAGATATTCTGCTTCTTGTTCTGTTTTTAAGAAGATATACATTAACATAATTACAAATATTGTTGCTATAAATGCTGTTATAAACTTGAATAAGAGTTCATCTCCTGCTGGAACAAATACTCCAATGAATTCCATAATAACATCTCTCCATATTAATGCAACAACAAAAGTTAGTGCTGCTATCATTGCAGTTTTAAGAATCTGTTTAAATTTTAAATCTTTCATATATTCATTATAAGTTTAATAGTTAATAAATGTTTTTAAAAAAAGAAAAAATTTACTTGGATCTACCAAGTTTTGCTCTTCTACTAGGTCTTAGTTTTTCAGTACCAATTCCTTTCTTTCTTAAACCTCTAGATTTTTTAGCTGCTGAGGTTTTTCCTCTGAATACTCTATTAGTATGTTTTCTAAAGCAGAAAGCTTTCAATTTTGGATCGTTTTTTATTTCTGGTCTATAAGTATCAATCATGATAACTTCAAACCATCTGTATAATCCATCTTTAGCAACTTCATATGAGTTTAGCACTTCTAAATTTGTGAATTTTCTTTGTGCTTTTTCCTCTGCAATCCATTGATATGATTTTCCAACAATTTTTCTTCTTCTTTGAGTTTTAGATCTTCTTCCACCTTTTCTTTGTTCTCTGTGTCTTCCACCTCTTCGAACTCTAACTCTTGCTATTGTTATTCCAGTTTTTGCTCTATAGCCTAAAGATCTTGCTCTATCAAGTCTTGTTGGTCTTTCAATAGAAATAATTGTAGGCTCTCTTCGCCATTGTATAAGTCTTTCTTTGTATAGCTCGCCAAGATTTTCTTTTGGCTTTTTCCATAGTTTTCGTATTTCTTGATACATTCCCATTTTGTTTACCTTGGATTCAGGATGCTAGTCCCACATCTCCTTTAGAGTTTGGATAAATTCGGCCTTTTTAAAGGTTTTGGCTCATATAATTTTATAAAATTTGAGTGTATTGAACAAATATGGATTGTATTTCATGTCAAGGAAGATTGTATCAAAATCCTTTAGTTTGTGGAAAGAATGCTTGTCCTATTTTTTCATCTAGAAAGATGTTCAAAGTTCAAAAGATGGAGAAGCAGGATTTTTTAGGTAGTCCTCCTACTGTGTTTGTTGGTAGGTATAATTATCCTAAGATTAATGTTGGAATTGTTTCTACCCCTGAACATACTGTAAATGCAGAGATATATGATGATCCTAGAACTTGGGGGAAGAATGCATTGCCAATAAAAGAAGTTGTTGACTTTAGATCTGTGTTGATTAATTCAAGATTTAAGTCTGAGGTTAGGTTTAATAAAAGTTTAGAAATTTCACAGCAAGTTGCTTTGGCTAAAAGACCTGTTGATATTGAATTTCATTTAGATAAGAAGCCATTTTATAATTTTAAAAGTGATAAAGTTGAAAGTCCTGTTGGAGCGACTGCTAATTTAGTTAAAGCTGTAATTACTGAGAATGTTAAGATTGATAGAAAGGTTGAATATATTTTTAATGATGTTGATTTGAAATCTACAAAAGGATTGAATATACTTTATGATAAAGGATTTGATGAGAACTTTTTGTCTAGGATACTTTCGGTAGGTACTTTGGGAGTTAAGAAGGATAGAAAGTTAGTTCCAACTAGGTGGAGCATTACTGCTGTTGATGATACTATTGGCAAAGAGAAGATTAAAGAGATTAAAGATTATCCAGAAAGTGATTATATTTTATTTTTTGGTTCTTTACATGGAAATTATTATTTGATTATGTTTTTTCCGAAGAAATGGAGTTATGAATTGTTTGAAACTTATTTGTCCAATTCTTTAATGAATCCTGATTCTGAATTTAAGACTGTTACTGATTATGAGTTTTATGATGGAAGGAAAAATTACGCAACTAATACTGCTGGAGGTTATTATGCTTGTAGATTGGGGATTTTAGATAAGTTATTAGAGATGCATAGGCAGTCTAGTGTGTTAGTTCTTAGATTTATTACTGATGAATATCATACTCATTTAGGGGTTTGGGTTTGTAGAGAAGCTACTAGAAGAGCTTTGGAGAAAGGAATGCAGTTTTCTTCTCATGAAGAGATGATTAGATATGCTAAAAAAATTATTTTTGATAGATTTAATGTTGATATTGAACAATTCTTTAAGAAAAGTAAGTTGTTAGATTTTGTTACGAAACAGAAAACATTATTTGATTATTAAAGGTTTAAAGGGCTTTTACACCCAATAAACACAGGGAGGGATTGCCTAATAAGACTACTAAAAGGTAGTAATACTTATTTATAAATGTTTTGGTTGTGTAATTACTATAGAAAGGTGACAAATTTTAATATAATAATATTTATAAATGGTCTTTAAGTTAGTATTTTTATGTATAGAGAAATTAAAGAATATTATAAATCCCATAAAAGGGGGTTGAATATTGGATTTGTAGTAGGTTATACTTTAATTCAAGTTGGTTCTTTTGGATGGTGTTATCATAAGGTTAAATCTTTAGAAAGACAATTGGAGGAATGTAGCTCTAATAATGTTAGAGAAGTTTCTAGTTTAGATGGTTGTGTTGAAGAAGAGATAGTTAGAAATCCTATTAAAAAAGGTATTTTAAAATTAAAAGAATTACTTTAATCTTAATGCATCTAAATTTCTAGGAGCATTTGATTCTACTCTTAATGCTTTGTGTGCAGAACTTGCTAGGTCTAAACACTTTGAACTTTCACCATGATTTACGATTACTCTTTTTGGTTTTGGATCTAGTCTGTGTAAGAATGACATTAATTGTGGTCTTGAACTATGACCTGAGAAACCATGAATGGTATGAATCTCACATTTTACTCTTGTAACCTCTGATTTTCCATTTCCAACTGCATAACCAATTTCACGTTCACCATTTTGTAATCTTCTTCCTAAAGAACCTTCACCTTGGTAACAAGTAATAACTAGAGAATGTTTTGGGTTTTCAGCTAGATGTTTGAAATATTCTACTGATGCTCCACCAACCATCATTCCTGAAGTAGCCATAATTATACATGATTCTTTTGAATCAATAATCTGTTCCATTTCTTTTCTACTTCCAACTTGTTTAAAGAGATCTGATAAAAATGGATTTTGATCCTTTTGGAATATTGATTTTTTTACTGCCATACTAAAGAAATCAGGATAGGCTGTATGTATAGCATTTACATCCCATACCATTCCTTGTAGATACATTGGAATTTTTGGTATTGTTCCTTCTCTCATTGCTCTTTCTAACATAATCATTATTTCTTGGGATCTTCCTACGCCCAATACAGGCATTAATATTTTTCCTTCTCTTTTTACAGTATCATTAATTATTTTTAGTAATTGTTTTTCTGATTCTATTCTTGGAGGAAGGATATCATCTTTAGCTCCATAAGTTGATTCAATGATTACTGTTTCTAACCTAGGAAATTTAGTTACTGCTGCTGGAAGCAAATTACTTTTTTCATAATTCATATCACCGGTGTATAGTAAATTATGTAAACCATTACCAACATGTAAATGGACCATTGCTGAACCTATTGTGTGCCCTGCATTGTATAATGTAATTCGAACATCAGGAGTGATATCAGAAACTTCTTCATAGTTTAAACATATTGTTTGTTTTACCATTTGTTTAACATCTGCTGCTGTAAAAGGAGGGTTTTTAATTTCTTGATAACCTACTGAGATGTAATCTAAAGCTAATAGGGCCATTATATCTCTTGTTGGAGCTGTACAATAAATAGGACCAGTGTATCCATATTTGATTAATAATGGAATCATTGCACAGTGATCTAAGTGTGAGTGGGATACAACTACTGCATCTATTTCATTGATTTTAAATTCAGGTGCATCAAAATAAGGATATGCTTGTGTTTCTTGTGCTGCTACATTTATCCCACAGTCTAATAATATTCTTGATTCTGGTGTTTGTAAGTATAAACATGATCTTCCTACTTGTCTTCCTCCACCAAGGAATGTTAAACGAACCCATTCATTTTTCTTTCCTCTTAACCATCCGTTGTATATTCTTTTTCCAACATCATTTAGGAATTTTTTTCTGAAATCATTGTTTTCATATAAAACTCCCCTAATATTTTCAATTAATTTTGATCTGATTGAAGGAGTTCTTTGTACTACAGGAACCCATAATGTTTTTTCTTTAATTATCTTTAAATTTTCTCCAGCTTTACCAATTGCAACCCCTGGTTTTTCAGCTTCAATTAGAACTATACTTCTTTGAGGATCGAATAAGATATCACCAATTTTTGCTTCTTCTGGAAATGCTTTTTGTATTATTACTTTTGCTTTTTCCATATCCATTATTATAGATGGATCAGGACGCAATTCAATTCTTTTCTTGAATTCATTTACTAAATCTCTTATATGCCCTTTATTATCTAAGAAAAAGTCTTTTGATTTAGTGTATACTATTATGTTTGCACCTTCAAAATTACACAATGATACTTCTGCCTCATCTGGCAATTTACTCATTATTTCTACTAATATATCTGCCATTTTAAGAAAAATTATCTTAATGTTTTTACAATTTCTTTGTTAAAGATGTATTCTGCTCCTTTTTCATTAATTCTCAGAATATCTATTCCATCTCCTGTTGCTAGGTCTCTATCTATTGCTGTTGAAATTGCTTTTATTGCTATTTCTTTTCCTTCTTCTGTTGTAAGTCCTTTCTTATATAATGTTTCCATAACACCTAGAGCGATTATACTTCCACTTCCATCTGAAGCATAATCATCTACTTCTAATACAGAACCATCAAATGCAATTTCATATAATTGATAGCTTTCCTTTTCATCCCAACCACCAAATAAGAATCCTACAATTCCTGGAATCATACTAGGTCTTCTAATATTAGAATATGCTAAATTCGCTAGTAAATTTGCTGATTCTCTTACTTGTGGTTCTTTACCTTTTCTTAGTTTTAAAAGCATAATTTGTGCTTTGATTATTTTTGTGAAAAGTTGAATATCACTAACCAACCCTGCTGTAGTTAGACCCATATGCTCACTTATTGGTAAAACTTTTTTTACTCTTTTGTTTGCAATTAGGTAGCCTGCGCTAACCCTTCTATCTGCTGCCATTATTATACCGTCTTTACATACGATTCCTAGTGTAGTAGTACCTTTTTTAGCTTCCATTATAACACCCCAAATGTTTTGAGAATAAGTCTCATTTGATATATTTAAACATAAATCACTTATTTATAAACTTTTCGTATGTTTAAGGATGAAACTTTTGAATTTACATATTCATCAGATGTTAGAGCCATTAGTAGATCTTCTGCGTGAGTATAGTCTCTTTGTTTCATTACATAACTAATGTCTTTTTCATATTTTACTTTTCCCCATTTGTTTTTGAAATTATCTAATCTTTCTTTATGTTTTTTACTAGGTCCATAATGTTTTATTGTAGGGGATAGTTTTAATTCTTTTACTGCAAACCAGAATAATGCATCTCCTTCCCAATTCCATCCAGATTCTACAATTTCAAAATTATTTAATCTTAATTGTTTTTCAAGGTATTGGTGACATTTTAATAGCTTTGCTCCAACAACATCTCTTTTCCCATCTAATGGTTTTATTTCTAGTAGGAATAGTTTTGCATGTTTTTTTTCTAGTTTTTCTAAATTGAATTTGTCTTTTTGAAAGAAATTTATTTTATTTTTTGATTTTAAGTATTTTTTTGCCATTTCTTTAAATAATAGAAATTTTTCTTGGCTTACTACTGATGTTACATTCCTAGTTTCTTGTACTGGGTCTATTAAAATAATTGGTGAATCTATTTTGGATTTATTTAATTCTAGAAGTATGTTCTTTTTTTTGTAATGGTTTTCTGTGTCTATAATTACTTTAGGTTTCCATTTTGTTGCTGCTTTAAGGAGTTTTTCAAAAGATCCATAATGTATTGTTAATATTTCTAAGGAGTATCCTGAAAACCCCTTTATGAATGATTCAGCTCCATAGATTTCATTAGCTTTTGCAAATGCTTTTGTTAATCTTATTTGATTTGTTTTTTTCTTATGTTTTCTTACCCATGTTATGTGTAATGGGGAGATATCAGTTATGTTGTGTGCATCATCTGCTTTTTTTATGTCAATTATAGGTATTACTTCAATATCAAAATTATTATACTTAAACTGAAAGTAATCTCTTGAACCATGTAATAGATTTAATCCTTTAAATTTTAACTTTCTCTTTAGAATTTCAGATATGTTTAATCCAGCATATTTGTTTTCTTTGAATTTTACATAGATATCAATGTCATGATTGTCTTTTAAATGGGTTCCTTTTGCTGAACTTCCACCCATTATTACTTTTGTATAGGGTATTTTAATTTTTTTCTTTATTTCATTGAAAGTTTTTTTTAATTCTTTTTCTTCTTTTTCAGAAGGTTGTATCATTGATAAAATTCTTTTCATTGTTTATTATTAAAGAGGGTAGAATTATAAAAGTTTTGCTTTTAATATCTTAAATATACCTGAATCCTTTGTGAATAGGGTTTCTGTTTCTAGGATTTTAATTTTTTTCTTAAAAAATGGAGCATCAATAACTGTTGATTCGTATTCTCCTCCTTCACCCATAGGAGATACTTCATATTTTCCTTTTTGTAGTTTTACTAGTTCATTTATTGTTTCTTCATTTATTTCTTTTCCTAGCCAAGATTTATCTAAAGGATAGGCTGCTACTGCTGATATTATTATTTTGAATTCTTTTGCTATTTCTCTTACCAATTCTTCTTGGTTTCTGCCCCATAAAGGGTTTATGCATTGAATGTTTAATCTTTCACATATATTCTTTATTCTTGAAGCTTGATATTCAGAAGCTACTGCTCCTGTTGTTATTCCATTTATTTGATATTTGCCTATTGCTTCTTTAATTGCTTCTTCTAGTTCTTTTAGTTCCTCTTCTTTTTTTCCTTTTGTTGTTTTTGTAATCAAAGGAAGTTGAATTGCTTCTGCTTGTAGCTTTGTGAACTCAATATTTGGAGTATGGTACATAAAACTTTCTTTATTTTCTGAGATAATTGTTATTAAACAAACTATATTGTTCATTTCTTTATACATTGCATAGCAAGAATCCTTGCCTCCTGTGAATAATGCGGCTAGTTTCATAGAATAAAAGAAAAAATAAGGATATTTAAGTTTATCTAAATCCTTTTTAGGATCATCATTGTTGTTTTTCCAACTCTTGCATGTATGTTAAAACCTTGAAAGTTTACTTCCAATATTGGATTTGATTCATTTATTATTTTTTGGTTAGCTTCAGCTATTCTTAAAATAAGATTTTTTAGTTCTTTTTCACTGGTTCTTATGTTTGTGTGTAATTCTCCTAAGTTTCCATAATTTACAACAACAAATTTATCTCCTTCTGTAAATATTTCATTAACCTTTTCATCACAAACTAGAATATCAATTTTACCTGCTCCAATTGCATCTCTTTTAAGATAATATTTTATTTTTGGAAGATCATCTACTGAAATTTTTAACTTTAGTTTTTCTGCTGCTTTGTAAGATATTTGTTGTATAAAATTATTGTCATCAAGAACATTTAGATTAGCACCGATTTTTTCCCCAAAATGTTTTTCAATATAATTTATTATTTCTTGGTCTATAATAGGTTCAAACTGTTTAAATAAATAATTTTCTTGTTCATCTTTTTCTATTAAAATCCCTACTGGATATCCATACAATCTTAAAACATACTCATATTTGTTTTGTTCTTCTTCTTGAAGTGTTGGAAGTTCTGGTAATCTTACTTGAGGCCTCATTGGAATTTTAGTTTGTATTGGAACTTTAGGTTGTAATTGAGGTTTTGGAGCTAGAGCTTCAAGTTCTTTTAATTTTCTTATTTCTTCTCTTCTCCTCATTTCAAGTATTCTTCTTTTTCTTATTGCTGTTCTTGCCTCTTCTTCTCTTCTTATTTTGTTTAATTTTTTATCTAATTCTGTTTGAAAACAAGATTTTAGAAATGTTGCAAGATGTTCTGTATGTTTATTTGGGTAAGGATCTTTCTTTGTATAAAGATCTATATTCCTTAGAATTTCATTTTCCTCTTTCTTTTGATTATCTAATAAAAAACGAACAACCATTTTAGTGTTCTGGAAGTGATCCAGTTTTTTTCTTTACATAGTCTTCTAAAAGTTTTAAAGCATGAGCTAAGTTTCTATTTTGTTCTAAAAGTTCATTTATTTTGTTAATCATAGGGTCTTCATATTTTCCTGATTTGATATGTTCTCCTGCGGATCTAAAGATTTCTATTAGTTCTCTTGTTGAATCTGTTAGATTTTCAATTTTACTCTGTAGAACTTGATTACTTTGAATTAAAGCATCTATTTTTTTATCACCTGTTGCCATATAAGTTTATTAGTCAATATAATTTATAAATGTTACTATAAATCTATTGCTAGTTCTTCTAATATTTTTTTAACTTTGGCTTCTGGTTCTCCTCTTGGAATGAAACCTTCGTCTGTACAATTAATAGCTGGAAATGAGGGTTCATCATCCCCTCCAGTACCATACCAAGAAACGGGTGCATTTGGATCACTTGTATAACTTCTAATATTAGCTCCTTCTCTATCTAAAAATACTCTTACTCCTTTAAATTCACCAATATAAACACCATGTCTATCTTCACCTAAACTAAATAAATTTCCCCCATGTGTACCCAAATAGTATTTTTTTCCTACTTCAAGATCTTCCCATCTCCAAGTTCCATTTTTTTGTTCTTTAACTGGCATTTTACATCATTCCGGGCATTCCTTGAGGCATTTGGTGTTCTTTTGAACCAGAGCCTCCTGCAATTACATCATCAATTCTTAGAATTAATTCAGTTACTTCTGTTGCTGATTTTACTGCTTGTGTTTTTATTTTTAGAGGTTCAATAACTCCTCTTTCCCAAGCATCTGTTACTTTACCTGTAAACACATCTAATCCAGCCCACTTTTCACCTGCATCATGTCTTGATTTTAATTCTGTTAACATATCAATTGGATCTAGTCCTGCATTTTCTGCAAGAGTTCTAGGAACTACTTCAATTGAATCTGCAAATTTCAAAACAGCTAATTGTTCTCTTCCTGATAATGAGGTTGCAAATATTCTAATTTGACGTGCAAGTTCTATTTCAATTGAACCTGCTCCGGCAACAACCTTTCCAACTTTAACTGCAGCAGTTACATCACCTAGAGCATCTTTTACAGCTCTTTCTACTTCATCTATAACATGTTCTGTTCCACCCCTGATGAATAGAGTAACTGCTTTTGGATTCACACATTCCTTGATGTAGGTCATCTTTTCATCTCCAACTTTCTTTTCTTCAACAATTCCAGCTGAACCAAGGTCTTCTTGAGTTAGTTCTGAGATTTTTGTTACTGTTTTTGCTCCAGTTGCCCTTGCAAGATTATCAATATCTGATTTTTTAACTCTTCTACATGCATAGATTCCATTTTTAGCTAGGTAGTATTGTGCGATGTCATCAATTCCTTTTTGGCAAAAGACTACGTTTGCTCCAGCTTGTATTACCTTATCAACCATTCCTTTTAGAAGTCTTTCTTCTTGGTCTACAAATGCTTGTAATTGGTTTGGATCTGTTATTTGTATTTTTGCATCTGTTTCTGGACTCTTTACTTCTAGTGCTCCATCTAATAATGCTACTTTACAATTTGTTAATTTTGTTGGCATTGAATTTGAAACTCGTTCTTTATCTAGGATTATTCCCTTGATTAATTCTGAGTCTTCTGTTCCTCCACCAATTTTCTTTTCTAGTTTGATATAATCAAGATTTATTTCATTATTTTCTGCAACTTGTTCAATTGCGTTAAGTATTAGTTCTGCAAGAACTTCTTTTGAACCTTCTGCACCCTTGCCAGTCATTGCAGTTATTGCTATTTTTTTTAATATATCTCTGTCTTGCATTGAAACATTTTCTGCAAGTTGTTTTAGAATCTCTTGAGATTTGTCTCCAGCCATTTTATAGCCTTTTGCTACCACAGTTGGATGTATATTTTGGTCTAATAGATCTTCTGCATTTTTTAGAAGTTCTCCTGCAAAGATTACTGCAGTTGTTGTTCCATCTCCAACTTGATCTTCTTGAGTTTTTGCAATTTCTACAATCATCTTAGCTGCTGGATGTTCAATTTGCATTTCATTTAATATTGTAACTCCATCATTTGTAACTATTACATCACCTAGTGAATCTACGATCATTTTATCCATTCCTTTTGGACCTAGAGTGGTTCTAACTGTTTCTGCTACTAATCTTCCAGCTAGAATATTATTTCTTTGTGCATCCTTGCCTAGCATTCTTTTTGTATCTTCTGGTAAAATATAAATTGGTTGTTGATTGCTCATTTTATTGTTCTCCTAAAACTTCATATTCTATTAAAATATTATCTTCTCCACTCATAATATTAGTGTATGTATCTTCAGTTAGTCTAACTGGCACTTCTATTTGTTCTGTAGCTCTTTCTAAATTGGATAGAACAAATCTTGTATTTCCTTGATATTTAAGTTCAGCAGTAGCAGGTTGACGATATCCTTCTTTAGAAAATACTAATCTTTCAATAGTTTCATTATCTATTGCTAGGTTCCTTAATCCTACAACACCAATCAAAAATCTTAAATTTCCATCTCTATTAATAGAGGCTCTCATTCTATCAATACATAGTTTTTTCATCTTAATCCTCTTTTTAAATAGGTATATATAAAGATTTCGTATCAATAGTCAAATCATTCGGTATAAGAATTGCCATTCCCAAAATCATGGTGAGTATAAGGATATCTTTGTGATTGTCTTCTATCCATTTCCTGTAAACTTCGTAATCTTTCTCTACTTCTTCTTTTCATATAACACAAAAGAACTTGAGTCTCATCACCAACAATCTCTATTTGTCCATCAGCGATTTTAGCATGTTCACAGACTCTTTCTAACAAAGTAGGGCATTTACTACAATTATCAACAAGTTTTTCAATAAAATCTAATTCTTTTGTATCTATAACTCGAAAAATCAAATATTTATATATAAACTTTTCTAAAAATAGAAACATTTAAAAATAATCTTGGTCACCCCAAATGAAAACATCTGGAGGATTTACAATGGAAGAAATTTTAGATGAAACATACACACTTGATGAAGATGAGGATTTTACAGAGGAAGATGATTATGATGATAATGATGACGACTCAGACTTCGATGATGATGAAGATTAGTTTTTTATTTTAATTTTTTAATTTCAGTTCTTTCAGAGATAATTGCAGAATTTCCACTTGGATCTTCAATTATTATTTTTAATGGCATTTCTCCCCATTTAACTTTTCTTAATTTTTTAAGAAGATTTTTAGCTTTTTTTCTTATTTCTTCTTCATCTGCATTATCTCTTTCTGATTCTATTATTCCTTGAAATTTATCTAGAAGTCCTTCAATATTTGATATGTAACCTATAGACGCTGGACCTGGACGTACATCCATTTTTAATCCTGGAATTTTTACTGCAGCTTCTGAACTCTTTACAACTCTTATTTTTAGGTCTTCTTCTTTTTCTATTGTGAATGTAATTTTTACTGGATCTTTTCTTTCTGCTGCTTCAATATCTGATTTGTTAAAATGGCATTCTGAACATTCCATTGAGAATACAAATGTTTTACCAAAATGAGGAACATCTACTTCTTCTTCTCTAAGAGTAAGTGTTTTCTTGTTACAAAATGGACAAATTTCTCCTTTTATTTCGTCAACCATAGGAGAATAAAAAAGAAAGGAGTTTAAAAGTTTTACTCTTAAACTATTGCACTACCTAAATTTCTATCAACAACTGCAAAACTGGGGGTTACAACAATCCAATCTTCACCAAATCCAGCTATATCTCCATCAACTGCATCGCAAGTCTTTTTTAATTTGTTTACAACTCTTTTTAGTTCTATTAAATCCTTGCTTTTTAACGGTCCAATGTTGATTAAAGCAACTGTATAACCCTCCCTTAGGGAATCTAGAATTGGCTTTACATCAGCAAAATCTGTTACTGTAAAAGGTTTAATTAGGACTTTTGATTTTTTTTGAGGAAGATTATCAGTGTCTATTTCTAAGTAATCCTCTCCATATTCGTCAGGTAAATCGTTTTCATCGTCTGACCCAGAACGAAGAATCTTGTCTTTTAGCTTTCCAAACATACTCATTTTTTAGCTCCTCCCATAATTTATTATAATATCTTAGTTTTCTATATAAATATTTCTATTTTACAAGCTTTCTAATTGGCTTACTACATTCCAGATCTGAGGCCTTACATAAGAAGGAATATTTGGATCTTCAGCAATGTCATCTAGTTCTTGTAGTGCTTTATTTGCTTTAAAGCAGTCTTCCTTTCCTTCTTCTTTTAGGGCTTCTACTGCATTTTGTAGTTTAGATCTAACATTCTTTGGAATTGAAGTGTCTTCAAGTATTTCACATAATTCATCAATTAGATCTTTCATTATTTTTGCTCCTTTTTTTCTATTTCAGTCATTACTTCTTTTTGTAATTTTTCTGCTTTTTCTTTAAGATTATTTTCTTGTTTTTTTAATGAACTTAATCTTAGATCAAGAACTTCTTTTCTTTCATTTAAATCCTTTTCTAAGTTTTCTTTTGTAGAATCAATCATGATTGTTCCAACAATTTTATAGACTTTATCTTTTGCATTAGACAATTCTTTTAATGCATTTTCTACTTCTAATGATTGTGATTGAAATGTTTGTTTTTGTACTAGAATGGAGTGCATGTTTTGCTCGAATAGTTGTAATTGTCTAATCTTTTCTTCTGTCTCTGGATTCATTTCCATGTTTATACCGCCTTAACTTTAGAATGAACTGTTCTAGTTTTATATAGAATTTTACTACCACAATAAGGACATCTTATTTTTTTTCTTACAAGATCAATTTTAATTTCTTTTCCACATCCGAAGCATTTGTATACAACCATTTATTCTCCTACCTTGTAAGCTTTACCTGTAAATTTTGAATCACACTTAGTACATTGCCAGATTCCAGGTGATAATCTTTTTGCAGTTAATCTGTTACAATAAGGACATTTATGCTTTCCTCTTTGTACTTTTTCCACAGCAACTACTTTAGCTCTTAATTTCCTTCCGTATCTAGCTCCATATCTTCCTGAAGAACCAACTTTTTTTGTTGCCATTTTGTAAAGTGAGATTTTAGTCTGTTTATAAATGTTTTGGTATGGGGCTACCCGGATTTGAACCGAGATCTACAGGTCCCAAACCTGTGATGCTACCAAGTTACACCATAACCCCATAGGTTTTTAGAAATTTTGCGTGTTTATAAATTTATTGTTAGAGAAGGTATACTATATTTATTCTTATTTCTCTTAATCTATTTCTTATAAAATCTGCTGGATTTTGTTCTGGTAAATAATCAATATGTGAATCACCTCTAACTTTAAATTGACTTTTTTTATTTGTTATTAATTCAAAACTAACTTCTGCTAATTGTTCAAGGACTTCTTTTTCTATTCCTAATCTCTTTAATTCTGAATCATATGCAAGTTTAAATGCTTTTTTTAATAGAATTGAGTTTAATCCAACTCTTCTTAGATTTGTAACTAATCCAAGATTTCTCTTTATATCATCAGAAGTAAAGAGAAAATTAAATTTTTTATCTCTTCTTAAACTGCTAATTAATTCAGATCTATATTGAGGACCTTGAGCTGAAATAAATTCTTTCATTGCTAGTGCAATAGAATAGCCTTGATGGTATGCATTTTGAGTTTGGTAATCTAATCCTGATTCAGCTATATAATCTAAGAATGTTTTTGACATAAAATAAGTTTTTAATTAAGAACTTAAAAAGTTTACTTCTTTTTAGCTGCAGGAGCTGCTACTGCTTTTCCTGCCTTTGCTTCTTTTTGAGCTTCTTTATCTTCTTTAGCTTTCTTTGCTTGTGATATTTTTTCTAATTCACCAGCAAAACTCTTTTTTACTTTTGATAACTGCTCTTCAAGGACTTTCTTTTTTGCTTCTGGGATGTTTGTTGCTTCTGCTTGTATTTCTTTGTCAAATTTTCCAGCTTTGATATCTTTAATTGCTTCTTTACCTGTTTTTCCTTCGACTAGAATACCCATTGAATTACAACTTCCACAAACTGTGTTCACTCCTGATTTTAATTCATTGATAAAAAATGCATCTTGTTTCATTTTTGCAATTTTAATTACTTGCTCTATTGCAAGGTTAGCTTGAAAATCTTTATTAGGCATACCTGCTGCAGATTTTAAGTTTAATTCTTTTTTGATTAATTGTGATGTTGGTGGTGTACCAATTTCAATTTCAAATTCTTTTGTCTCAGTGTTAACAATAACTTTAACTGGCACCTTCATTCCTTTGAAAGCTTCTGTCTTTTTGTTGATTTCAGCAACTACTTGACCTATATTTACTTTTAATGGGCCTAAGGCTGGTCCTAATGGTGGAGCTGCACTTGCTTTGCCACCTTCAACTAAAGTTTCAATGCTTTCTTTTGCCATTTTCGTTTTGAATTATAAGTTGTTTATAAGTTTTACTCTTCTATTGTGTCTTCTTCTTCATTCTCTCTTCTAATTACTTTAACAGAATCCATCTTTAAAGTTAGAGGAATTGGAACTGCTGTTTCTAAAAGTTCTACTATCACTTCTTCTTTTTGTTGGTCTATTCTTGTAATTTTTGCTTTTTCTCTTTTGAATGGACCAGAAATAATTTCAACAATATCATTTCTTTGAATATTCATTTGGATTTTAACTTGTTCAAGCATTGGTTCTATTTCTTTATATTCAACTTCTTTTCCAAGTAAGCCTTTTGCATAAGGTATTCCATAATAAGATTCTTCTGCGGTTTGTCTATCTTTTGCTTCTAAAAAAATATAACCTCTCATTCCATGAGGCCTAATAATTGAATATACTTCTAATTTCTTTTTTTCAATGTTTGAACTTAAGAAGTCAACAACTTGGTCTTCCCTATTAGCTGTTGTTCTTAGTGCAAATATTTTGTTTTGTAATTCTTCCATTTTTAAATTCCTGCAAGGATTGCAAGTGTTGAAATTATGAATCCTATGATTCCTATTAACAGCATTCCTAAAGCTGTTACCTTTACAATTGCTTTGAATTCAGGCATTGTTGGTTTTTTAGTTACCTTTAATACCCTTCTACATTCAATGCTGAAACTTTTCAATTTAACCCAGTAGTCTTTAAGTGCCATAGATATTGAAATTAGAAAAAATAAGGATTTATAAAGGTTTGGGTTAACTTGCCATATATTTAAGTTCTAATTCTAATAAATCTATATGATCTTTATAGTCTTCGTAGTATCCGCTCCACTTAGCAACCCATTTTGCATCTCTTAATCTTGTTCTTGCTTCTTTAAAGTCATTTGCATCTAATGCAAATTTGGCTAAGGATAGATTGATATCTAAATCATTATAACCACTATTTGAATAGGGTAGATACTTCCAAAATTTATCGATTTCTTCTTGTGTTCTTAGAATTCTTGGAATAACTGGTTTTGCTTTTGTAGTTGTTTCTATTGTTCTTTCAAAGCTTGCTCTAGTAGAATCTTCTAAAGTTCTTCTATCTTGTGTTGCAGTTATTCCGTACATGTTAAATTTAGGGCTTTATGCCCATTTTAATAAGAATATGGCTAATTTTAATGTTTATAAACCTTTGCTTTTTTACTACTAACAGGAGGTTACAAATTAAGCAACCATCCTATCAATTGCAACTGGAATAGGTATTAGTTTTATTTCTAATACTCTCTCAGCAATGTTTATTTCTGCTTTTTTAGCAAAAAAGGCTGATTTTTTTGGGTCTACTTCTGCTAGACTTCTTGCTAATGAGAGATAGACTTCAGTAGGATTTCTAAACGTTGGTTGGTTAGAAAAATCATAATCAAATGTTGGTTGTTGTGGGTCTCTTCCGTAAACTGGTCTTTCTTCTTGATTAAGCCAGTTATATCCTGTTTCATATGTGCTTGGTGTCATTTTTCTCTCTCTTAGCCTTTATAAATGGGTCGGGACTATAGCACATAGGTTATTTATAAAGATTTATATAATAAAATATAGAAGTTTAATCAATAAATTCTATTCCAAGCTCGTTTTCAATTTCTCTTCGTTCTTCTTCGTTTTTTCCAAGGTTCCTAGGACCTAAAATTTGAGGGCTTTGAACACCTGTAACAATTAATAGAACTCTTAGAGTATTTTCTAAATCATCTGATATTTGTGCTCCCCAGATTATTCTTGCATCGTCGTCTAACTTGTTTGAGATGGATTCTACAACACATTTTGCTTCATCTAATGTCATATCTTGACCACCTGAAACATTAATTAGAGCACCTGATGCTCCTGAAATATCAACATCTAATAATGGATTTTGAATTGCTTTTTCAACTGCTTCTATTGCTCTTTGTTCTGTATCAGATTCACCAATCCCAATCATTGAAACCCCACCATTGCCCATAACAGCTCTAATATCTGCAAAGTCTAAGTTAACTAGTCCAGCTTTTGTAACTAATTCTGCTATTCCCTTTACTGAATTTGTAAGAATTTCATCTGCAACCTTGAATGCTGTTTGTAATGGTAGATCTGGAGCTAATTCAAGAAGTTTATCATTAGGAATAACAATTAATGTATCAACATTTCTTTCCATTTTTTCAAGGCCAATAACTGCATTTTCATATCTTCTTCCACCTTCCATTGCAAATGGCAATGTAACAATTCCTACTGTTAGGGCTCCAACTCTTTTTGCAATGTCTGCAACTACTGGTGCGGATCCTGTTCCAGTTCCTCCACCAAGCCCACAGGTAATGAAAACCATGTCTGCACCTTGTAAGTGTTGTCTTATTTCATGTTCTGATTCACGAGCTGCTTCTTCACCAACTTGTGGCATTGAGCCTGCTCCTAAACCCTGAGTTAATTCCTTACCAATTAGAATTTTAATATCAGCATTAGTATATAAGAGATCTTGAGCATCTGTATTGATTGCCATTGTTTCAGCACCAGAGATACCAACATCAGTCATTCTGTTAATAGAATTATTTCCTCCTCCACCACATCCAACCACTTTAATCTTTGCTTTTTGTTTTGCGAGTAATTGTTCTAATTCTTGATCAACTGGATTTACCTTTCTTTGTTGTGGAGAATGGTGTTCCGCATTTCTAAAAATTGTTTCCATCTAGGAGAAAATTATAAAGTAAATTTATAAAGTTAATTATGATATATTTTCTATTTTTTGAAAGTTACTTCTTTTATTTCGGGGATTCTTTCTATTACTTCCTCTTGTAGTACTTTTTTTAGCTCTTCTGGAAGGTCTATTGTAATATGTAGTTTATTTTCTGTGATTTCGTGTTTTATATTGCTTCCAATTGCGTTTTTTAAGAAAGAATCTACTTTTTCTTTTGTTTCTGTAACAATTCTTGTTATTTTTACATTGTATTTTAGAATCCTACCTGAGAGAGGATGGTTGAAATCTATCATTACTCGTCCTCCAGATACGGTTTTTACTGTTCCAATCATTCCATCTATGTTTATTTGTAAACCTGGATATGGTTGAACTTCTTGATCTTTAAATTTCTTTAATGAGACTAGCTGGAAAAGTTTAGCATCTTTTTTTCCAAATCCTTTTTCTGGTTGGATAGTTGTTTCAAATTCTTTGTTCAGTTCTTTATCTTCTAAAGAATCATCTAAACCTTCTACAATCTCTCTTTTACCTATGCAAACTATAATGTTGTCTAATGTTTCTTTAAAGTTGTTGGCTTTTGCTACTTCTTTATCATTTGTGTCAAAAATGCTTCCATCTTCTAGTTTTCCTGTCACAATCAATTCTACGAAGTCGCCTTTCTTTGTTTTCATCTTTTGTGAGAAATTCTTGGAGTATATAAAATTTTTTATATTATTCCATTTATTGTTCTTTAGTAGAAAGTTTTATAAACAAATTCTATTTTTAAGATTTATATGGGAGAGATTAAGCAGATAGATGCTACAGGTGCAAAGACTGGAAGATATGTTATCTTTGATGGTCAGGCTTGTATTGTAAAAAGTATCGAGATTTCACGTCCTGGAAAACATGGACATGCAAAATGTCGGATTGAGGCTGTTACAATAAAAGATGGGAAAAAAATCATAAAGATTATGCCTGGACATGATAAGATTGAATCTCCTGTTATCGAGAAGAAAAAAGCCCAAGTACTCTCAGTTAATGGAAATCAAGCAAGTGTTATGGATATGGAAACATTTGAAACATTTGATATTGAAATTCCAGAGGAGTTGGTTGGTAAAGTTAATGAAGGTACTATAGTAATATACTGGGGTGTACTCGAAGACAAGTTGATGAAACAAATTTCCACAGACTAAAATGGCAAGATTTGAAGCAACACAAGCAAGATTGTATAAAAGAATCTTTGTATGTAAGAAATGTAAGACAAAGATTAGAACTGATATAAACAGAGTTTTGCAAAAAAAAGTTAAATGTAGAAATTGTCAATCAAAAGAGATGAGGCCAATTAAAACTAAGAAATGAACTGGGATTTAATTTCATTGTTTGTCTTTTATGGAATTCTTATATTAATATTTTTTAGATATAGAGAGAAATTTATTGTTCAAAGTAAAATATTTGTTTTGTATAAGACTAAATTAGGGTTAAAATTGATGGATAGAATTTCTAGATTTTCTCCAAAAGTACAGAAGTTTTTAGGTTATGTTGGAATTTTTGTTGGATTTATTTCAATGATATTTATTTTTGTGTTAGTTGTTTATGGAACTTTAAAATTCGTATTGGTTCCTGGAACTGCTCCTGCTTTAGCTCCTGTTTTGCCTGGAGTTAAGATTGATGGTGCTCCCGATTTAAGTTTTTGGCATTGGGTTATTTCAATCTTTATTGTTGCTGTTATTCATGAATTTTCACATGGTTTGGTTGCTAGGCTGCATAATATTAAAGTAAAGAGTTCTGGATTTGCATTTTTAGGACCAATCTTGGCTGCTTTTGTTGAGCCTGATGAAAAAGAGATGAGTAAAAAAAGTAAAATGCAACAATTATCTGTATTTGCTGCAGGACCATTTTCAAATATTGTTTTTGCAGGTTTTGTTTTATTGTTTATGATTTTTTTAATGGGACCCTTTTTGAATACTGTTTATGCTGATAATGGAGTTATTGTTAATTCTGTTATGGAAGATTCAAGTGTTAGTTCTATTGAAGCTCCCTTTACAATATATTCTATGGATGGTGTTGAGACTTTAGGGGTTATTGATTTGCTTAATGAATCTTTAAATTTGAAACCTGGTGATTCAGTTGTATTAGGTACAGATAAAGGAGAATATAAAGTAATAGTTGGTTCAAATCCTAAAAATGATAGCCTTGCTTATTTTGGTATGGCTGGTTTAGAGCAAGATAGTGTTTTGGAAGAAGAATATATCTATTTAGAAAAGTATGAAGGAGTTATTGATTGGGTTAAGTTATTGGTAATATGGTTATTTTTGATTTCATTTGGAATTGGTTTGTTTAATCTGTTACCTTTGGGTCCTGTAGATGGAGGAAGAATGTTTTTAGTTTTAGGTACTGCTATTTTTAATGAGAAGATTGCAAAAAAGATGTTGACTATTGTTTCTATATTTTTGTTAATGATAATTATTATTAATTTGCTTCCTTATTTTAACCAATTGATAGTTGGTTTGTATAATTTACTTTTTTAATAGAAATATTCTTCTTGTTAAAGTTCCGTGAACATAATCTGTAGCAATTAATTCTTTGTTATATTCTGTTTCAATTTCTACATTATTTGGAGACATTAATACTACTCTGTCTATAAATGGATAGACATTTTTTAGAAATTCTTTGTAGAGTTTTTCTATTTCTGTTTTGTGTAAAGAAGCTCTTCTACCATATGGTGGATCAGTAACAATTGCATCTGCTTTGTATTTTGCTTTTCTTGCATCTGCTATTTCTAATTTACCTTCTACTTTGTATTCTTTGAAGTTTTTTTCTGCTAGTTCTATTAGTTTTTTATCTATGTCTGTTCCAATTATAGTTAATTTCATTAATCCAGCTTCAATTAGTATGCCTCCAGTTCCACAGAATGGATCCCATACTATTCCTTCTTGTACCCCAGTTAGATTTACTAGGGCTCTTGCTAATTTAGGTTTTAATGATACTGGAAAAAAACCTGGACGTATATCTGGACGTCTTAGATGAAATTTTTCTTCTCTTTTATGTATATGTTTTCCAACAATTACTTGATTTTTTGTTATAAAAATATTTATTTCAGTATCCGAATTGTTTAATTTAACTTTTGGATTATCAACTTGTTCCCAAATAAATTTTGCAAATGATTTTTCATATTTTGTTTCATTACTTCTTATGCAGAAATTGTTTTTGTATTCATTTTTCCAGTCAAAGTTTTGAAATTTTGCTTTTATTTCTGTTTTTTTACATTGGAATAGAAATTTGTATATGTTTTTTGTGTAGGATAATCTTGTGTAATCAAATTCTTTGTCTAAGAGTAATAGGTTTTCGTATATTTTACCTTTGATTTGTGCTAGTTGTTCTACTTCTGCCCTTGCAAGGTCTATATTGTCCTTGTTTAGTTCGAATATCATTGTTTATTTTAATTTCTAAATCTTTAAAAAGCTTAGTAAAAATATTGAACTTATGGAATCTTATGGTCAATCAGTGGGAAGGAGATATCCTGTACAAATAAATACATTGATAACTAATTCTTTTTTGAATGATTATGCAAGATTATTGGGTTCTAAGAGTAGAAGAAGATTGACTGAAAAGACACAAGTTTTTTCCTTACCTAGAAATATTTATGTTAGAACAAGGGCTGTTCATACTGATGATGTAATTGCGACTTCTATGGCAATAGCAAGTCAATTAGGATTGAATGTTCCTCTTTGTATGGCTGGTGCTGCTGGGCATGATATTGGTCATACTCCTTTTGGTCATTTAGGTGAAAGTGTTTTAACTAGATATGCTCAAGATGTCTTAGGAAGAGAGGGAGTAGAATTTAAACATTATGTTGCAGGTGTTGTTGTCGCACAACAGATTGAACGTAGTGGTTCTGGTTTAAATCTATGCTATGAAACATTAGAATGTATGTTAAATCATTCAAGAGGAGAAGGAGATTTAGTAGTTGATTCAAATTTATCACAAGAAGCTGCTGTTGTAATGTTTGCTGATAAGATTGCTTATACTTTTGCAGATATTAATGATGCATTTAGAAATGGATATTTATCTGAAGGAAGTATTCCTGTTGCAGCTAGACAGCTTGGTAGAAGTCAAAGAAAGAGAGAGAATGCAGTTATTAGGGCTTTAGTTTCTGAGAGTTTGGATAGAGGCTATGTTTCTTTTTCAGAGGGAGAAGTTTTTGAAATGTTTACTGAAATAAAGGCTTTTATGTATACAAATGTTTACAAAACAATTAATACTGAAATTCATGAGAAAATTTTATGGGAGATATGTAAGTTTTTTAATGAGCATGAATATTTTGGTAGTGTTGATCCAGTTTTATTAACTTCTTTACTTACTGATAAAGAGGCTTTTGATTTTGCTAAAATTATGCTTGGTGGAAGAAGACCTACAATTGAAGAGATTAGACATTTTGGTATTTTTGAAGTATTAAAATATGTAAAAAATAAAGATATTGATTGGGCTGATCCTGATTTAGACTGGAAAGATGAAGCTCATCCTGATGTCCAATAGTTTTATTAATCCTTAATTTTTCTAATATATTATGTATGTAGATGTTCACTGTCATTTAGATGACGATAGGTTTGAGAAAGATATTGATGAAGTAATTAAAAATGCAGAGAAGAATAAGGTAGTAGCTATAATTAATAATGGTGCTTCTCCCTTAAGAAATAGGAAGACTATTGAATTGTCTAAAAAATATAAGATTGTTAAGAGTGCTTTAGGATTTTATCCTGGTGAGATTATCGATTTTAAAGATGAAGAGATTGAAAAAGAGTTGAAATGGATTGAGAAGCAAAAACCAATTGCTTTAGGAGAGATTGGTTTGGATGGAACTTATGATAATTTAGAGAAACAAGAAAAATATTTTAGGAAATTTATTGAGTTGGGTAAAAAATTAAATGTTCCTTTAATAATTCATACAAGAAAGGCTGAGAAAAGAATTGTTGATTTAATTGAGGAGTTGAAACCAAAGAAAGTTGTATTGCACTGTTTTTCTGGAAAATTGAAATTGTTAAAAAGATTAGAAGGTATGGATGTTTATTTTTCTATTCCTCCAATTATTGTTTTTTCAGAACAGTTTAAAGCTTTGGTAAGACATACTCCTTTAACAAGATTACTGACGGAAACTGATGCTCCATGGATGTCTCCAATTAAAGGAGAAAGGAATGAGCCTTCAAATGTTTTAGTTACTATAAAAGAAATTGCAAAGATAAAAAATGTTGAAGAACAAGAAGTAATGAAAGCAATATATTCTAATTATCAGAAGTTGTTTTAATTAGTAACCTTTTTATATTATTAAGCATATAGATTTTTATATGGTTTTAGTAAGAAGATCTAGAAATGGAGTAGCTAAAAAAAGAGTGGTTAAGAAAAAAGCTGTTAAGAAAAAAGTTAAGAAAAAAGCAGTTAAGAAGAAAGTGAAGAAAACTACAAAAAAGAAAGCTACTAAAAAGAAAAAGAGGTAAAATTAATTTCATTCTTATTAATCTCTATAGGGGAGATTGTCGCAACTTTTATAAAACTGCGTTTATTTTTGTTAGCTATGATTAATGATTTAATAAAAAAGGACTTAAAAAAACAAGGTTATAGAATTGTTGGTAAACATAGTGCTGTTAAGGTTTGTTTGTGGTGTAAGAGATCTCTGAAAAATGAAGATGTGTGTTATAAAGAGACTTTTTATGGTATTAAAAGCCATAGATGTGTGCAAAGTAGTGTTTCTTTGTTAAATTGTATGCATCAGTGTGAATTTTGTTGGAGAAGTTTAGAACATACTGAATTTTCTAAGGTTAAAGATGAGGATGATCCTAAGATTATATTAGATGGTTTGATAAGAGAACAGAATACCTTTTTGAAAGGTTTTAATGGTAATGTTAAGACTGACAAGAAGAAGTATAAAGAAAGTATAGTACCTAAACATATTGCTTTATCTCTATCTGGAGATGCAACAATGTATAATAAACTTCCTGAGCTAATTACAGAGATTAAAAGTAGAGATATGACTGCATTTCTTGTTACAAATGGACAAGAGCCAGATATGTTATTAAAATTAAAAGATAAACCTACACAAACATATGTTACTTTGGCTGCTTGTGATGAAGAGATGTATAAGAGAACATGTAAACCTCATTACAAAGATGGTTGGAATAGGTTGATGAAATCATTAGAATTGTTGCAAGAGTTTCCAAGAAGTACTATTAGGTTATCTTTGTTAAAAGGATTAAATATGGAAAATCCAAAAAAATATGCTGTGATTATTAAAAAATATAAACCTAAGTTTGTTGAAGTGAAAGCTGTAATGGCTGTAGGTTATGCACAATATAGAGTTGAGTATAAACGAATGCCTAGACATAATGAAATTTTAGAGTTTTCTAAAAAGATTGCAGAGGAATTAGGATGGAAGATAGTTGCTGAGAAAGAAGAATCTAGAGTTGTTCTTATAATGGAAGAAGATAGAGATAGATTAATAGAAATGTAGCTAGGATAAAGCAGTAGATTGAAAACACCCAAAACTTCTGTTTTTTAATTATTTCAAGTAAAAACTTTAATGTTACGTAACCAACTATAATTGTGATTAACATACCTATTATTACAGGGATTAAATCTGATACAATAAAAGATGAATCATATTCTAGGATTGTTGCTCCAATAACTGCTGGTATGAATAATAAGAAAGAAAAGGTAGCTATTTCTTCTCTTTTTATTCCTAATAATAATCCTGTTGAAATTGTGCTTCCGGATCTTGAGATTCCAGGAATTAATGCAAGACCTTGTACTAACCCAATTATAATGGAGTCCTTTACTTTTATCTCTCTTTTGAGTTTTACAAATTTTGTTAATAATAATAGTATTCCAGTTACAATAAGGGCTATTGATACTGCTAATAAACTTGTGAACATTGGAAGAATCAGGTCTTTGAATAGCAATCCTATAACTGCAGTAAAAAAGGATCCAATTAATATGTATAAACCCAGATAAAAGTGTCTATCTTTTTTCCATCTTATACATGATTTTAATATATTTATTATCTCTTGATTAAATACAATTAAGATTACAATTAAAGTTGCTAGATGTAACATAATATCATAGAATACTGGTACTTGAACTGAGAATAATTCTTGGAATATTACTAAATGTCCTGACGAAGAAATTGGTAACCATTCTGTTATTCCTTGTATTATCCCTAGGATGATTGCATCAATTATCTCCATTTTTAGAATTTATAATTTGAGGTTTTTAAACTTTGAGAATTTCTCCATCACCACCTGGGTTGATTATTAGTGTTTTACCTATAACCTGCTTTGCTTTTGCATTTTCTTCAATGTGGCCACATATATATAATAGAGGTTTTAAGGTTTTAATTGCTTTATTATAAGAATTATTTCCTACATAATCTCCGTGTAATTCATCTAGTTTAGTTTTATATGGTGGACCATGAGTTATTAGTATTAGTTTGTCTCCTTTTTTTAATGTTTTTTTGAATAGGGCTATTCCTTGTTCAAATCTTTTATCTTGACGAGCAAATCCTCCTCCACCCCAACCAAAGAATACTCTATTTCCCATTCTAAAACTTTTTTTGTGTAGAAATCTAATGTTTTTGTATTTCTTGCAGAGTTTTTCAAGTTTTTCAGGATCTTCATGATTTCCATGAATCATTAAAATTATTTTTTCTATCTTTGCAAATGTTTTTAACATTCTATCTAAATCTTTTCCAAACCAAGTTAAGTCTCCTGCACAAACAAGAATATCTGCTTCTTTTGATTTTTTGATTATTGCTTTGTTATTTTTTTCTATGTTATGTGAGTCAACAAATGCTAGTATTTTCATGTTTTATATTTAGAATTAGGGATTTAAAAGTGTATCTAATGGGCTTTTCACGTTGAGTAGTTTAGGAGTTGCTAAGTGAACATAGATCATTGTTGTTTTTGGACTTTCATGCCCTAGTAGGTTTTGTACTGTTTGTAAATCATAATTATTTTCAATTAAGTGTGTTGCAAATGAATGTCTTAATGTGTGAGGATGGACATTTTTTGTTAATTTTGCTTTTTTTGCTGCTTTTTTTATTATTACTTGTATTGTTCTTACTGAAATATGTTTTCTTTGTCCTTTGAATAGATAATTTTCAGGTTCTAGATTGTTTTCTTCTATATGTTGTTTTATTTTTTTATTTAGTTTTTTTGCGATTATGAACATTCTGTCTTTGTTGCCTTTTCCTTGTCTCACCCACCCAAAATTGTTTTTAAGTTCAAGGTGATTTACTTTTAATTTTGTTACTTCACTAACCCTTAATCCTGCTGAGTATAGAAGCTCAATCATTAGTTTATGTTTTTTGTTTTTTATTGCATTTAATAATAAGATTACTTCTTCTTGTGTTAATACTGTTGGTAGAATGTTTTTTGTTCTTGCTGGTTGTATTTCTAGTACATATTGTTTGTTTAGAATGTTTTTTAGTGTAAACTTTATTGCTTGCAATTGTAGATTTAATGTACTTTCAGATATATTTGTTAGTGATAAGTTGTATAAATAATCTTTTATGTCTTTTTTTGTTATCTTTTTTGGTTCTTTTTGACATTTTTTAAGAAATTGTTTTATTGCATAAGTATATGATTTAATTGTTTTAGGACTGTATTTTCTTCTTATCAATTCTTTTTGCATTTTATAGATTAAATCCATATTATTTATTATAAAAATAGTGTTAATAAGGTCTTATGTAGGAATTCCGGAAATCTTTCGGTAGTAACAGAAAATATAATTGTGAAGAGTTGTTTTTTGTGAGATAAAGGCTCCAGGGTGTGAATTATGGAGACTTGCGTATATTAGGAGTTGTATACAATTAATTTTCTCCCTCCCTTTTCTTAAAATCCTTAAAATTTGAGAAATTATGGAGTTCAGTCTGTATCTTCTAAGTTATGGTCAACAGTCTATCTTTCCCACCCCGAAAATTAACTCTGCGTCGGCTCCGCCTCCTTGTCCTTCCCTTCGGTCAGGAGTATCCAACATCGTTGGACGAAATAATAAACTGACCCTATTCAATTCCATCTAAATAGATTTTTTTAGAAAAAGTACCTCTTTCATAAGCTTTGTTTCTTCTAACTTCTTCTAATTCATTAATTGGAACACCATAGAAATCAGCTAATGCATACACAACTTCCATAACATCTGCCAATTCATTTATATCCTTTGCATCCCTAAGTTCAGCAATTTCCTCATCAAGTTTCCTCCAAAGTTCTGTTTCAAGTTCTGTATCATCCGCAAGAATATGTGTGAGGGGAGTTCTTCCACTTTCACTGATGATTTTTGGAATTCTATCTCTTACTAGTTTATTTGCCATAATCAAAAGTTTAAAACTATATTTTATATGTCTTTCGGGTCAGTTTATTACTCTCCTTCACTTCGTTCAGTCGCCCTTCCTTTCAGTCAGGGTCGTCCAACACCGTTGGGCGCAATTGGAAAATAACTATCTTCTTATTCTTGGTCTCATTAATTCTTCGAGGTTGTCTTCAGCAAGTCCACGCAATATTGCACAAGTAGTTCTTCTTTTAGTAATATCTAACCTTCTTTTGTCTGAAACTACTTCTGGAACCACAGGATTTATACCAGAATTTGCGGGTCTATAGCCAACCTCATAGTCACACAATTGCTCTTCTTTTGTAGAATAATCTGTTGTCATGGGTTTAAGAAAGTCCTTGACATTAATAATATTTGTTATTTTCCAACTGTCCAGTCGCTTCGCTCCTCGCCCAACACCCCTTTTACGACTTTTCTCGCCATAAAATATGGATTTTCTGAAAAAAAATACCGCCTTAATACACTGTCCGAAACCCGCCTTTAAAATGCGGAAAACACAGGACATGTGAGGAGGAAAAAGATGAGAGGCACTGTTTATGACAAGATGAGGGTTTTGAAAGAAGGCCTGAAAAAGGAGTTCAAGTGGCTGAAAGATAGGGAGATGTTTGGGGCAATGTCAAAGCTAAGTTCATGGCATTACCCAAATAAAAGAACCAAGACAATGAAGCTGACAAATCAGGAGGCAATGATCTACGAGTTTCTGTTGAAGAACAACTATAATCCTTCAACCTGCTACAAGTGGATGCTTGCCTGCTGTACAAACGAGGATCTGCAGAAAAAGCTGATGAAAGGAGAAATCAGCATGAAGAAAGCAATACAGCAACCTTATGGCAAACTCTCGCAGACAGAGCAGGAATTCTTGTACCAGATAAAATTATGCATTAAAAAATATGTAATAAGGTGATAAACATGAAAACAAAATATGCACAGGACAGAGGGGAGAACAAGCCCTTTACTTGTTCAAAGAAAAAGCTTCCCTATGTTCCCACAAGGGAGGAAATCTTGAAACTATTGGCTTATGCAGATGATGTTAGATTGGGATTTTCAATATTTGTCAGTGTTTTTCAAGGTTTACGAATTGGGGAAACTGCGAAATTAAAATGGAGCAATGTTGACTTAATTAATGGCGAAATAAGAATTATTGATGGAAAAAATACAAGAAGGTATAAGTCAGGCTATGGAAAAGACAGGATAGTTCCGATAAATGAGATGTTCTTGTATATATGGAAGGCTTGGAGATTAATGAATCCAGATCAGGAGTATGTTCTTCCAAGTGATGATAGGTTTGGAGTAAGGGCTGATTACAAGAATATAGTTAGACAGATACAGAAGAAATTGTTTAGTTCCCTGAAAAAAGCTGAATTGTTACAAGTTGATTATTATCAAAAGGATGGCAAGCCAAGATACAGATATCACACGCATTCTTTTAGGCATGTTTGTGGCACTAACTTAAGAAGAGCTGGAATGAGGATTGAGGATATTCGAGATTTTCTTGGGCATGATGACATTGATACGACACAGGTTTACACTGAATTAACTAAAGATGATCTAAGAGAAGTAAGCCATACTGCTTATGCTTATCCTAAAAGCAGTTTAGGATTACCTAAAGTGGAGATAAGTGTTGACAAGGAAACCTTGCTTTTACAGAGAGAGATTATTGAGAAGCAGTTGGAATTGGCAAAAATGCAGATGATTGGAAAAAGGGAGGTTGAAATCTATGCGGATATGTAACAACAAAAGGTATGAAAATGAATTTGTCAAGAAGATGATTGATGAAGGACATCATTGTGAGAGAGTAGCTGGTAGTGGTTCAGGTAGAAATGCAGTTTGTGATTGTGTTTTATTTAAGGAAGGCAAGGTGTACTTAGTTGAGGTCAAGGCAACAAAAGAGAAAAAATTCTATTTTAGGGCTGGAATTAAACAGCAGTTGGACATTATGTCGAATATTGCAAGAAAGTCGAACGTTGGGGCTTTATTGGCCATCAAATTCAAACACAGAGGCTGGGAGATCATGGAATTATGAAGATTCGTGATAGATTATTGGAGCTTTTGCAGGATTCTCCCCTGACTACAAAGGAAATACAGACAAATATTCCAGACAAGAGTAACAGGGTTTTAGCAGCAACTGTTAGCAATAATCCTGAGGTGTTTATTAGATTGGAGATGGGATTGGTTGGGTTGAAGAATAGGGATGAGCATTTGGTTACAGGGAAGAAGATAAGGCACGATAAATATTGTTTGTATAAGAAAATAGCTAATTTGTTAATTGAAAGGGAGAGAAGATTGGAAGAGTTGTATGATGCTCTTCCTGATGAGAAGATGGTTTCTATTAGGGCAAGTGTTACTCAGCATCCTGAATTGTTTTTTAGAATTGAACCTGGTGTTATTGGTAGAAGAGGAAGGGATGAGTATTTAATTGAGAAGTATAGGAGAGCAAGGAATTCTACTAAGATTCGTAGACCTAGGTTGGTGAATAGGTAATTATTTTTTAGCTTGTTTCCATAAACTATCAAATAATTCCTTAAACTGTTGTGAATATGAAATATTTTCTATAAATATACAATTAGGTTCATCGAAATTGAATAAGAGTGTTATGTTGCCACAAACCATAAAATTGGATTTATCAGTTCCTTTGTGGTATCTGTATTCTTTATCATAGTTTTTGAAACTTTTTCCTTTCCTTTTTTCCTTTCCTTCCTTTGTAATAGAAGTCATGATAACTTTGGTTTTAATCCCTTTCTTTTTTGTAAGATCCATATATTTAGGCCATAAAAGTACAATATCTCTTTCTTTGCTATCATTTGCCCCATAAAGGTAGATTATTGACTTTTTATCTAATTGTTCTATGAAACTAAATAAAGCACTTCTGATTCCTTCAATACTTTCATAGACTTTCACATTACAAGATTCTTTTTTTGAATTAAATTCTTCTTCCAATTCAGGTAATTGTTTGAGGAAGGCACTTTCTTCTTGTTCAATACTAAGCTTTTTTTGTTTGATATAATCAGATATCTTTTTTGGATTTTGGGGAATATAATATTTTATATTATTTTTAATAACAAAAGAGATTATTCCTTTGTTTGTTAACGAATCTAGAACTTGGTATATTTTGCCTGATTTAAATTTGGATTCTTTGATTATTTTACTTACTTTTGATTCTCCTATCTTGATTAATGTAAGATAGATTATTGCTTCATTTCTTGTTAATCCAAATTTCATTAAAATTTCAGGTTTCATATAATTTAGAAATATTTTGTCATATATAAATGTTACTTTTACACTCCCCTTGAGGGGGTTTAATATTTATATAGTAATCAAAAAAGCTAATCTATATGAGAATGAGAATCGGAGAATTTGGGATAAGATATGATAGGTATAATAGAAGATATCTTGATTTTAGAGCAGATGATGTTGCTAATGATTTGATAAGATTACAACGTCTTATTCCTGAATTTAAGGATCCTCGTTCAGAAGAAGAATTATTAGATAGGTTAAGTTTAAGGTACATAAGAAGAGCTGATCTGGTAACAGCACAAGATGGTAGGGGATTAGGACAAGATATTGGTTTTCTTTTTTCATACTCTTTTTCTGATTCTGATACTTATCTATGGTTGGGAGGAGTTGTTCCAGAGCATAGGAATAATGGTTTGATGTCAGCAATGATAGATTTTACACAAATTATTAATCCAAAAAGTTATATGAAAGTAAAGACCTACTCTGAATTTGTTAATATGCGACGATTACTTGAGGAAGAAAAATGCTTTGATCTCTTGAAAGAATCTGAGGAAAAAGATGGGAGAGTAAGTATGGAATATGTTGCTCGTTTTACTCATAATATGTTATTAGAAGAATGATTATTCAATTGTAACAGGAAAACCAACTTCTTTAAGAGCCTCTACAGCAATTTCAAATTTTTCTTCCCTAATCATTATATAATCTCTTGAAAATGTTGAAACAACAAGTATATTTAATCCTTTATCAGCAATAGTTTTAGATATTTTTGCTAAGAATCCGGGTGCGAGAAAAGGAATAGAAACCTTAATCTCAAAAAGCTTGAACCATTTTACATCTTTTTCATATTTGGTATTCTTGAGATTTCCTTCTTCTGTTACAATAGTAGTTTCTGTTTCATCTTTACATATAAGAAAGTGATTTTTTATTTCAGTTTCTTCTCCTTGTAAATAAGCATATCTTCCTTTATGAACAATTACTGGACTTGCTTTTATTACTTCGTCTAATGTTGGTTCCATAGAAAAAATAAAATTGTTCTATATTAAATAGTTTACTAATCTATTTCTCTTTAAATTTAGAATTCTTACTAACAAACTTTCTAACACTTTTTTCAATTTTCTCATTCATATAACCAATAACAAAGACCTTTTTACTTCCAAAAATTATATCAATATTACAACCATCACAGCTAAAGTTATACCTTTCATCTACAATTTTTTTAACATCCTTTTCTTCAAGCTCTTTTTCAGCGTCTTTAACAGATGGATTCCATTTTTTGTAAACCATTTCATCTAAATGCTCAAGAAAGACATATGAAATTCCATGAATAAATTTATGTAAAAATTGTAAAATATCTTGATTTTTTTCAAATACAAAATAGGAATATCCATCTCTGTTTCCAATTGATGTAATTATTACTGCCATTTAATAAGGTAAAATCTTTGAATTTAATAGTTTTTCTCTTAAGTAAAACTTATAAAACCAAAGAAATATTCCCTTTTTTATGAAAAACGAAGAAAGACCTCATTATTGTTCTGCTTGTGATTTATATGCTATTTCAGAAAGATGTTTTTTATATAGTGTAGAACAGGCAGATCCATTAATTGCTAGAGAAATTACATCTATAACAATTGAACAAAGATGTGATGTTGTAAAAGCTCAGATTAAAAGGCAGATAAATTTAAGAGGAATATGTTTAGGTAATAATCCAGATGGTTCTTTAGAATGGTTATAGATTTATGAATATTATTTCTAATTATAACTTAAACCTAGTAAGATATTCTCTAATATTATCCAATTCCTGCTGAATAGCTTCCCCTTCGGTTTTCTTTCCTTCTTTAATCTCTTTAAGCAAATCTTCATAACATGATTCTACAAATATCAATAATCCATTTATTGCTTTTTGACTAAATCCTGATGGTGGCATTTTGTTTACTCCTATAATATATTTAAACCGAAAGCCTTTTATATATTATCTCCCCTGTATGGGGTGTATATGTATAAAGAAAAACTACAAGAATTAGGATTAACTCAAGGAGAGGCAAAGGTTTATGAGGCTTTATTAGTCTTAGGTCCTTCAACAGTTGGTCCGATTGTTAAGAAATCTAGTGTTGCTTATTCAAATATCTATGAAATCCTTAACAGACTATTGGATAAAGGTTTAGTCAGTTTTATTGTAAAGGAAAAAACAAAATACTTTCAAGCTGAGGATATCAATAGGATTAATGATTATTTAATTGCTCAAGAAAAAGAATTAAATGCACGAAAGCAAACTTTTAATGAACTTCAACCCAAATTAGAGAAATTAAAAGGAGCAGATAAAAAGAAAGAAGAAGCAGAGGTCTTTATTGGTGAAAAAGGACTTATGACAGCTTATGAGAAACTAATGAAAGGTTCTAATAAAAAAGATCAAGGTTACTTTTTTTATGTTCATGATGTAGAGTATTATGAAAGAGCTGAGAAATTTTATATTAAATCTTGGCACATTCTTAGGGAATATAAAAACAAATGGAAAGGAATAAGCACTGAAGATTTTAAGAAAACTAAATTAGCTAAAAAATATCCTCCTTTTGTTAATCAAAGATATGTTTCTTTTCCTGTTCCAAGTAATATTGATTTTATTGGAGATAAAGTTTTGATTACAACATGGAAAGAAAATCCAGTTGGGATATTAATTCATTCTAAGGAGATAGTAGAAAGTTATAAGTCTTACTTTGATTCTGTTTGGAAGTTGGCTAAAAAATAATCATAACTTAACTTCTTTCCACCAATCATAATAAGGTAATAACTCCTTTAACTTTACAGTTTTATTTTTGTCTAATATAATCTCTGTGTTAAGATTGCTTTCATCTGTTTCTTTAATTAATTGTCTGCAATTACCACAAGGAGGAATTACAAATATTTTGCCTTTCTCATCTTTCCAAACAGCAACTATTTTTTTGATTTTATATTCTCCCTTTGTAATCATTGAACCAATTGCAATTTTTTCAGCACAGAAAACATTTGAACCTATATCCAAGCAAGTACCAAGATAAATTTTTCCTTTAGCAGAAACCAAAGCACAACCTACATCTGCAAACAGTCCCTCTTTTGTTTTCTTGGCTTTGATTACAGATGCTGCTTTTTTGATTAAGTTCAGATTGGTTATCATAATTATTTAAGAGTTTAGCCATTTAAATCTTTTTCGTAACACCACATTAATACCTTTACCGAATCCCGCCTTTTAACCAAAGTAAGCACAGTGCTTATATGTTAAACAAGATTTACTGCATGGACAACCTGAAGTACCTGAAGAAGGTAAAGGATAACTCAGTTGACCTTGTTGTTATTGACCCACCGTACAATGTGAGCCAGAAGAACAACATAAAATACAAGGACATTAACATTGTCAAGAACTTTGGTTCATGGGATTATGGCTTTGATCCTGTTCCTGTTTTGAAAGAATTAAAAAGAGTGTTAAAACCCAATGGACAGATTTATATCTTCTGTGCTACCAAACAGATTCCAATTTATATGAATATACTTGAAGAAGAATGGTTTTTTAGGAATTTATTAGTTTGGTACAAGACAAATCCTGCTCCTAGGATGAGTAAGACTAACTTTGTGTTTGCAAATGAATATATTCTTTATGCTATAAATGAAAAGGTTAAACCCAGTTCTGCTACTTTTAATTTTTTGGGACAGTCTTCTATGCATAACACAATCATTACTTCGGCTTTGCAAGGGAAAGAGAGATTAAAGAAAGATGGGAAGGCACTTCATCCAACCCAAAAGCCACTTTCTGTATTGAAGAAGTTGATTTCTGTATCAAGTAATGAAGATGATGTTGTGTTGGATGTGTTTATGGGTGTTGGTTCAACTGCAGTTGCTTGTAAAGAGCTAGGTAGAAACTTTATGGGCTGTGAGTTAGATAAGGAGTATGTTAGGGAGGGGAGGAAGAGATTAGACTAATCCTGCTGATGCTCCCCAAACTATAACGCCTGCCGTAACAACTGATGAAACAATTCTTCCTATATGATAAAAAGATTCTACCATTTTAAATTTTATTACATAAGAAGCTAAACCAATAAATCCTAAAACTGTTGCAATATTTATATACAAAACAACTAAAAAAGGAATGCTTTGAAATATAGAAAAAAATGAAACTAATGCAATTGCATTTGCAAACATTGTTATCCTTCCAGTATAATATTTCTCAACAAGAAACCCAATAACCATTAAAGATAAAGGGGCTAATAGATATAGCAATGTTTTGGGGAGTAGTTGTATCAGCCAAATTTCCATTCTAAATTAAAACTCAGGTAAATCTCCTAAGTTATCTTCCTCCTTGTTATTGCCTTCTGTTTTGATATACTCCTTGTCCCTTACCACAAAAATTTCTACCTTGTCTCCTTTCTTTAACTTACCCTCTTTGTTTTTATATGCAGTAATAATCTTCTTATAAGATTTAAGAAAACGAACAATATCTTCTCTCGGAAGCCTTCTCAAATTTGAAACATTAGTTCCAGTATCATCATATATTTCAACTTTGTTGATATGTCTCGGTTCTTTGTTGTAGTTTACCCCTACAATTATATAATCTGCCCATTTTTCCATTTTATTACCTACCTTTGTTTTTATAACCTTTTTTCCTTAGCCTTTCATTCACAGACCCATGTTTGTTAGACATTTTTCCTATTTCTCTTCCATATTTGTCTTTGCCTGTTCTTTTCCAATCTACAAACTGATTTGTTTTACCAGTCATCCCAGCTGCACTTTTTTTGGCAGTTGGTCCACCAAATTGGTATAATTCTGGAGCCCTCACATTATCTAAACGAAATCTAGTTCCATTTGCAAAAATGCCTGAATCTCCGTCATGCCATTCTTTTACTCTACGCTTTACCATCGTAAAACCTCCTTAATTTTTATTAAAATAGATTATATACTTATATTTAAATATTGTCCAAATTTTGGACAAAAATGATTTATTATACAAAAAATATTTATATAAGAAAACAATGTTTTCATTATGTGACAACATACTTTTATAAACTTAAATTCCAATGGAGGTTAATATAAATGGTAAAAAAATACAATTCTTTTAAAAAAGCTCTGCAAGGTCTTCATGGTTTAAGCGATGAAGAGGCTGATGCTTTTTTTCTTTTGTGCAATAACAAAATTTTCTGTGTTAATGATGTAAAAAAGATTTTAGTTGATATAAAAGCTCATAAAAAAAGCAGATCCACAGCATATAATTTAGTAGAAAAATTCGTAAAAGTGGGATTAATAACGCAAGTAAACAATGGTAGCAAAAAACAAGAATATGAATGTGTGCATCCAAGGGCAATATATAATGAACTTAAAATCCAGTTAACTCATGCTGAAAAAGAATTGCCTGAATTAGAAACTTCTTATGAAACTTCAGATTTTAAATCCCAAGATCCAAGAGAAAAATCTAAAATATTAAAATCAGAAAATGAAATATATTCAATATGTTATTCTTTAAGAGATTGTAAAATAGATATTGTTCATGATGGAAGCCCAATTATGACAGATTTTTTGGAAAGAATCAAAGATTGTGGATGTGTAAAGAAAGGAGCTACAAATGTTATTATATTTAAAAATGATGAAAAAGGAGACAACTGCGGAGTTATAGAATTGTTAAAAAGAACCGAAAAGGGTGCTAAGGTAAGATTGTATGGTTATTTGTTGTATGATGAAGAAAAGTATAATTATTTTAAAAAAAAGGAGGTGAAAAAATGAATGAGCAAAAAGAAATTATGCTTTCTGTAATTTATTTGCTCGAAAAAGTATGGGGGAGGACATATTTACAAAAATTTTTTTATTTATTAAACCGTGAAGTGTTTAAAGGTCATCTTTTTAGTTATGACCTATATAAATATGGGCCTTTCTCTGAACAAATAAATACACAACTTACAGAATTGGAAATTGAAGGTCTTGTTGAAGAAAAAGCTCTTTTGACCAAAGGATTGCATACAGCTTATACATATAAATTAACAAAAAAAGGTCAAAAATATGCCAGCAACATTTTCATAAAACTACCAAATAAAACAAGAGATGAACTAGTGAATTATACAAATAAATTCAAACAGTATTCACCAACAGAACTATTAAGATTTGTCTATGAAAAATACCCTGAAGTCACAAAGAATAGCATCTACAATAAAGAATAGTGGCTGAGATATAACTTTTACTTAATAGCAACTTTTATAAATGTATCTATCTTGTATCTAAATTGTGGCTAAGAATATATATCTATGTAGCTAAAAAGGAGGTATGGAAAAAGAGATGGTCAATGCTATTTCATTGCTAAAATCAAGTAAATATAGATTTAAGATTACTAAAGCAATAGATAATAATACTCTTACTCCTTCTGAAATAGCAAATAAAACCCAAATAAGACTTAATCACGTAAGTATGTTCTTGAGAGAACTAAAAGACAATAAATTAGTTAAATGCCTAAATGAAAAAAGTAGAAAAGGAAGGCTATATGAATTAACAGAACTAGGTAAAAATGCAATCAAAAAACTCAATTAAATTCAAAGATGAATCTTGGGACTTTAGAAAAGGTGATACCAAATACAGTAATCATGGTATTCATACTTATCCTGCTATGATGATACCCCAAATAGCTAGAAGATTAATTGAAATGTATGGAAAAGGTTCAAAAGTAATTTTAGATCCATTTATGGGTTCTGGAACCGCTTTACTCGAAGCTACATTGCATAATAATTTTATAAAAGCTTATGGTATTGATATTAACCCTCTTGCATTATTAATTGCAAAAGCTAAAACAACACCAATTGATCCAAATAAACTTCTTGTAGAATATAACAGATTAATCGCAGATAGTGTTAGTGAAAAAAAGAAAGTCATGTTTGAGGGAAAGAAAATTAACAAACCTAATTTTTTTAATATTGATTTCTGGTTTAAACCTGATGTGATTACAGATTTAGCAATAATAAAAGATAGCATTAATAATATTTCTAATGAAACAACAAAAAACTTTTTCTTGGTGGCTTTTTCCGAAACTGTTAGAAATGTATCAAATACAAGAAATAGGGAATTCAAGCTTTATAGAATGAGTCCTGCAATGTTAGAAAAACATAATCCTGATACATTTAATGAATTCAAAGAAAGAGTCAGACTTAATTTAGCAAAGATGGATGAATTTACAAAAGAAGTAAATAAAAATTGTCAAGTAAATGTCCTTGATGAAGACACAAGAAACATCAAGTCAATAAAAGATCAAGAAGTGGATTTAATTGTTACTTCCCCACCTTATGGTGATAGTAGAACAACTGTGGCTTATGGCCAATTTTCAAGGTTAGCTTTGCAATGGATTGGTTTTGATAAAAAAACAGTAATTGATATTGATAAAATTAGTTTGGGTGGGATTCCTACAAAAGAACTTCAAGTTAATCTAGAATCACCAACATTAAAAAAAATAATAGAAGAAATCGCAAAAGAAGATTCAAAAAGAGCAAAGGATGTCTTAAGTTTTTATGTTGATTTTGATAAATGCATAAAAGAATTGCATAGAGTAACCAAAGATGGAGCTTATTTATGTTTTGTTGTGGGAAACAGGACAGTTAAAGGAATACAAATACCTACCGATGATATAATTGTCGAGTTATTTAAGTCTAAAAATAATTATCAACATATTAATACCTTTATTAGGAATATTCCACATAAAAGAATGCCTAAGAAAAATAGCCCAACAAATAAGATTGGTAAACTTTCAAATACAATGAATGAAGAGTGGATTATTATTCTTCAAAAGAAAAAACATTAAAGAATAATTTCTTTCTTTTCATAGAGTTTATCTAAATGATTTCTGGATAATCTAAATCCTGGACCATGATCTCTAACAAAGAAATTACCTTTTCCCTGAGTCCTTTCTCTAATATCCATTCTAAACTCCCAAACCATTAATCCTTCTTTTAATAAAAGTTCGAATGCTTTTTCTGTCATTTTTGTTAACAAAATAGCGCTAGAATAATTAAAATATTCGCCATCTTTTTCCATCTTCCTAAATGCCAATACCATTAACAGGTTTTCATGTAACTTCTTCTTTAAAATAGCCATTAATTCTTCAATCTTGAAAAAAGAAACTACTCCACCTTCTTTGTGAACAATATTCAATTTGTTATTTTCCTCATCTAATTCTAGTTTAAACCCTTGCTCATTAAATCCATCTACTTTTAGAGTTGTCTTTAATGCTTTTCTTCCTTTAATGTCTTTATAACCATATTTTTCTATTATTTGCTTTGCACTTAATGGAGACCAATGAGGAACTTTTGTAAACAAAGTAACTCTAGAAGAAGCATCAATCCTTTGTGCTTTTAATTCTACAGGTATACCATTATATGAAAGATCAGGCTCTCCAAGATTATTTTCTTTAATTCCTAGCATAGTTTCAAGAGTATATCCTATTCCAGTGTTATCTTTTCTTAAAGATTTAACAAACCCTTTATCTTTTAGTTCTTTTAACTTCTCTTTTATATCAATTTCAATTAATCCTTCTGCCATTATTTTTGTTAAGAAACAGATTGTTAAATACTGATATCACATAATAGATACAATTTAGATACAATATTATATTATTCGTATTACCTTCTCCGAAACCCGCTATTTACATAACCGAGCCACTAGGCTGTTAGGGTGTGATTAATGAACTGTAGGATATGTAAAAAGAAACTCGAGGCAAAGGAAGGAACCCTCTGTAGAACATGTATTAGGTTCTTCAAATGGAAATACCGGACTCTTGAGAAATTCCGAGCATCCTACAGTTCAGCCCTTAAAGCCGATGGAGGTAATCAAGATGACTGAACTTCTGAATGGAATATTAATGGGAGTTTTCTTTTCCCTGCTTATGGTGGACACTGTTCTTCTGTTAATGTATCTAATGAAGAAATCAAAGAAAAATCCGAAGAAAAAAATTCCCCAAGTCGCACCAAAACAGGAAACTAAACCTGTGAAGGAAAAGAAGGATATTTTTCTTGGATTTAGAAATTTATTCCCTAAAAAACTTAAAGGAGGTAAAGAACAATGAAATTGGCGCCGATTTTATTTTTGTTGCTTTTGTTGGTAACATTAGCAACGCCCTTAGTTGCAGCTGCGATTGATTTTGATGAAGAATTGACACAGGAGGAAGAAGATACTTTTGATGCAATTTTAGCACCTATAATGAAAGTATACAACTTTATCAAGTATGCTATGTCTGTTGTAGCAGTTTTAATGCTAGTATTTGCAGGTATTACTTTTGTAACTGCTGGCGGAGAAACGGGTAAGAAAGAAAAAGCAAAGAATATGATGGTAGGAGTTGTGATTGGATTAATAATAATCTGGGTTGCACCTTTGGTTGTGGAGTATATCTTTACATGAAACCATTTATTTTTGTGGGAGTGATTCTTTTATTACTCCCATTTTCTTTAGCTTTTGATTGTTCTCTTACTTATGATGAAGATTATTGCCTTGAAATTATAAATTCTGAGTTAAATGAAACTGAAAAAGATTTAGTGTTATCTTCTTTATTGTATGCTGATAATAAGTTTCCAAATTACGAATTTATCGAAGAGTATAATTTAGATATAGAGGTTGATGCTCCACCAGATAATACTGCTATATATAATTCTGCTCAAATAAAAAATGCTTGGTTGAGTTTTTTAATTGTTTTTCCCTCTATTTATGAAGAAGAAATACTCTATGTTCCTTATTATATCAATGTTTTGAGTGAATATAATTATGAAGTTGAGATACCAACTGAAACAAGAGCTGGAGATTGTAGGACTGAATATGAATTAGTTCAAAACAATGTAGAGGTTTATTATTATCTTAATAATCTTTTAAAAGGCTCTGGAAAAACTGACTCTTTTGCTTCTAATGATGGAACATTAACAGCAGAACTAAATATTAACACAAGAATAAAAGTAGATCATTATAGAACACAAACTTACTGCTGTGGGTGGGCTGATTGGCAACAAATAAACTGTGATAGATACTGCACAAGATGTGTTTATTCCCATACTGATTATGAAGATGATTCAATACAGATTACAGAGGAGAAAAACATTACTCTATATACTGAAGAGCCTTTTGTTAATTTAACTGTTGTAAATGAGTATTGGAATACAACCAAAGGCATATTTACAGCAGAAAATTACAGCTATTTTGAATTAAATTTTGAAGATTCTTATATTTCCAAACAGAATTATTATTATGATCTTGTTTTTGAGAAAAAACCCTACTATATTGCTTACATAAGAGCTAATAATTTCAGCCATACTGCACTAAGTAATCTCTTCTTAGATAACAATACCTTTTTTGTAAAAAATACTGAAAATTGCAGTTTATTTGCTTTTAATCACTTCTATAATTTTACTTCTGGATGCGATTTAACTCTTTATCAGGAAAATCTAGAAGAATTGAGCATGGAAGAGGGAAATATTAATCTAACTTTTATTTTTTATATAATAATTTTTTTAATAGTAATCTATACAATTTACATACTTCTTAAATCACAGGCACGAAAGATAATAATTCCTTTATTTTTTATTTTATTATTGCTTCCTCTTGTTTCTGCAGCAGAAGAAGAATGTGGAATAACTAACTTGGCTTCATGCATTCCTGAAAAGATTTATGATTTTTTTATTAATCTGATAAACCAACCAATTTTACCAACTTTAAGTGCAATTGAATCATTACTTACTGCTGAAGGAAATATAGATTTATTTTATCATTTATGGAGTGTAATAAGATATATCATGAGCTTCTTTTACATATTTTTCTTTGTCTATGTAGGTTATGTATTTCTAATGTCTAATGATAATCCAATCAAAAGAGCACATGCCAAAGAGATGCTAAAGAATACTTTTTTGATGATTATGTTAATTCAAGGTTCATTTTTCATTTATGGTTTAGCTTTAGATGTAAATAGTGCTTTGAGTAGTGCAATACTAACAATGGTTGATCCAACTTTCTTCTTAATTACTGCCGACAACATTGTAAATATTGGCTTAGAGTTTATGCTGACATGGACATACTCTTTTATTTTGTTTATAACAATGTTAATGTTGGTTTTAAGATATATGGTAGTCTGTTTTGGAGTTGTGATATTCCCCATAGGATTGTTTTGTTATTTTATCCCTCCCATGAAAGCCATTGGAAAGTTTCTTATTTCTTTTTTAGCCATATTTATCTTTGTAACTTTCTTTGATTTATTGATTATAGTAGCTTGTTCATACTTAGTTGATATTCCTCTATTTGAAAATTTTAAGATTTGTGTTATGATTATGTGTTTTGGTATTATCATTTACACTCTCTGGTTTGCGATTAAATTTACCCTGAGAATGTCTACAAATGTTTCAATCAAGGATGATTTGAATCAGGCTGTAAAATATGTTGCTATGGTTGCTGCTGTTTAAGAAACAAATAATTTTTTAAAGAAGGGTATTTTTTCTATAATAATGGAAAAGGTTATCTTTGATAAGAATTTATTATTAAATCCTGAAATATTAAAAGAACAATTAGTATTCCCTAAAGATTCTAAGATTGCAATAAAAATGCATATGGGGGAAGAGAATAATAAAACTTGTTTGAGAGCTGAAGATGTTAAGCCAATTGTAGATGTTTTACTTGAATTAGGAACTAAACCATTTATTATAGATACTCCTGTGTCCTATAAGGGTGGACGTCATACTTGTGAAGCCTATTTGAAAACTGCTAAGGATAATGGGTTTTCTGAAGAAACTATTGGTTGTCCTATTGTAATTTCAAATGATTATCATGAAGTAAGAACTGAATATATGGATTTTCAAGTATGTAAGGAACTTTATGAAACAGAGTATATGATTGTTTTATCTCATGTTAAGGGGCATTGTTGTACTGGATTTGGTGGAGCTATTAAGAATTTGTCTATGGGTGGAGCAACTATAAAGTCTAAAAGAGATATGCATTCTTTAGGAAAACCAGATATTCTTAAAGAGTGTAGTTTGTGTGGTATTTGTGAGAAAAACTGCCCTGCAAAGTGTATTAAGATTGATGATAAATTGAATATTAATTTAGATGGTTGTTGGGGCTGTGGTGTTTGTGTTGTTAATTGTCCTGAAAAGATTTTGAAACCTAAAACTGTGTTAATTGATGAGTTACTTGCTGAAGGTGCTTGGGCTAGTGTGCAGAATAAGAAGAAGATTTTATGTATCAATATGATTAAGAGGATTACTAAACTTTGTGATTGTGAGTCTGATTCTGGTAAGATTATTGCTCCTGATGTTGGAGTGTTGTTTTCTAGTGATCCAGTTGCAATTGATCAGGCTTCTATTGATTTGGTTGGAGATGCTTTTTTGAAAGAGAATCATAAGGATCCTCAGTTGCAGATTGATTATTCTGAGAAGTTGGGTTTTGGTGGGAAGGATTATGAATTGGTAAAGGTTTAATATTTTAATTTTAAATATAATTCATATAAAACAATAATTCCAAAAATACTATTCATAATTATAATTGGAAGGCTAGAAATAAGAAATCCATACGCTATCCAGAACCCTGTTCCTATTAATGTAGCTAGAATCATATTTAATGCAAGGTCTTGAACTTTTTTGGTCTTATATGATTTGATTACTTGTGGAATAAAACTAACCATAATAAAAATCCCACCTAAATAACCTATTATATCTTCGATCATGATATTATGTTTATTTGATTAGAATATAAATTTTTCTTATTTTTTTTACATACAAATCCACAATTTCTATTAATTTATTTAAGTATTACCTTTTCCGAAACCTGCTATTTAAAAATCAAAAACCCATTATTTATATGGGCTACGATATCCCCCCACCATTAGAACATAAGGAAAAGATAATGTTTGGTTTAACATTCTCACAGTTAGCTTATGCTTTTCCTGCTTTTCTGATTATTTTCTTTTTAGTATTTAGAATGAATCTACCCATTACAGTTTCAGGAACAATATCTTTAATTGTTGCATTTACTGCAGCCTTCTTTATGTTTTTTGATGGATTGAACAAAATAAGAAACTGGTATAATTATTTCAAGAATCCTCAAGTCAAGGTTTTAAGCAAGTTATTAAAACAAATTGTAGATATCAAGAAAATAAAAGATGATGTTGTCCACCAATCTAAAGTTCAGTTAGCAATAATAGAAGTAATACCAATGAACTTCATGCTAAAGACAGAAGAGGAAAAGGAATCAATAATAATCGGATTTCAAAAATTTCTTAATTCTTTAGACTTCCCTATTCAAATACATATTTCAAGCAATCCAATAAGTTTAAGTGAGCATTTCAGCTATACAGACAAGAAAGCAAAGGAAAAAGATTTGAAAGAATTGGTTGATTCATATTGTGGTTTTGTAAGGAAATCAATAGAAGACAATAACATACAGAACAGGAACTTCTACATTATAATCAAAGAAAAAGACAACCTTGACATACAGGTAAAGATCTGCTGTGAAGGATTAAAATCTTTAGGATTAAAAATAAAAAGATTGAATGACAAGGCACTAACCGAATTGTTTCATAATTATATAGCCAATAAAAAACAAAAGGATTTTCAAGAAGAAGTAAAGGATATAGCTCATTTCTTATTCTCTCCAGAAAAAATAATGTTTCATCCTGATCATTTTGAAGTGGATGATACTTTTTGTAGAGTAATTTCAGTAACAGGTTATCCACATTCTGTTGAGATGGGTTTTTTGGATAAGCTAATAAGTTCTGGAGAAAAATATGACATCAGCATACATATTGAGCCTTTCCCAATTGAGATTACAATGATTGAATTAAATAGGGATTTACAAAAACAACAGTCCGATTTATATGCAGATTCAAAAAAAGGCATCATAAACCCATCTTTAGAAATCAAATACAAATGCACAAGAAAAGTTTTAGAGGATTTGCAGAAAGGTAAACAAAAACTCTTTAATGTTTCTCTATATGTAATGTGCAGAGGAAAGGATAAAAAAGAAATTGATCTGTTAGCAAAAAAAATTAAAGCTGATTTAGATGGGTTGATGATACAAAGCAAAGCCCCCATGTTTCAAATGATGGAATCGTATGCTTCAATGCTTCCTCTGGCTAATAATAAATTAAAAGTTAAAAGAAATATTCACACAGAAGGATTGGCTGCATTTTTTCCTTTCTCTTCTCCTTTTTTGGATATTGAAAATGATGGTATCTTATTGGGCTGGAACAAGAATAAAATCCCATTTATCAAGAATGTTTTCAACCTTGCTAATGCAAATGGTATTATCTTAGCTACATCCGGCTCAGGAAAGAGTTATTTCACTAAATTGCTCCTTTCTAGGCAATATATGAATGGATGTGATATAATAATCATTGATCCACAAGGCGAGTATTTGGCGATCACAGAGCACTATAAGGGCGAGTCTATAACCATTTCCAAGAACTCCAAGACAATGATTAATCCATTAGATCTGATGGGGCATGAATACCTAGAGAAAAGGCTGTCTTTGATAGATTTATTCAAGATTATGTTTGGAGATTTAAACGAGTTACAGCAGTCTATCTTGGACAAGGCCATTGACACGACTTATGAAAATCATGGAATTACAAGGGATGATTACGAAAGCCACGAACCTCCTGTCATGAGTGATTTATTTGATACTTTGCAGAAATTAGAGAAGACAGCAGTTCAGCAGGAAAAGGTTACTTATAGAGCCTTAATGAATAGGATTCAGATGTATACAAAGAAAGGAGTCTTTGGTTTTCTTGATAGAAAAACAGAGATTAACTTTGAAAATAAATTTGTATGTTTTAATATTGGTTCAATGCCTAAACAAGTCAAGCCAGTTATTATGTTTCTTGTTTTAGATTTTGTTTTTATGAGAATGAAAGAGACAAGTAGAAGAAAATTATTGGTGATAGATGAGGCTTGGGCTATGCTTCAGACAGCAGAGGAATCCTCTTATGTTTTTGAAATTGTGAAGACTTGTCGGAAGTATAATTTGGGAATGTTAATGATTACTCAGGATGTTGCTGACTTAGTTGGTTCCAAGGCAGGTCACGCAGTCTTGGCAAACACATCTTATACTTTTCTATTAAGACAAAAGCCTGCTGTGATTCAGAATGTTGCAAGAACTTTTAATTTAAGCAATGCTGAAAAGGAGTTTTTAATTTCAGCTAAGTTAGGAAATGGTATTTTGATTTTGGAGAATGAACATCAGGAGTTGGAAGTCATAGCCTCCCCTGTTGAACATGAATTGATAACAACAAACCCTGATGAGTTGATTAAATTAACTGAGAGAAAAAAGCATGAACCTAAAGTTAAAAAGGAATCTGAAACAGCTGACTTGGATTTGAACAAGGCAGTATTTTCACCTAAAGGTCTGACAGCTCTACAGGTTAATGTCCTGAACAATCATGAATATGTCTTGAAAAAGTTCCATGATTTAGAAACTGGACCTCGGCCTTACTATGTCAAGGCCCGCCACCCTGAATCAGTGGATCATACCTTCTTGGTTGAGATTATTGCAGATGAAATCAAGAAATACACCAAAGAGGTGGAGGTCTACCAAACCAAAAATGCTGACATTATTTTCAAGAACAAAGTCGGCCAGAAAATAGCCTTGGAAATAGAGACTGGAAAGGAATTTGACAAACATCAGAAAAGACTTGAAGAGAAGTTTGAAAACCTAAGAAAAACCATGGGTGGAAGGGTTTATATAATTTTAACAGATACATCTATAAAAAATAGATACCTTAGATTTAACACTCAAATATTGAGTAGAAATAAAATTAAAGAGTTTGTAAAGTTACAATTTAGTGGAAATAAGAACTCTTATATAGGGGGGATTTTAAACTTGACGAGTAGCTAAATTTGGCTAACAAATGGCTTAATTCTTTAAAATGTAACCTTACAAGTAACTTGACGAGATTAAGAAATATATCCTTTTTACTTTGAGCCTTCAATAACAAGATATAAACCCCTATCACTAGTTTCTGCTTGACCCATTCCCTTGATGTAATTTATTTTAAATCCTGCTTGCTTAATTGCCTTTTCTATATCCTCTTTTGAGTGAAGATATAAAGTAGTATCTGAAAGCACCTTTCTATTACCTAAATCAAAAGTTCCTTTTAGTAGATTACCTTTAATTGTATAATCTTTGTAAAAAGTCTTACGTTCCTCATATGTTTCTGGATTAGCAGTAATAATTAGAAACCTTCCTTTAGGTTTTAAGATTTTAAACATTTCTTTAGCAGCAGAATTTAGATTTTTTAGATGAGACCAAACCCATATAGAAATAATCGCATCAACTGATTCATTTTTTAATGGAACATCATAAGCATTTCCTTTAATAAACTGTTTATTTGGAGAAGAATAAAGACTCTTTGCACGTTTGAGAAGTGTAAGGGAAGGTTCAATACCAATATACTTAGTTTTTTCATCTATCAAATCCGAACAATAGCCTTGACCACAACCAACATCACATAAAACTTGAGGTTTTAATTTTTTTAACCACTTTTTAATAAGGGGAATAATATCCTTTTTTCTAGCCCCTTCTGAATCTGATGCTTCTACCCAATCAATCCATTCCTTTGCTAATTTGTTATTATAACCACTCATAATTATCTATTAAAGGAATTAGATTATATAAATAAATCGTTTTTAAACCGAAGAAGATAAGGGTAATATTTATAAATACAAAATCAAAAACACAAATCATGGATAGAGGCAAAAATATTAATGAATTTGTAGTTGGAGAAATGATGATAGTCCTAACTCCAGAGGAAATCATACCTCGTTCAAAATCACATAGGTTGAGTAAAGCCTTAGGAGATTATCATAATTGTCCCTTTACCCTTTACAGATATGGGAATCCTAATCCCGAATCTCTTTCTATGGAAGAAGCAAATAAATTAGTAGAAAAAGGCAGTCATGTTTTTTGTTGGACTCGTTGCAATTATGGGGATTGTCCTGCTTATGAATCTTATATCTGGAGAACTAATGCTCAAGGCATAATCTCAGAAGCCTGATCTCCTCTCAAGCCATCAATTTTATAAATAATAGAAGAATTCTTTTTTGTATGGAAGACTTACACAAAAGGTGGCCTCACAGGTGGCTTACACCAAAAGCAAAACCGGGAGAATCTACAATACACAGATATGGAATCTTTGCAAATGAAGATATCAAAAAAGGTGAGCCAATTAATGTGTTTGGTGGGCTAGCTGTTCCTAAAACTGAGATAGAAGAATACAGAAAAATAATTAGTCATGCAGGAATACAAGTTAGTGATGATTTCTTTATTGTTCCAGCAAGTAATGATGAAATAGTTGAACAGGGAATTTTTAATCATTCATGCGAGCCAAATGTAGGTTTTAATTCTAGCGTGACTATGACTGCAATAAGAAATATAAAAGCAGGAGAAGAATTACTTATGAATTACGCTTTTATGGAAAGCTTTTTTGATTCATTCGAATGTAACTGTGGTTCTCCAAAATGCAGAAAAGTCATTGATAATAATACTTGGAAAGATAAAGAATTTCAAGAAAAATACCTTGAATATTACTCTCCATATTTGAAAGAAAAAATTAGGGTTTAGGAAGAAAATCTTTCTGATTAGTTTCTAACTGTTCAACTCTTCTTTCTAATTCACTGGTTCTAGCATACAATCCAGCTTCACCTAAGCCATACAGAATTGCACCTGCTAAGAAGTAATCTGTAGAATTGTCAATTATCCCAACTATCATTGCAGTAGCTCCCATTCCTTTATAAAACATATAACTCCTTTTTGGAGAAAAGAATTTTACAGTGTCTTTTAGTATTTCATAAAGTTGACCCATATCTTTGGGGTTTAAAGTAATATTTATAAAGTTTGAGTATCTTTTTTTCAACTTCTAATACTCCTCCCCCCCATCTAGAACTAAATTCTGCCCTGTTACAAAATCAGCAGTGGTTAGATATAAAATAGCCTCAGCAACAAAACACAAAGTTTTTATATAAAAATATTTTAATTTTAAGGATGTGGAAAAACCTAGCTCCAAAAATACTTAGACAAAGAGTAATTATAGAAGGAACTACAGAAAAAATTGTAGAACCTGATCAAATAAGTGATTATTTACTTAAATTAGCAGAAGTTGCAAAAATGGAAGTTATGAAAGAACCTATTACAAGTTCGGCTCATGAAATGGGTTGGAGTGGTTGGATTCATTGGAAAACTTCTGGAGCACATTTTTATAGTTATCCGGGGAATCCTGCATTATTTACAGTTGATATGTATACGTGCAAACTTTTTTCTGTTGAAGAAGTTGTAGAATTTACCAAGAAATATTTTAAACCAATTGAAATAGTCTCCAAAGAGGTTAAAGTATGATATTATTCTAAGCTATGTATCCTCTTCAAAGCCTCATACTCCTTTCTGCACATCCCTTTAGCCTCAGGAAGTAATATCTTATCCCAATCCTTCTCCATCTTCTTCAAATTACCTTCGCATATACTCTTAATATCTCTATCTGGATTCTCCCAAAAGAAAATCTCAAAAAATGGACTCAAAAAGTGTGAAACAGCATCAGCAGAAGCAATTAATTTAACCTCTATCCTATCTTCAGGACTAGGTTTATTATGTTTAAATACACATTCAACAATTAAATCCTTATGTGAATAATCCCTTAACATTTCAGAAACAATCTCTGCTCCTGTTTCAGCATGATTATCCAAACCTCTAATCTTTCCAATGTCATGAAGATAAACAATCATCTCAATTAATTCCAAATCCAAATAATACTTTTTAGCCAACTCCAAAGCAATCTCTTTCATAGGAACAATATGATAATCCCAATACCAAGAACTATGCTTAAAATTACTATCAGAACATTCCTTTTTCACTCTTTCCTTAATTTCTTCCAACATTCTAAGCAACCTCTCTCAATCTTACATCTTCCAAGCTTGGATTCATACTTAAGATTTTCTCTACATCAACTTCCATTTCAATACCACCAACTTCTCTAACTACTCTCTTCTGTGTTTCATATAAAAGTTGTAAAGCATCAAATGAATCTTCCAAACTAACCGGTAAAGCCACTAATCTAACATGATTATAATCATCCAAATCATCTGAAACTATCCTTATTTCTTCAGAACTGGATATCTTTGAACTTGGGTGAGGAGTATACATACAAGTATAAACCTTAACTCTTTTATCTCTGCCAATCTCAATCATAAAATCAGCATCCTGCCTTAAATCTTCTTGTGTCTGACCGGGCAGACCTAAAATAAAAGAAGGATTCACAACAAAGCCATAATCCAAAGCCATTGCTATTTTTCTTCTAACCTGCTCTTCTGAAATTCCTTTATCAAATGATTGTGTTATTGATTCTACTCCTGTATGTATTTCAACAAATCCAGCAGCTCTTAATAACCCTAAAATCTCCTCATCCAGTTCTGCAATTCCTGATTTGGCTTTATAGGTTAATCCCAAATCCTCAGCTTTTATTCTTGCTATTAATTGAACTAACCTCTCCCTATTTTGAGTTAAAGATTCATCCTTAAAATTAACTTCTGTGAAACCATTATCTCTATAATACCTTAATTCTTCAACAACAGAATCTATTGACCTTAATCTTTGATGATGCTCCCAATGTGGAGATACAGTACAAAAATCACATGCATTATTACAACCCCTTGCTGAATAGATTATTCCCTTTACATGTTCCCTATAATCATCCATTGGCAATAAATCATAAGCAGGTTGTAAATCTATGTTTTCTAATTGTCTTCTTCTTACTCTTGGAACTTCTCCTCGTTCTAAAGCTCTAACTATATCAACTATAACTTGCTCTCCTTCTCCTTTAACTATATAATCAGCACTTCCAAAAAAATAATCAGGATTGCTCGTAGGAAATATTCCTCCAGCTATTGTTATCTTTCCTAAAGATTTAGCTAACCCTAATATTTCTCTTGCAGACTTTGCCTCTGCTGTTGAAGCTCCAACACAAACAACATCACTCTCTTGAATATCTTGGGTTATATCATAATCCTGATCTAAAAAATCTAGTAACCTGTAAGGCTGAATTCTTACTTCTGTTTCTGGAATTTCTTGTCTTAGATAACTTGCTAAAAGAGCATAGTTCAACCTTATTCCTACTTCTGCCCTTCCTTGAGAATGAACTTTGTTTGGGTATCTTACCTGTGGTTCTGCAAATAAGATTTTCATAATAGGAGAAATGTAAACATGATTTAAATAATGGCTTGAGTCGATTTTTTTACAATTGAAGTGTTTTTAGAGGAAAATAAGGTAATTGTAAAAGGGATTTATAAAAGACTGTGACATGGCATTTGTACGCAACCTTTAAAACTAAATAAGTCTATCATGGTTTATATGGAGGAAGATCAAATTTTGGAAAATATGTCGGAGTTACAGAAATATATAGTTCTACTCCTAAAAGCAAATAATAGAGAACTTATTAAAGGTAACACTTGGTTTCAAAAAGAACTTTTTCTTATTTCTAAAAATATTCCTTCCGTAGCTGAAGAAGCCTCTTTTGAAGCAGATATGTATGGTCCTTTTAGTGAAACTGCTGAAGAAGAACTTGAAGAACTTGGAATGGATGATGTTGTTTTAAAATCTGGAAATAAAGTTTTTTTATCAAGTTTAGGAGATAAAATTGCTGCTAAAATAAAATCAAATATATCTAAAGAAGAATTCGAAATGATTTCAGAATTTAAGACCTTATTAAATGATTTGAATCCTGAAGAAGTATTGACTTTAATTTATTTTACTTTTCCTAATATGACTCAAGAGTCTTTAGTTTTGGACAATATCAAGAAGCATAGAAAAAAAATAGCTATAGAGTTATACAAAAAAGGAAAAATTAGTCTTCAAAGGGCATCTGAAATTGCAGATTTGCCTTTAGAAATTTTTGTTGAGGAGATTAAAAACATATGAAAATTACTGATTCTTCTTGCTTAATCTGTATATTTGTAGAGATTGAAAAACCATTTATTCTGCTTAATTGGATAAAAAGAGGATATAAAATTGTTATTCCTCATCAAATATTTAAAGAATTACAAAAAAATAAAAAAACTTTTGAGAAAGTTAAACCAAAAATAAATGAAGGATTAATTACACTACAAAAATTAATAAATGAAGAAGATATTATAAAATTTAGAAATAGACATCCTCAACTTGGAAAAGGAGAAATATCTGTTATATTAACAGCTATAATGTTAAATAAACAAAAAAAGAGATATTATGCAGTAATAGATGATAAAAATGCGAGAAAGATAGCTCAAAAATATAATATTCAACTCACAGGAACATATGGTTTGTTGAAGACATTAAATGATAAAAAAGTTATTTCAAAAAAAGAGTTCACTGATTGTAAAAAAGCGATGCAAGATTCAAAATTTAGGATAAATTTTGATAAAATAAAATGAGTATTGAAACAAATATTAAGCTTTTGAATGAAGATACAGAACATCTTTATAGAGTTCAAAAGATTAAGTTTTCTTCAAGTAAACACATAACTACTCCAACTAAAACTATTCCTTTAGATAGGTTAAGATTAAAAGACTCATTGAATACAAAATCAAGGCAACTTAATGAAATTTTTAAAAGATTTACATCAGAAAAAATAAAAGAAGCCAATGAAGACAATGATAAATTTACTAAAATTGAATCTGAATTTAATTCAAATATGAATAAAGTACAAGAAAATGATTCAACATTTTGTTTTTTGGATTTTGCTGAAAATATATTTCCTACCTCTGAAGAAATTGAATTTATGATAGATATTGCTTATTGTAATTCTGATATTACAACAATTCCAACCATAAGTCAAATTAAAATAAAAGAAGAAAATTTTAGTGATTTTTTAAATTATCTTAATAATGCTATTGAAACAATTGAACAACTTAATAATAAACCAATAATGGGGATGATTCCTTCTGTGGCTCCTAAAAAAGTTGAAGATTTATTAAATCTTTATGAAGAAAAAGGGATAAATTCATTTCTTTTAGACTTAGATGGAAAAAACCCTATAACTGCAAGAATGAGAATTTTTAGAATTTTAAAAATATTAAATAAGAAAAAACTGCTTGATTCTTCTTATATTCATGGACATAATGTTGGAATGAGAGTAGCAAAAATAGTAGATGTAATTCCTGCAAAAGATATTTTAGGATTTGGTTTAGGTTTAAACTCCTTAGGAGAAAAACGTAAAATATTTCATCCAAATAAAGCTTTTTTAAATTATATAAAAACAAATCCTGAAAATAAATTTAGATTATTTAATAAAGAGGATTATGGATATTGGAAAGGATTAGCTTCAAAAGAATTAGATAAAATTTGGCCAGAAGATAGTAGCTTTGAGACTATTTCATTTAAAGAAGCAAAAACATCTGGTTATTTACAAAAAGCATTTAATGTTGAACAATTAGCTTTAGCATCACATAAATTAAGAGAAATTGTAAACGAAGAACCCAATAAAACATTGGATTTTATCAAAAATAAAAAGTATGTTAAAAAAGAAGATATAAAAATTATTGAAAATGTAAAGAAAAAAATTGCTAAATAAATTCTTAACTTTTTCCACAAGCTTTAAAAACAACCATTTAAATCCAAATGCTATGGAATTAGAAGTAAGAGTAACAAATTATGATGGAGATTTAGAAGAACTAGGTAAAGTTTATCAAGAAGTTACAGGAACACCTTATGAATCTAAATCTTTTGATGAAACTGATGGAATAAGCTTCTTACTAAACAGAGGTGGCTCAGGATATTCCTTATCAGCAATAAGATGGACAATTGAGCCTAGCTACAACCTTGTTCTAACTGCTTTTGGAAATGATGCTCAAGTTTCAAGGGAAGTGATTGATGAATTTGCACAAATAACAGGATTAAAACCAATGGAAGCTCCCGCATACTTAAGAGAACAATTAGAAAATCAAATGGCTAAATCTCAATTAGTTTTTGCATTATTAGATCTTTAAATATCAAAAACTCCTGCAGGAACATAAGTTGTCTTATGATCCTTAACAACCCTTAAATTCTCATAACTTTTTATTATATTACCAAATTCCTCTTTAAACTCAGATAAAACTTCCTGAAAATGAGTATTATTTTTAACATGCAAATCCACCATAAGGTTCCAATCCCCCACTGTATTAATAATAAATATTACATTTTTATGGGATTGTAATTTTTTTACAAACTTCATTTTCTCAGTTTCATTAATGCAATTCAATTCAAATAAAACAACATGCCATTCATAACCAAAAACAGAAGGATCAATTTTAATCTTAAATCCTTGTATCACTCCTTCTTTTTGTAGCATATTTAATTTCCTTGTGACTGTATCTTTAGCAATTTTAGTTTTTTTGGCTAATTCCAAAACACTCATTCTTGGATCAGTATCTAAAGTCTTCAAAAGCTTAACGTCCTTCTTGTCTAATTTAAACAATTCTTCATTTCCATAATAATCATCTTTTCTCAAATAACTTGAAGAATCAACAAGGTATTTATTCTTACATGAGATAGCAGACATATCAATAATAAACTTCTTTTCTCTTATGTTTTCTCCGAACTTGCTGTAAATTCGATTCAAAGATTCATTAAATTGTAGAATATCTCTTGTGAAAATGGCTATGACCAAATTCCATTTTCCTGTTGTGCTTGCAACCCAACCCACTGTATCCATATCCTTTAAAAAGTTAATAAGTTCCTCTTCCCTTTGCTTAGTCATGTTTTGTAATTGTAAGAACAGATCATAAAAACTATAACCTATCTTCTTCGTATCAATCATCATGAAGAAATGAGTTATTGCACCTGTTTTCATTAATCTTCTGACCCTATATTTAACCATTTGTTTGGATAATTCTACCTTCTTGGCTATGTCTGCAAGGGACTGCCGTGCATCTAAGTCAAGTTCGTAAAGAATACGTTTATCTTTGAGATCAAGTGATGATGGAGGCACTATGATATTAACAGAATAGACTAAAAAATATATAAATTTTATGCAATTGTAAAAGAATCGTCATAAGCCATTTTAAGAACTAGTTTTGACATTATTACATACATGTTGGTCAGTCCAATCACAAACACTAACAAGATAATTAACGTGAACGGCAAGGTTTTCCACATTGAACGGAGAAGAAGAATTGACTTGAAAAAACCAATAAGAGACCTTTTTGACAATGAGAATTCTGAAGTTTACTACAAGATGGAAATATGTCTCAGTCCTGAAAAGACAATAAAAAGAATAAGGGAACTGACGCAGAAAAGCATCATTCCTGTTATAATGTATTTCACGGTGAAAAATGAATAAATGCCCAGAATGTCAAGGCGAAAGGTACTCAATTGATTCAAGAACAGGGGAATTTGTCTGCAGGAAATGTGGATTGGTTATTGAGGATTCCCCATTTGAAGTCCCTTATGTAAATGATGTTATGAAGGAAAGGGCAGAAACCCCTTGCCTGTTAAAGGCAGGTGGGAAGGAAATAAGCGGGAAAGTGATCAGGAAGCACTGGATGAGATCAACAAAGGAGAAGAACATGAGAGACATGAAAGACAAACTGGATTTATTGAGCTCGCAGTTGAAACTCACTGAAAGGGCAAAGAAGGATGCATTCTTTTTCTTCAGGCAGGCAGTTGAATTGAAATTGAATGTGGGAAGGGGAAACATGAATTTATTGTGTGCATGCATCTATGCATCCTGTTTACTGCACAAGACTCCCAAGACATTTGACGAGATAAAGTTTTACACTGATATCAAAAAGAGAAAGCTGTTCAAGCCTTACATGATATTAAAGAAGAGATTAAATCTTGAAATGGAACAAGTGAATCCAGAGGATTTCATCCCGAGGTTCAGTTCAATTTTGAAATTGAAGCAGAGCACGATAACAAAAGCTTATGAGATATTGCATAAATTGGATGGTCATTATGTAATGTCGGGATGGCAGGCTCGAACAATTGCTTCGTGTGTCATTTACTTGGCCACTAAATTGAATAATGATTTCAGGCCTCAAAGAGAAGTTAGCAATGCAACTCATGTGATTGAGACTACGTTGAGGAGAAGGTGCAGGGAGTTGAGTGTAATTATTAAGTAGTAACAAATAGAAAGGTTTATAAATAGATATAATCTGATTTTATATATATGAAATATCTAATTGAACCAAAAGACAGAATTTGGGTTGCTGTAAATGACAGAATAGTTGGGACTAATTCAGATGAAGAATTAGTGAGAAATTTACAAGAAAGAACTAACTCTGTTCAAACTTGGTTTTTTGACTTGGATGATAATCATGCTGATTCTCCTGCAAAAAAGATAGCATTTGGAAGAGTAGGAACAAATATTTTTGATCCAAAATTCTTATATTGGGCTTTAACACAAGGAGCACCTGCAAAGTTTATTAAAAGTAAAGAATCAGAAGCTTGGAGAAAATATGTTAATAATTTTCTTCGGGATGAAGAAGCTCTACAAGAAGTAAGAGAACTTTTTACTGAAGAAACTGCTAGACAATCTTTATATCAAGGAGTTTTAGATTTTGCTAATCTAGTTTCAAGATCATCAAGGTTTTATGTTACTAGAAACATTGCAGAAGTTGCTGAACCTTATAGAAGTGCATTAGGGATTGATGGATTTTTCCCTGAAGCTGATAATAAAGAGAAAGTTGTTGAAGGATATCTTTCTCAACATCCTGAAGTTAGAATAATTGGTGTTGATGGAGATTCTGAAGAAGATGCAGCAATGATTGAGGTTGCACAATTTTATGATAGAGAAGTTGTTTCTTTTTATAGTATGAATAAACCAAGAGATTCCCAAATGGATCAAAGATTTGATTACTCTGTAAGTAAGAATAAAAGTGGATTGGTTAGTTTACTACAAGAATAGTTTTCTAAATTCCTAAATGGGTTGCAACCATAATTCTAAAAAAAGTTGGAGTATTCATTGGCAAACCATACATTTCTCCTTCCTGCTTAATTAATTCATATTTTTTTCTAATCATTTCTCTGCCATCCATTTCAGAAACATCAAATCTAGGAATCAAAGTTCCTAATCTTCCAACTTGTTTTCTTACTAATCTAAGGTCTTCTCTGGCATGGCTATCAGTACTATAAATTAAAGGCCTATCAACTCTTTCTGCAAAATCTCTTGATTCTCCATTTGTTCCAACCATATATAACGAATTAGCTGAATTTCCACCTTCAATAAACACGTCAAAATCTTCACAAGCTTGTTCAAGGTTTTGTTCTTCTGAATCATTTGCAGGTAAAAATCCAATATATCTTACTGGAATTGTAAATGGATGTGCTAGAGTTGTTGGACAACCTTGCATTTCAGCAGCCTTTAGAATATCATAACTTTTTTCTCCTTTTATATCATCAAAACCTTCAACAACAATATGCATCTCATGATGATCTCTTAATAATCCTTTTTTACTTCCATCAAATTCAGTTTCAAATTCTTCACTTTGTGTGAATACTACTTGTTGGTCTTCTTTTCTTAATACAACAGCATATTTATCTTGAAATACAACTTCTATTCCTTCCAAACTTGATAACCCTTCTCTAAATCCTTCAAAAGTTAAATAATTTACACCTTGTTTTCTATTACTGATTGTCTGCATAAATACATCCATATCAAATACTAAATTTACTAAATCCTGAAGATTATTATGTTTTGAGAAGTGAGCATGTGAATCAACCAACCCCTTATCTAAAGGAACTTCTTTTCTTTTTCTATAATGTGAAGTGATAAATCTACCCAAATCATTCATTCCTTCATTTCCGAACATTGCCCAGTATCCTGTTGTTCCCGCCACAAATCCTACTCCTCCTAGAATTGCACTTAATTTTAAAAATTGTCTTCTATCCATAAATATTAGCTTTAAAAAGTTATTTTACATAATTTTTTCTATATTATCAACTTGATAAACTCGTCCTGCTTCACTTATCCAGGATTGTTCATCATCAGGAGCCATACTTGCATGAATACAATAGTTTCCAAAACCTTCTACATTAACTACAAGAGTATTATCTCCTAAATAAGTAGAAGAACAATTTTCTGAAGTATAAGCTACTCTTTCCCAGAATGGATTTGGACATTCAGAAGAAAAAACTGCTTCAGGATGTTCCTCTTGAATCTTTTCAACTAAAGCACTTGATATATGATCAGTATTTCTTTGTTTTACGCTTCCTATTTCTCCCACCCAAAGAATCATTGATACTGGAAAAAAAGAAACAGCACCTACTCCAAAAAGAGCAATACCTACTCCTCCCAGTCCCGAATTTTGCTTTTTTTCTTGTTTTGCCATATAAATCATTTTTAAATGGTTATTTATAAAGCTTTTGTTCAAAGATTTTTAGAATTTCATGAGGAGAATTAACTAAAAAAGAAGGTTTTTCTTTTTTTAATAAATTTTTAGAGTTAAACCCCCATGAAACAGCAATAATTTCAATACCTAATTTTTTAGCAGCTCTAATATCTCTATCCTCATCACCTATGTATACAACTTCATTAAGGGCAAATTTCTGTTTTTTACATAATCTTTTTAATATATTATGTTTTCCAAACAAGGAAGTATCTGAATATATAAAATCAAACAAGTTTAGCATATTGTATTTCATTAAAAATTTTCTTATATTGCTTTCTGAATTACTTGAAATTATTCCTAAGTGATATTTTTTAGATAATTTAGTTAAAACTCCTTTCATACCCCTGTATATTTTTATATCTTTTTTTATCCTTGATTTTATTCTCTTTTTAACTTCCTTTATATGTTTAGGAATTTTAAACTTTGAAATTTTTGTCTTAAATAGTAGTTTCTTTAAGCCAATATTCCTAGCTTCTTTTGGATTAATTTCTATGGAATATTTTTTTGAAAGTTCTATCCCATATTCTTCAACAACAAGGAAAGTATTTGCTATTGTTCCATCAAAATCAAAAATAATAATTTTTTTCATTAGATATTAATGGAGGAGAATATTTTTAAGTTTTTTGAGAATTATCTTTTAACTTTACTCGACCAGCCCATCAAAATGAACATCCTTTCCTGGATTATCCCTCTTCAGTTTCTCAATTATAGCCATCCTGACATAAGAAGACATGGAAAAACAATTACCAGTCTGTTTTTTCATCTCCTTCCATAATTTATTAGGACAGCTAAAACTCCTCCTTTCACTTCTCATTATCTCATATTCAGTTTCTTCCATTTTCAAATATCCTCTTGTGAATTTCCTTGATCCTCTCCTCCATTGGCATTGACATAAACAAGCTAAATCTTACATAATCAGATTTTTTCAAGAATCCAGCAGATCTTGCTCTTGCAATCAGAATCTGCTCCTGATCTGGAGTTATCTTCACCGTGAGAATCTTGCTCTTCATGAGAACTAAGTGTTTGCCATTATAAAAATATGGTTTGGATACAAAAAAGGTAACAGATTAGGTAACAAAAATTAATATATCCAACCTTGCTCATGATATCTCATTACAGGTCCAATCATAGAAGTGAACCTTGCCTCTTCGATTGTCAAGGCAATGTCAGGTATTTGTGCCCCCAAATTCATCCCATTATAATGTTCATGATCCTGAAGATAGAACCAATGTCTTGATTCTGCACTCCAAGCCACCTGAAGTAATGCTAGTTTAGTTAGTGGAAATAACTTATCTTCCAATGTTAAGTCTTGTAAGGGCTTAAATGATTGCAATTCTCTTTGACTTAAATGAAAATCATCTCTATTTACTGTTAACAAAATAAAATGACAATGTTGTTTTTTACTCTTATAATTATCTACGATAACTCCTAATGCGGCTGGATGAGAAAAATCACCCTCACTAAAATCTTCAGGGAATTTCTTATCCGAAAACACCTCTTCACATAATCCTCTTATTGCTGAGCCAATTGGTTGTTCTTCTCCTAATAGTTCTGCATTTCTTGTAATTGCTGATGGGACCAAATGTCCACCCAAGGTTTCTTTGTAAAGTCTTTGATTAAATGGATGAGACAAACCTTTCTCAACTTTTTCCCCTATTGCCCCATAATAACCCTGGAATGGTTCAGTTCCTCTTTGTCCAAGGTAAATCTGTCCATTGATAACTGGTATTGTAAATGTAACAGATGTTCCGATTTTGTCTTCCATAAATCTTGTTTTTATCTAAGGATTTATAAATATTTTCAGATTGACCACCACCAAATAAATACAAAATTATCGGCGAGAGAAGTCGTAAAAAAAGGACAATATATATAAATGAGTGCATCCACTTATATAGTAAGGCGGAGGAAAGCACGCTTACGCAAGTTCACTCCGACTAAAAAAGGGCTATATTTGCCAGAAAATCTATTTTACCGACGAGAAGGGTTGGGCGAGAAAGCACGTCCTTCACCGTTGTACGCAATTTTTAAGAAACCCACCCCAAAGATTTATAAATCTGCAGTTAAAAACTAGTTTTATGGCACAACCAGATTTTCATGCATATATCTTAGATGAATTTGATAGTAACCCTATAACTATTGTTCAACTTCAAAATGCTATTTTTCCTCAAGGTTATAGTGGTCTCGATGGTGGTCAATTTACACATAATGGAAGACGTCTTAATCCTATATTTAATTCTGCAATTAGAAACAAAGAAACTGATAAATTCGAAGGTTTCTATTCATTACATCACTGTGATATATTACTGGTTGTTCCTGGAACCAAACTTGAAACTCTTGTTTCCGAATTCTTAAAATAAATCTTTCCCCCTCCCCTTTTCTTAAAAACTGTTCGTTCGCTTCGCTCACCGTACAACATCGTTGGGTACAATTGAGGAATTAACTTAGAAACCTTTTTAAATTCCCCCTTTTTGTCAAAAAATATGACTTTGGACATGACTCGAGAAGAATTTGGATTATTACTATCTGAAAAGGATATAGTTGACACTTTAAATAAAATTTCTCCTCAAGTCCAAATTGCTTCTGGGCAACATATTCATGTTATTCAAGGAGCTAGAAATACATGTTCTCAACTTTTAGAAGCTATTAAAGAGGGAAATGTTCAATCCAAAACATGGGGGGAATTTGAAAAAGAACCTGGAGATGGATTTTATGGAAGGTGTGTATTTCTCCTCTATAAAGCTTTTGTTAGAAATATTTATCAATTATAATTTAATTCCTCAACTTCTCCGTTCCCTTCAGTCACTACGACTTTTCTGCGGAAAAGGTGCCCAACATCGTTAGGTTCAATATTCAAAAACCTTCTAATAACATAAACTTTATAAATTGATTAATAAAATCCCCTGTTATGAGTAGAAGCTATCCAATCTTGAATGATTTTTTAACAAGTTTTTCATTGAGTCATGGACCAAATCATGAAATTTTAAAATTAGCAGGAATTGTTGGAATGATTTATGGACTTTCAGGGGATTATAATCCTTGGTATATGGTTGGTGGTGTTGCTCTTTATACTCTTGGTGGACTTGGAAGTCTTAATAAAGTTAGAGCATTAGAAGAAAGAATTCATCAATTAGAAAAAGATAATTCTCAAGAATAACAATCATAACATTAGTTTTTTGAATACTTCCTCCACTCCGTTCCGGACCCCTGCAGGGGAACCTAACCCCGTTGTGTTCAATAATTTTGGGACTAACCTAAGAAATCTTATGAATTAATAGTGCAAGACCTGAAATTCCTAATGTTAGAGGGATTCCTATATTATATGCAGAAAGAAAAACAGCTCTAGTTAATGTTTTTTTAGAAGGCATATCCAATGCAATTTCATTTTCTCCTGTTCTTAAGGCATATCTACAAAAACCATATCCTGGAATTAAATCTTTTCTTTGCAATTGCCAATATTCAGTTTTTCTTTCTAAATCTGCCATAACTAAAAGATATTATTTATATTTATAAAAATATCGTCCCAAAATTACTCTTCGTCGCTTCGCTCCTCGTCCTTCGCCTCGGCTCAGGAGAACACAACACCGTTAGGTAAAATTTGAGTATCTAAAATTATTCTTCCTTAGCAGGACAATCTAAATCACACCTTTCCCAACAATAAACTTCCTTAATCTCTGGATGATGATACCGAACACATTGTTCTACCTCATTTCTCTTTAAAGTTAATGCTTTTGTAGAAAGACCTCTTGTAGTATAAGGGCATGTTATTAATTGACCATTTTCAACTTTTGCTCTTAATTCTGGGTCTTTAGGAATCCAAATTCTTAATGTGTAACTTGCTTGAAGAACAAATTCATCGATTGACATAAGAATATTTTTATTATGGTTATTTATAAAATTTTAGATACTCAAACTCTCACTCACTTCGTTCGTTCGCCCTTCCTTTCAGTCAGGGTTACCTAACCTCGTTGTGTTCAATAATATTCAGAGACTTAATTTATATTAGTCTTCCATCCTAAGAAAAATATTGCAAGGAAAATTAGATATGCAGTTCCTAGATAGGTTATAACACCAAAAAGAACATATAAAAAGTTCTGCAATGGACTCATATCCTCACAAACATCCCAATGCCATTCATCTAATACTCCAAACCTATTATTTTCACAAGAATCGTCAGGGATGAAGTCATTTACTACCCAGAATAGTAAGATTACTATAATTAAAATTAAAAATGTTCTTTTTGAATATAGCCATTTCATATTTTTAGTTATGTTTTACATATATTTAAAACAATCGTCTCTGAATATTACTCTTCGTCGCTTCGCTCCTCGTCCTTCGCCTCGGCTCAGGAGAATACAACCCCGTTGGGTACAATTGATTTTTAAATTTATTCTTCAGAAAAAGAAGTAATTTCTTCTAAAACTCTTCTTGGGAATAAGGGTTCATATGTTCCATCTTCAGAAGGTTTTAATAAAACTCCAGATAAAGATTCAAATCTTTCTCTACAAGTCATTTCTCCAGCCCTTAATAGCAAAAATCCATCTTTTTGAACATTTCCTATTCTGTACACATTCAACTTTGGGATAATATTACCTTCAGTAACAAGATATAAAAAACCTTCTTTGATATCTTCTGGTCCATAAGTGTTTAATGCCATCTATTAATTAGAAATTTCTTCTTTTTATATAAATTTATATACTAAAATTCAAAAATCAACTGTCCGTTCGCTTCGGCTCACCGTACAACCCTTTTAGGTTCAATTGAATTATCTAAGACTTCCTAATGTTTTCATAATCATTGTTATTTTAGAAGTAAATTTAATTCTTGCAGTATTTACTTTATTTCTTATATTTCGAACAATTACTTCATCAGGACCTTCTTTTCCTTTCTTTGCACGATCTGCAATTGAAGATTCTAATGTTTGATCAGCATTTATTAATACAGTTTGATACTCAATCAAAGCATTATTCAAACTATCATTTGCATCTCTTAACCTTTTTTTAAGGTTTTTTACTTCTGATTTTGCATGATTATAATCTGATTTGTATTCTGGATACATAATTAAAAAGGGGGTCCTTCTTCTTTTATATTTTTCGGTAATACAACTCTTTCCATCTTCATTTTCTTAAAAATTTTCCTTTTATCTTCAGCTTCTTCATCTAAAATTTTATGTCTTTTTTTATTTTTTATTGATAAATTTTAATAGATAGATTTATAAAGGGGGTACTAATATAATTTTTAAGCATATGTTATAGGTGCTTAAACAAGGAGATAAAAAACAATGAATCATAAGAATGAGGGTTTCAGAGGAAACCGTGACTCAAGAGATAGAGGTGGCTATAGTGATGCCCCTAGAGAAATGCATAAAGCAGTTTGTGCTGATTGTAAACAGGAATGTGAAGTTCCTTTTAAACCATCAGAAGACAGACCTGTATATTGTAAAGACTGTTATAGAAAGCACAAGAAATTTTAATTTTATATTTTTGATACTTTTCTAGAAACTATTTTTTTTTCTTTTTATTCCAATGTTCCTTTAATATATCTGTTAGAGATTTTAATTGCTCTGCTCTTTTTATATAAAATTTTGGATTATACTCTTCTATTTCTCTTTGCTTATTTGGATGTGTGTAATCAATAGTAACAGATGATACATATTTTTTATCAATTATAGCATTCATTACTGGAATAAAGATTGAATCCCAGGAATTTCCATCATAATCTAAGAAATAATCAGTTAATTCTCTTTTCCAAATTCTAGGACCAAACCACATATCCAAATCAATGTTTGTTAACTTTTCCCAGACTTCATTTCCTATTTCTTCTGTAAGCTGTTGAAATACTGGATAGGATTCTAGAGATTTTCTTCTTGGAATCACTATATCACTTTCATAAAGTAAAGGTTGGGCTGTTTTTGATATATTCTTAATATAATCCACTTTCTCAGGCTCTGTCCAGGCTATTATTTGTGTTCCTAGATTATGGGCTAATTTTATTGCTTGTCTTCTACTGTTTCCTATTCCTGTTTCTTCTTCTTGTTGAACAATTGCACCATACCTTTCAATTTCCCTTAGAAATTCATCTGGAGATCCTCCATCTATAACAATTGTGGGATATTTCTCAGTTGCTTGCCTTATTGTTTGTTTTGCTAGTTCTATCCTTATTATATCTTCATTTGTGTATAATGTTGTTGTAGCAATTACAATTGACATCTTATTTGTTTTTAACTATCATTTTATAAATTTTAGGTATTGATTCCCATAAATTATTTAAATGGCCATAACAATTATATTATAATGGAATTGAATGATATCTATAAATGTAATGTATGTGGCAATATTGTGGAATTAGTGCATGTTGGTGGGGGGGATTTAGTTTGTTGTGGTGAGAAGATGCAATTAATGAAAGCAAATACAGTTGATGCTGCTAAAGAGAAACATGTTCCTGTTGTTAATGGAAATAAAGTAAAAGTTGGTTCTGTTGAACATCCTATGGAAAAAAAGCATTATATTGAGTGGATTGAGATGATTAAGGATGGGAAGGTTTATAGGGAATATTTAAAGCCTGAACAGAAACCAGAGGCTTCATTTAGTGTTTCTGGTATTGCAAGAGCTTACTGTAATCTTCATGGTTTATGGAAAAGTCAGTAAAAGTAATGAAAGTTTTATTGGAGAAATATAAAACACATAGGAAGCCGACTGTTCGTCGTAGTTCTAATGATTCTCCTTTTAGAGTATTGATTAGTTGTTTGTTATCATTAAGAACTCAGGATAAGAATACAGAGAAGGCTTCTGGAATGTTGTTTGAGGTTGCTGATACTCCTGAAAAGATATTGAAGTTGAGGCAGGATAGATTAGAAAAGTTGATATTTAGTTCAGGTCATTACATTAAGAAAGCTAGAGTATTAAAATCTGTTTCCAAAGATTTGATTGATAGATTTGATGGTAAGGTTCCTAAAACAAGAGAAGAGTTGTTATCTATAAAAGGAGTTGGTCCTAAGACTGCAAATATTGTTCTTTGTTTTGCTTATGGTCAGACTGTTATTCCTGTTGATACTCATGTTCATAGAATTCCAAATAGATTGGGATTGATTAAGACAAAAAATCCTGAGGAAAGTGAAGTGGATTTGATGAGAGTGTTTCCGAAAAAGTATTGGAAGGAAATAAATACAACTTTTATTTTGTTTGGAAAAGAGATTTGTTTACCTGTTTCTCCTAAATGTTCAGAATGCATGTTTAAGGCTTGTCCAAGAGTTGGTGTTCTGAAAAGTAGATAGTTACTTTTTCTTAAAAATATGTATTATTGGTGGTATGAATAGTATGAAAAAGATAAATATGTTGAATATTAAGTATATTATTACTGTGATGCTTATACTAACAAATAAAAGTATAATTGTATGTGACCAGGTCCATTTCATAGAAGAAAGAAAGAAAAAGAAGTTTATTTAACTTGCGTTGTAACCTTGCATGAATGCATCTTCATATTCATCAATCATGTCAAGTTCTAACATTTTAATTCGGTCTTCTTTTTTGTATATGTTTAACATTTTAGCCTCCTCATCTGTTGTGAAAATATGTCTGCTATTTGTTTTTGATCTAGGTTTAGGGTTAGTCCATCCATGTTATTTTACCTCCTAGGATTATATATATCGAGTTGTTTTATAAGGCCGGCGCGCACAGATGTCACATGTCTATATACTAGAAAATATATATTACTCTTTTATGAAATATATTGAGATTAGACTGCCTTTATCGTCCTTTTCTTCTCTAGAATCAATTAATTTAGCTTCTTTTAACTTGTATAACTTTCTTCTAAATGTTCTTTCTGACTTTTGATATTGCTCGTTATAGCTATTATAAATATCAATAAAAGGTCTTTGGTTGTTTTCTTTGATTATTTCTAATATTTCCTTTTCCTCTTCATCAAGGTCTGTTTTTGTGGAAACAAAATTATTAAGTTTTAAGATTGCTTCTTGTACTTCTTCAAGTTCAATACTTTTTTTACTTTTATTTTCTGCAATCTCTGCTGATATTTTTAATAAATAAATTCCAGTCCTTAAGTCTTCTAAAGAATGACATTTTTCAACTATTTTTGTGAATGCTTGTTCTTGTAAAACATTTTCATGAAATCCTAGTTCTTTTCTTTCTGCAAGAATTCCTGTTGTTTCTTCTAATGAATAGGGTTTAAATTCTAGGATTTCTGCTAATAATCTTGATTTTATTCTGTTATCTAATTTTGCTAAGAAATCTTTTTCATTTGTAATTAAAAATAGAGATTTTTTGTATAAATCTTCTAGTAATTGATAGATAACTTGTTCTTCTTTTAACTTATCTACCTCATCGAGAATTATTACTACTGCTTTTTTGTTTAATATTTTTGCAATTTCTTTTATGAGTTCATCTGTTTTTTTGTTTTGTACCCATTTGTATCCAATTTGGTTACATATTTCCACAATAACTTTGTATGCTGTTTCATGTTTCCAGCAATTTACATATACTCCTGCAACTTTGTCTGAGTATTCTTCCATTTCTCTTAATACAAATTTACATGCTGCTGTTTTTCCTATTCCTGGAGTACCCACAACAATAAGATTTGTTCCCATTCTTCCTTGTAACAAAGGTTTAATACAGGTTGCAAAGTGCTGTTGTTGGTTTTCTCTGTACTTTAGAATTCTTGGTAAGTATTCATAGTCAAATACTAGTTCATCCTTGAATAGAGTTTCATCGTGCTTTAGCATATCTTTAAACATAGTAAAAATGTAGGTTAGAAGTTTTTAATGTTTTCTGTGTTAATAGATAGGTTTTTAAATCCAATAATTTTGATTTTGTGGTTATGTATAGAGTTGAAGATGCAAAAGGAAGATCAATAGAAGCAAAGCTTTTAGATGAGGGAATTGTTGAATTGGTAATTGTTTCTGCTTGGTATTCTAAAACCCAACTTAGATTAGTAAGGGGGATTAATAGAGAAAGAACTTACTTAAGTGGAAGAGCGAGGAAGACTTTAGAAGAATTAGGTGGAGAATTAAGGAGTGTTGTTCCTCAAGAAGAAGTTTATAGATTTGGTGCTTTTGGTAAACCTTACTAGTTTTTAATAATATTTTTAAATTTAGATAGAACTATCTATTCTATTTCTTTTGAAGTTACAATTCTTTAACGTCAGAATCTGCTGCTGCAACTAATCTCATTCCTACTCCAAGGTTCATCAGTGCTGCTAATACAGCCATATGTTCCTTTCCAGAGCCAGAAACAAAGTTTACTGCTACATCTCCTTTGACCTTGCCATCTAGGGCTTCTATGATTGTTTTCTTCATAACATCCATACCCTTATTTACATCAACAAGAACAAATTTTACTTCTTTTTCTGCTGAGAATTTTTCTTTTCCAAAGTCATTGGTCACTAAAAAGATGTGGCCCCACGCTTCATTGTTTATTAATTTTGCAACTTCTACCCAACTTCCTTTTCCAGTTGAAAGACATGCTACTAAATCTGCC
>JBDRRK010000013.1:0-76308 GCA_043825775.1 archaeon
ATAAATATTATTAAATTGTAATATAAGAATTATAGTAAAGAAGTTGAGAAAAGTTAAAATACTACCTCTGCTTATTATATGCACTATGGAAGAACTAACAGTTTTTACTTGTGACAATTGCAGATATAGATTTAAGAGGAAAAAAGGTTGGAATGAAAAAAAGTGTCCCTATTGTGGTGCTATAAATTCAGTGCATATTGAGGATACTGTTAATAGAATGATCAGAGAAGTTATTTGATTTTTCCAGTTTGCCAATCTTTTAGAATCATTCTAGCAGTTTCATCTATATTAGGTAATCCCCCTTTTTTTAGTTTGTGATATTTTATTGCTATGTTTTCTATTAACCTTTCTCCATTTCCAGAAACTTGGTAATGCTTTTTTATTTCATTGCTTTTTATTTTTAGTAATTCTAGAACAACTATGTCTGGATCTTTTACTTTTGTAAAATCCTCTGCTCCAAATAATGCAAGTTGTGGGCCTTTTTCTCTAAAAGGTAGAACTCCTGGAGTGTCTAATAAGAAAACACCTTTTGCCATTCTTAGTAATTGTTTTCCTTTTGTATGTCCAGCCATTGCAGATGTTGATGCTTTTTTCTTTCCAGCTATTGCATTTATTACTGAACTCTTTCCTGTATTTGGATAGCCGACAACACCAATTGTAACATTTTTCTTCTCTGCAAATTCTAATATTTTTTTCTTAAGCATTGTTGTTCCAAATCTTTGTGTTGCTGATACAAAAACTGCATTTTTTAATTTCTTTTTATATTTTATTAGGTCTTCTTTTGCTACTAGATCACATTTATTTAACACAATGATTATTTTTTTATTTGCACATTTTTCTTCAATCTCTTCGTTTCTGGATAGTTCTACAAATCGCGCATCTAATACTTCAAGGATTATATCAGATTTTTTAATTACTTCATTCACAACATTCCAAAACTTATTCTTGTGCTCCATATGTAGAATATTATGAATATTCTTTAAAAATCTTTGCAATACAATAATTGTTATAAATGAAAGGAGAAAAGAGTTTAATATGAAATTAGGAGCATTTATAGTAGTTTTATTGTTTTTTATTGTACTTGTTAGTGCAAGTGATTGTAGTGATTTTTGTCAAGCAGAAGATTATGATGGTGGTGTTTGTAGGGCAGCTTCTACTTCTCAAGCTAATATTTGTGATGAAGATGAGACTATGTATAGCTTTTCTTATTGTGCTGATGGAAGTTTAGAAAGGTGTTGTTGTTATAATAATGAAGAGGTTGATGATGTTGTAGAGGATGAACCTGTTGTTGAAGAAGTAGAGAGTGAATCTGTGGGTTTTAATGTGGATTGGGGTAATGTATATATAGATAAGAGTGATATTCCAATGATAATATTCTTTGAATTATTGATTATTGTGTTGATTTTGGGGTTATTTTTGGCTTTTAAGAAACCTAAAGAAAAGGACGAATTCTTGTAAATCAGGGTATTTTAGCTATATTTTGTTGATTTGAGTGTTATTGTATAATACTACTTCTTAATGGTATCTAATAGCAAGGTTTATAAATGAGTTGTTATTTTTGAATAGTAACTAATACTCGCGAGGTAATGTAAAAATGATGAAATATAGTACTAAAAGAAATTTAACTTCTTTGCTTGGTGCTGCTATGGTTGCGGCTCCTATCGCAACTGCTTATGCTAGCGGTGAAGATGAAAGCTTACTAGTTAATAATAGGGAAAATGGAGATCTTTATTGTCCTGATGGCAGTAAGGTAAAAATAAATGATACTTTATGGAACACAGCTGCAAATATTTTGTATGGCCATGCTGTTGATTGCAAATCTCCTATAGATGAACAAAGAGGAACTGCAAGATTTATTTATTTTGCAACCCAGGGTAGATTAGCAGATGTTAAATACGAATTGACTCAAGAGGATATTTCAGAAGAAACTAGAAACAGTCTTTTGGAAGAAAAAACAGAATTGGAACATGATGTTGTTATTGCACAAGAATGTGTGATTGTTGCAGGTAAAGATGGTTTACCTGATATTGATGGATATTTATGTTTAAATCAATCTGCAATTGAATATATTAGAAAACTTAATCCAGATTATGGTAGAAATACAGAAGAGGGTTCAACTGATAATGGGAAGTTTCCTGAAAATAGTAATAATGGAGTTAAACCTGTAACAGAACCTGAAAATGGTTGTCCAGAATGTCCAGAATATGAGTTTGGGGATGGTGTAGATCTTGATGATTTAGTTGAGGTTTTAATCTTAAATCCAGAATTTAATACATATATAGAAAATAAGATTGATGATAGTGTTGATTTTGAAAGAGACATAAGAGATAATGTTGATAAGAGAAAAATAATTAGAACCTTGATTGATATGGACGTTATTAATAGAGATATTGCAAATCATCAATGGGGCAAAGAATATATTGATAATTTGTATGAACATAGAACTATTGAAGCAGAAGATGGAACAAAAGTAAGAATTGAAACAGGTGCTTTAGGCACAAGATTGGATGAAGTTTCAAATTTTTATGGGCCTAATTTTGATTTAGATTTAAGAATAGCTAAAGATGACTTTACACTTGAGTTGAGTCCAGAAGTTCAAGTATTGTTTGGTCAAATGAACCAACAGTATGTAAATGCTCAAGGTTTAGTTTATATCTTAAGTGGAAAAGATTCTGAGAATACTATTCAAGGTGGATTAATGATTAATGGTGGAGTTAGAGCTTGGAACAGAGGAAGAACATCTATTAGTCCTTTTTTTACTGCTGGTCCAGCTGTTGGCTTTGAACATAAGGCTGGAAGAAGTAAGTTAGAAGGTAGACTTGGTGCTGGTTTTGGTGTTGCAAACGAAAATGATTTCTTTATGAGATTACCTGCAATGTTTTCATATGAAACTGAACTAGTAAATAGTAAAGTTAAGTTAGATGCAGAATCAAGAACTGGCATTATAATTCCAAAAAATGGAGAAGCTATTGTCGATTCAAATTTAGAGATTGGAGCTTCTTTCTTAGGAGATGTAGATAATGCATTTGTTGGTGCAAGAATTTATACTATTTTAAGTCAAACACCAGGTATTGGTTTACAATTAGTTGTACAACCAAAACCTAAAGATAAAACAGAAGGAGATGAGGAGTAAAAAAATGAAAAAATTACTATTATCAATTGTAATGGCACTTGTATTAGGATTAGTCTTAGTTAGTGCTACAGTTGACATTACACCAAGTAATCCCGATACAACTGATGACTTGGTTTGTACTGTTAGTGGATATAACTTTGATTATACTTATAATTTTGAATGGTATAAAGAAGGTAATTTGTATAGTAAACAAAATGGATTAACAAAATCAGAAATTGATTCTTCAAAAACAGAATCTGGTGAGATTTGGCAGTGTAAAGTTTACTGGCCTGAAACTGGCTTTGGCGATCCTGCTACATTAGAGGGCAGTGATGCTGTTACAATCCAAGAATCAGATAATGATGATAATGATGATGACACAACTGATGATGATGACAATGATGAATTTACTGTAAATGCATTAAAAGCTACTGGTGCTCACTTGAGTGTTGGTCCAGGTAGTGAAGTAGAAATGAATGTAGAAGTTGATACAAATTATTGGGTTTATGTTGCTCACAGCAAATATAATGCTTGGTTTGAATCAAATACAGTATATGTATATGATCAAGATGGAACTTATCAAAGTTTTGTATTTGGTGAACCTTTAGATGAAGAAGGTTATTGGCAAACAACTTTGACTGATAGGGGAACATATGAAGCTGATTTTAAAGCATATGATAAATATGGTAAACATGTAAGATCAACTGTTACAATTGATTTTGAAACTCACTTCAAACCAATTGATCCAAGTAGGTTAAATCACTTCCCTGTTTTAGATTCAATTGATGATATTACAGTTTATGAAGGTGATTTGGTAGAAGTTACAGCTCATGCAACTGATGCTGATGCTGACGAATTAACTTTTGAATGGATATTTGACTTTAATGGTACTGTTGAGAGTACACCAACTTATTATATTACAGCTGTTGAATATGGTAAGCCTGGAGCAAGTGATGATGGTAGTGCTTTTGAAGTAACTGCACCAAATACAGATAGTGAAAGCATTGAATATGAGTCTTCATATGCTTATAGTACATTAACATGGCAAACTGTAATTGGTGATGCTGGTGTTTATGAAGTAACTGTAAGAGTTGAAGATGAACATGGTTATGGTGTTTCAGAAAGTTTTACAATTACCGTTCTTAAAGAAGGTAATGGTAATAATGAAGACAACCATTCACCAAATCTAGACTTAGATGATGTTGAAGCTGATGAAGGTGAAACAATTGAGTTAGTTGCTGATGGAACTGATGAAGATGGGGATGATTTAACATACGAATGGTTCCTAGATGATAGCCTATCTGAAGAAGATATTGTTATTGATGGAAATACCTTAACATGGGAAACAGATTGTGAAAGTGCTGGATTATATACAGTAACATTAACAGTTTGGGATCCTTATGGGGGAAGTGATACTGAAACAGCAACAATCAAAGTTAATGATTTAGGAACATGTGATGTGTACACATCAAGTAATTATGAAGGCGATAAATTGTATGTTAAAGAGATAACAGTAAGAAATGCAGCTGACTTAGCTTCTGCTTATGAACTAAATGGTTTAGATGTTGAAGCTACAGGTGATTATTATGTTGTAGATAACACATTGTACTCAGAGCACACAGATAATGTTGCTTATGTTGAAATGACTCTACATAATAAGAACAGTTTCGATGCAAGAGATTTACAAGTTACTTTTATCTTGAATGGTTACAAAAGTTATGCTAACTTTAATGACTTAGATAGAAGTGAAAAAGGAACTCAAATGTATGCAGTTCAAATTCCTGAGAATTTGGAAACTGGTAAATATACAATGCAAGTAATTATAGAGAATGATGACTTGTACAATGAAGAGTTCATTAACTTGGAAATTGAAAGCCTTGGTGATGTTATCCAAGATGCAATTGAAGAACAAGAAGCAAATAAAACTTTCTGGGAAAAATTCCTAGATCTTTTTTAATTTTTTTTATATAATTTATATAATTTCTTTGGATTAATTTTAAACTAGTCCTTGCTATATTAAGTAGTAAGATGAAAAAAGCAATATATTCAATCATCGCCTCCGCCGCATTATCTGGATGTTTTAATTTTGAAATTCCCCAAGTAAGAATTTCTCCTGAAGAACCAACTATTGAAGATAATTTAGAATGTTATGTAGACAACTTTGGAATGCAATATGACTACTATTGGTATAGAAATGGGGAAATGTTCAAGAAAGTTTTAGATAGCGAGAGAAGCTATGTATCAGACCTAGAAATGTTTGCTGATGATGAATGGGTATGTAAGGTATTTTTGCCTGAAAATGGAATAACTGATTCGATTTATATTGGTGCTGATAAAGTAGAAATATCAAAAGAATAAAGGTAATTGTTCTTTTACTTTTCTTTCTAAACTTTTAGGAACAACTCTAGCTAGAATAACTCTTCCTCTTTTTCCTTGCTTTGTTTTTCCTTGATTTACTGTAAATCTGTCCATGTCTCTTACAACTTCATGGTCAAATACTGTTTTTAAGGTTCTTCCTTCTATATATAAATCATCTCTATGGGAATAATCAGAATAAACTGGTTCTGTGAATTTAACAACTCTTAAATTATTGGTTTGTGGTTGAAAATAAACTACTTCACCATCTGTAAGTTTGTTTAAAAATCTTTCAAGATCTCTTGTTTTTATTTGCCTTCTTTTTGCATTTGTAGCATAATGAGCTCTTGCTCTTTTGAATTTGGCTCTGTCCCATCTAAAGAAGTTTCCTTCTTTATCTATATTTGAATCGTTAAATAGAACAGATACTGTTGCTATACCTCTATCTCCCAATTCTAAAATCTTTCCTTTAAAATCATTTATTGAAGGATATGGTGTTGCGTGACAGATAATAACATATTCATTACCTGATCTATCCCTTAGAAATATATCTCTTCCATATTGAGGGCCAACAACTTGCATATTTTGGTCAACAACTATAAAATCTCCAATTCTGCTTAAATTATCTACCATATAACTTTTTAATCTTCTTTGGTTAGCTGTGTTGTCCCTTGCCATGCTATTTTAAGGTATTTTTTTATTTATAAACCTTTTTATTCCTTTTGAGTAGTTACACAAACGAAAGGTTTATAAAGGATTAAATGTCCCTTAAAAGTAGTAAAAATGGTATGCCCAAGAGGATGCAAAAAAGAACTGATTTATGATGATATCACAAAGACAAATTACTGTCCAAAATGTCTTTGGGAGGAAAAACAATGAAAAAAATAATTTTAGCTATGGTAATATTTTTGGTTGCTTTTGCTGGTTTTGTATCAGCTGGATCAAGTGATTACCAAATTGATGATGTTTATGTTAATGATATAAACGCAGGTAACACAGTTCAAGTTGAATTAAATACAAAACTGAATGTTGATGTATATTTTCATGGAACTGGTGAAACAAAAGATGTAAAAGTTAGAATGTGGCTAGGTGGCTATGAATATGACTTACTTGAAGACTATACAGAGATGTTTGATGTTGAAAATGGTGTAAACTATAAGAAAACATTGACCATTGAGATTCCTGAAGATATGGATTTGATGGAAGATAATTATTACAATCTTTATGTTGAAATTTATGATTCAACAGATTATGAGATGTTCACAAGTACAGTTTACTTTGAAGAACCAAGACATAAAATAGCTGTAAAAGATATTTACTTGTCAAATGCAGTTTCAGATTCATATGTAGGAGTTAAAGTTAGACTAACTAATTTAGGTGAAAATCAAGAAGAAGATATTAGAGTTACTGTTTCAATTCCAGAATTAAGTATTTCAGCTAGAACTTATGTTGATGAAATGGCTGCAAGAGGTTATGATACAGCTGATATGGATGATGAATTGACTGCAAATACAATCTATTTAAAATTACCTTATTACGCGAGTGGTGATTATGAAGTTAAAGTGCAAGTTGATTATAACAATGATCATTCAACGACTGAAGAAATTGCTTACTTGAGAATTGGTGGAAATAGTTCATATGATGAATCTGCTTTGGTTTCAATTTCAACTTTGAATGATTTGAAAGTTGGCAAAGAAGATGAATTTAAGATTCAAATTACCAATTTAGAGGATACCAAAAACTTTAACATTGAAGTTGATGGTGACTTTGAGTTTGAATATACAGAAAAAGTTACTGTATCAGGTAATACTGAATTAATTGTAAAAGTTACACCTTTGGAAGCTGGTATGCAATCAATGAGAGTTAAAGTTTATACTGATGAAGGTATTGTTGCAGAAAATATATATAGCTATGATGTTAAAGAAAAAACAGATGTATGGCCAGCAATAATTGGAGTTATTCTGTCAGCTTTTATTGTTGTTTTGGCTTTTTTCATTATAGGAAGGTTGAGAGAATAACCTTTTATTTTTCTTTTATTAATTCTATTAAATCATTAAATTCTTTTATGTCTAGTGTGAACCCACCTGCTTTTTCGTGTCCACCACCTAAATAAGATGGAAGTTTACCATTAAAAGAGTCTAAGAACTTACCTGCATTGAAATCTAAGTTATCAGGAACTCTCATACTTCCAATCATTTCATTATTTAATTGGTTTACAACTAAGATGGGTTTATTTTTAATGTTTCGAGCCGCTATAACTCCCTGAATATTTTTATCTGAACTTAATATTACAATATCAATACCATTTATTTCTTTTATTTCATGTTTTTTTGAATAGAGATCTCTTAATTCTTTTTTATAATCTTGAAGTTGTTGGGCTATTGGATGTAGATTGTATATCATTGGTTCATATGTTTCTATACATTTTAATAATTCTAATGGAATGTCTCCACTCCAGTTTTTTCTCTTTCCAGTATTGAGCATTGAAACATACTTTTCAATTTCTAAGTAATTCCCATCATCATAATAGCTTTGCTTTTTAACCATTAGATCTGGAATAAAATTATTTGCATTAATCTTTAGCTCTTTTGGAATGTTTTCTTTTTTTCCTTGATCACCAAAATAGCCTAGCAAAGTTAAGAAAATAAAATAAGGATTTGTTTTGTCTGTGATTAGTTTTTGATAGATTAATAAGGAACAGGATTGTGATTGCTCATCATGTAATAAAAAAGAATATTTTTTTGTTAAATCGGATGGATGGTGGTCAATGTAAATTATTTGTCGGTCAAATATATCTCCTGGTTGTATATCTACACAGATTATTACCTCTTCATCTCCAATATCTTCTTTTTCTATTATGAATTTCTTTCCTTTTGATATTGTTGTTATAGATTCTACTTCATCTTTGATAATATGGTAGATTAGTGCTCCAGAACTTACTCCATCTGCATCCCAATGGCAACAGAGTTTTACTCTTTTATTTCTAACTATCTCTTTTAGTTTTTCTTCCATTTTTATTTTTAGAAAATAATAGTTTATAAATTCTATTGAAGTGCATCAAATGATTTCATTGCAACTTCTATTTGTTTTTCATCTGGTTCTCTTGTTGTTATTTTTTGTAATAATAGTCCAGGAGATATTAAAGCTAGTAGAAATTTACTTTTTCTATACTTCCCAGAAAGTTTAATTAATTCGTATGCTACTCCAGCTATAATTGGTAATAATGCTATTCTAATACCAAATTTTATCCAGAAGGAGTATTCTAATGGGATAAATATGTAAGCAATTATACTTAAAAATATTACAAAGATAATAAAACTTGAACCACATCTTGGATGTAATGTACTGTATGTTTTTATTCTATTCATATTATCTTTTGTTATCCTTTGTTCATCTTCATAGGCATTAACAATCTTGTGTTCTGCTCCATGGTATTGGAATACACGTTTTACATCTGGCATCAAGGATATAACATAGATATATCCAGTTAGAATTATAAGTTTGATTAAACCTTCTGTTGCATTATACAAATATTTGTTTTCAAAATTTATTAAATCTGCTAAAAAGAAGGGTAGAAACTTGAATAATAATAATGCTAAACCAATTGAAAAAATAAAAGTAAATAATATACTCCAAAAACCAAGAACTTGTTCTCCATCTTCTGAAACTGATATATTTGCAGAGTAATTCAAAGCTTTCATTCCTTGAATTAAAGTTTCAAAAAGAATTACTATTCCTCTAATGAAAGGTAAACCTAATAGTTTGTTTTTAGTTAAAGATTTATAACTCTCAACTTTTGTAATTATTTTATCCTTGGGATCTCTTACTGCAACAGCAATTTTATTTTTTCCCTTGAACATTACCCCTTCTATTACTGCCTGTCCGCCTATATTCTGCATTTTTGTTTAATAATCTCCATACTAAAAGTACTATTAATAGTGCTAAAATTAATGAAAGTGATACAATACTTATTAATTTTGTCTTTTCTTTGAAGAAACCAGGTTCTCTTTCTTCTTCTTCAAGAATTTCAACAATCATATCCTCTTCTGGAGGGTATTCACTTGGTGTTTCCTCAATTACTGATTCTTCTGTTATTGCTGTTATTGCGAAGTATGAGAATCCAGGTGTTGTTGCTGCATAGACATATGAATCATTTTCAACTCTTATGTATCTTGTTGACAATTCTTCCCATGATGTTGTATATCTTTGTAATACTATATCTTCTTTGGTTACATCATTATCTCTAATCCAAGTTTTTAAAACTTTAAATTCTAGTTCTCCATTTGAAATATCTTCATTATCAAAGTTTGTTGTTGTTATTTCTAGATATTGATATAATATTCCTTTAGGACTTAATACTATTGTTTCTTCTAAGGCTTCAACTTTTACTTTTATATTTGCTAACTCCTTATTTACATCTATATCTACATGAGTAATAGGTATTAATAGATTATTTATTGAAAAGGAAATAGGGTTTTCTGCTGATGCTGATTCAATGATTTGGGTTACTGATGTACTTGTTCCACTTCCTCCGCCACCTCCACCACTAGAACCTCCACCAGAACCTCCAGGACTTCCACTATTTGGTGATACTGGTGTTGGTGTTGAAATGTTAAAAGTTCTTTGTTCAGACATGTTTTGATTGTTTGCTGAGTCTGTACAATTAGTATACCAAGTATAATTTTCAATAGGATAAGATTTTGTAAAAGAGCCTGTAGCTGAAGCATCAGTTGCATTTATTGTAGAATCAATAATTAATGAACAATTATCTATACTATTTGTATCTGTAACTCCATATTGGAATGTTATCTCTTGTAGACTTGAAGAATAAATTTGTTTGTCTGCTGGAGATGTTAATGTTATTGCTGGTTTTATTGTATCATAGATTCTAGTGTAGTTTGCAGAGGCGTATACTGATTGTGTTTTATTATTAGTAGATAAACAGTTCCAAGAATAAGTTCCATCAGTTGGGATTATATAGGAGAAAGAGGATGAATTAGTTGCCCCTTGTTTATCTGTTGTTTCATTGTAAACTAAAGATGTTGAATTCCAAATACTAAATGTTACATTTGCTAACTCTGCTGTTTCATTAGCTATGCTTGAACATGCGAAGGAAGTTGGATTTGTATTTGTTATTGAGTTGTCTGCTGGTGAAGTTAATGTTGTTTGCATTGCTTGGGCTATAATTAAGGTAAAGTTTTCAGTTGCATAAGCTTCATTGTTGTTGTAATCTTTTGCTAAACAATTCCAGTAATATGTTCCAGTTGTTAAACCAGTTACATCAAAATCACTAGAGTTTGTTGTTCCTGTTGTTGTGTTTGTTTGATTATTGAATAAATATGTTGAGTTCCAAATTTTTAGTGTTATGTTTGAAACATAAAAATCAGATACATTACATGAAAAGGTTTGATTTGCACTTCCATCATTTGTGTTATTTGCTGGGGATGTAAGTGTTACATTTGGTTGATCTATATCTAATGCGGCTATTGCTTTGTAAATATCAATTCTTGGGAAAATCCTTCCAGAATTTGCAGAGTCATCTATTGCTAATCCTGTTTTATTAAGAGTACTTTCAATTTGTTGGGTTGTTTTTGTTTGTCCAGAAAGGTTTAGGTATTGGTTCATTAAAATTATTGCTCCTGCTGCATGTGGAGCTGCCATTGAAGTTCCATACTTTCCAGTTGTTCCTCCTAGATAATTTAATGAGGTTACTGTATTTCCTGCTGTACCACCTGGTGCAAGTAAATCAGTAAGAGAATTTCTTTCTACATATGATGGAATTGTATCTGCTCCTTTATCTACTGAACCAATTGCTGTTGCATTTTCAATACAAGCTGGAGTTCCAATTGTAGTTGTTGTTCCAGAATTTCCAGTTGCTATTGTGATTACAACATTTTGATCTATTGCATCTTGTATTGCAGCTGCCATTGTTGGATAGGCTGAATCACAGTAACTTGAAAATGCTCCTCCTCCTAAAGAAATGGTTATTACAGAGATATTATATGTTGCTGCATTATCTGAGCACCATTGTATTCCTTCTGTTATATCACTAATTAATGCTGAACCAGAAGAATTTGTTACTTTCATCGCGATGAAATTAACTTCAGGAGCCATACCTAATGCTGATGTTCCATTTGCACCAACAATTCCAGCTACATGTGTTCCATGACCTTGGTCATCTTCTGCATTGTTAAGTTCATTAGTGTTATCAGAGCAACATCCTCCTGAACCTAAATCAGTTACATCACAATAACAGTATTCTGCAACTATTCTTCCTTGTAAAGATTCATGAGTTGAATTTATTCCAGTATCAATAACACATACTGTTTGGCCTAGTCCAGTAAGATTTATGTTGTATAATTGTAAAGCATGTACTGTATCTGTTTCAATTTGAGGCAAGGTTGTTGCTAGTTGAATGTTTAATACTTCATCTTCTCTAATAGAAGTTATATCTTCTTGTAAAATATCTTTAAGTTCTTGTTCATTAATTGTTGCAGAGTAAAAATCTTCTGATATTTCATCTAATTCAATGTTTAAATCTTCAGGAGAATCTGTTTCAATTATTACTTGTACATCTTTTTCTTCAATTTGATCTACCACTTCAATATCAATAAAAATTTGTCCTTCATCAATATTTTCTGGGATCTCTTCAGCTATTACAAAAATTGTAATTTTATCTGATTTACTATAAAATAGTTTATCTTGAAAAACACCCAAAGTGGAGACTAATAAAAAAATAACTATAATTAATATTATAATCTTCCCCCTCATGTATTTAACTTAAGTAAATTGATATTTAATTGTTTCTATTTTATAAAATTAAAACCATCAAAATGAATTTCTGTATCATCAGAACCATAAACTCTTTGAACTTCATATAATCCTTTTGTCCAAATTGTTCCACTAGGTCCTACGTAATGAGTTGCTTCTAGAATTATTATTGCTGCTAAAGGTCTTGATAAGTTTCCATTTCCTTTTGTTTCTAATAAAGGAATTACACCTTCTAGCCAATAATTTCTTTGACCTTGTTTTAGAAATTTATATACTCTTGCAGGCCTTAAATCTTTTGGGATACATTCTTCTAAACCTCTTCTTCCTTCATTAAATTCTCTAATGTTTCTTAATGCTAGATCTGGATTAAATTCAACTTGTATTCCCATAGAGATTAGAATCTACTTGATTTATTTATATGTTTTTTGTTAGAAAATCCTATATGTTTCTTCCATTTATTTAGTTCTTTTAAACCATTCATCTGAATTCTTACTTTACCCTTACCAATATTATGAGTTCCATAATTAAAATCATAAAAATTTAATAGTTCTTGAAATTGTTTCTGCATAGGTGAAGGAGATATTTTCATTTCGAGTCTAGGATATAATTTATTTCCATTTTTAGTGATAACAACACTTCTATCTGTGTCAAAATATCCTCTTAAAACATACTTTCCGTATTTTTTGTTTATGAGAGAATCTGGAATTATTGCTCTTTCCCATTTTGGTGCTTTTTTTAACCCAAAATCTAATAAGTTTAAAATAATATTTTTCTTAAAAACAAATATATCTATTGCTTTTTCTTTTTTTCTAGGTTTAATAATTGGTTTTTCATTTAGAACCTCACAAATTAATTTAGAAACATAATTAATATATTCTTTTTCCTCAGAACTTAATGTAATCTTTAACGCATAATATGTTGAATACTTTTCTGATTTATAAATAGCAATTGAACCATCTCCTAAAATGATTCCTACTAATTCAGCTGATTTTTTATTAATTATCATTATTTATTGAATATTTTGTTATTATATAAGTTCTGCGCGCATTTGTCATGTCAATGAGAAATATAAAAAATATAGCGAGGGAAAGATTTGAACTTTCGACCTCCGGGTTATGAGCCTTCCGCAGTACTTTACGATTGTACTTCGACGGGCACTCCTGATTGGGTACCAGATCAATAAACCTTTGATTCCAGTTCTGCCCCACCTCGCTATAGACTACATTAAAAAACCCCCATTTAAAAACCTTTCCCAAACCTTTTTATAATGAAAATAACCTTTTTTTAGTATGAAAAAGTTATTTATCCCTGCAAAGAGTGATGTAAAAATTGAACCTTTGTTAAAAAAAGTAAAATTAAAAGGAAAGATTGGAGTCCTTACTACTGTACAGCACCTGGATGAAGTAAAAAAAATAAAAGATAAGAGATTTGTTATTGGTGGTCAGATTTTGGGATGTAATGCAAGTAATGCAATGAAATTAAAAGTTGATTATTTACTCTATATTGGTTCAGGTAGGTTTCATCCTATTCAAATTGCTTTGGAAACTAATAAGGAAGTGTATATATTAAATCCATTTACAAAAGAATTTTCCAAATTAGAAAAGAAAAATGTAGATAGAATAAAAAAGAAAATTAAAGGGGCTTATTTGAAGTATTTGAATGCTAAAAAAGTTGGAGTTATTGTTTCTACAAAACCTGGGCAAAATAAGAAATTTGATATAAAAACAGATAAGGAAATTTACTATTTTATGTGTGATAATGTTACTAATCAGATTGAGAATTTTCCTGACATTGATATTTGGATTAATACTGCTTGTCCTAGATTAGCATATGAAAATGAGTTTAATGTTTCTATGATAAATATTGATGATTTGAAGGCTGCAGAAAACTTATAAATATTTATTTGAAGAGAAAAGTTTAAAAGAGTATAATCCATTCTAAATTTTATGATTTCAATTGAAGAAATGGCTATATTTTGTAAGAAAAAGGGTTTTGTCTATCCTAGTGCAGAAATGTATGGAGGGTTGGCTGGTTTTTTTGACTATGGTCCATTAGGAGTTGAACTAAAAAATAATATGAAAAGTTCTTGGTGGAAGTTTCATGTGCAGAATAGAGATGATGTTGTTGGAATTGATGGTTCTATAATTACTAATCCTAGGGTTTGGAAAGCTTCTGGACATGTTGAAAATTTTATTGATGTTATGGTTGAATGTAAAAAATGTAATACTCGATATAGAGCTGATCATTTAATTGAAGAGATGTTAGGAATTTCTATTGAAGGTGCGCCTATAGAAGAGATTGAAAAACAATTAGATAAAATTAAATGTCAAAATTGTAAAGGAGATTTAGGTAAGGCTGAAAAATTTCATTCAATGTTTGAAACAAATGTTGGCCCAATTCAAAATGAAAAATCAAGAGCTTATTTAAGACCAGAAACTGCACAATTAATATTTACAAATTTCAAAGCTGTTGTTGAGAATTCAAGGTTGAAGTTGCCGTTTGGAATTGCACAGATTGGAAAAGCATTCAGGAATGAGATTTCTCCTAGAAACTTCTTGTTTAGATGTAGAGAGTTTGAACAGATGGAAATGGAATATTTTATTCATCCAAATAATAAAAAATGTCCTTATATGAAAGAAGTTGAAGAACACGAAATTCAAATTTTAACTGCTGAAATGCAACATGATAAAAAGAAAGAGAAAAAAATGAAAATAAAGAATGCTATAAAATTGTTTAAGAGTCCTTGGCATGCTTATTGGTTGGCAAAAGAACATTGGTGGTTTATGTCTTTAGGATGTAAAGCTGATAATTTTAGAATTAGGCAACATTTGCCAGATGAAAAAGCCCATTATTCAGAAGATTGTTGGGATTTAGAATATAATTATCCTTTTGGTTACAAAGAATTGCAAGGGATTGCTGATAGAGGAGATTATGATTTGAAACAGCATATGAAGGAGTCTAAAAAAGATTTAATGTTGTTTGATGAGGAAAGTGGGGAAAAAATTTTGCCAATAGTTATTGCTGAACCTTCATTAGGGGTTGACAGGGCATTCTTAGTTTTTATGTATGATGCTTATGAAGATGATAAAAAAAGAGGGAATATTGTTTTGAAATTAAATCCCAAATTAGCACCAATAAAAGTTGGAGTTTTTCCTTTGGTTAATAAGGTTGGAGACAAGGCCATGAAAATCTATTCTGAATTGAAGAATGAAATAGTTTGTACATATGATAAAGGAGGAAGTGTTGGTAGGAGGTATGCTAGAGCTGATGAACAAGGAATACCTTACTGTGTGACTATTGATTTTGATGATGGAGTTACAATTAGAGATAGGGATAGTACAAAACAGATTAGAGTTGAAGAAAAGGAGTTGGTTAGTGTATTAAAAAGATTATTAGATGGTGAAGAGTTTTCTAAAGTTGGAAAATTGATATAGAAAGTTTTAAAAGATAGGAGTTTTTCTAGATGATTATTGGGACCTTAGCTCAGCCTGGGAGAGCACTAGACTGAAGATCTAGGTGTCGTGGGTTCAAATCCCACAGGTCTCATTTTTATTCAATTTTACAATAGTTAAATCTCTCCATTGGATTCACATTATCTTCTAAACTTTTTCTAAACGAATGGAAAAAAGCTCTTGCTCCATGTCTTTTTGCTGTTTCTGCTACATCAATTCCATCAATTTCTGCAAATAGATTTGCTCTTGTGAAAACAGCAGAATATCTACGATCTTGCAATTTCAATAATGCAGACTCACCTGAATAAGCAGTGTCTACTATACAACCTTGCATTTCTATATACCTTTCTAAAGCCCTTGCATATTCTGGCATAGGTTCTACTACTAAAATTCTTTTCATTTTTATAACTCCATTAAAAATTTTCTAAAATTTTTTAAAAAATCTCTTTTAGAACTTACAAAATCAACAATTCCTCTTTCTTGAATTGCCCTTAAATATTCATTTACTCCTGGTGATGCAGTATGTGCATATATTCTTGGAGTTCTCCATTGTTCTTGTCTAGCTATATGTTTTAGGGCTTCTGCTAATTCTATTCCATCTCTTATTGGCATTTGAACATCAGTAACAACGATACCATAATCTCTGCCATGTTCGAAATATGTTGTTATTGCATTTGGACTATAATGTTCCAAATCTACTTGAAATCCTAAATCTCTTATGTTTGATGCAAATAATCTTCCAGCTATTTGTTCATCATCTACGACTAACACTTTTTTTCCGATATATGTTTTGTCACTATTCATTTTTTCACTTCACCTCGAATTTAAAAATTTATTTTTGGTGCCAGAGGAGGTATATAAATCTTTGCCTTATAGAAAATTATTTAAAGTTCCTAGTTAGTATTTAGAGATAGAGGTGATCTAATGAATAAAAAAGGTGCTATTGAACTTTCAATGACAACCATCATTATAATTATTTTGGGTGTTATTTTATTGGTTTTTGGAATTGGGTTTATTACAAATATAATGACTGGTGCTAGTGGTATAGCTGATAAGGCTATCGAAGGCGGACAACAACAAGTTATTAATATTTTGGGTTCAACAAAAGATCCATTGACATTATATTCTACAAATCTTGATTTAGAGCAAGGTGGATATACTTATGTTGGTGTTGTTATCCTAAATGATCAAGGAAATACAGGTGAATATAAACTTGAAACTGTAATGACTTCTTCTGATGATAATGATTTGGATTGTTATATAGCTGAAGTAAGGGATTTATCTGAAGAATTTTCATTAGCTTCAGGAAGAGATAGTTCAAGAACAATTGTTATTGAAGATGCTGGAAATACTGCACTTGGATTATATGGATGTACAGTTAAATTAACTAGAAATAGTGAAGAGATAGCTAAAGAGTCTATATTGGTTAATGTTGTTGAGTCTGGAGGACTCTTCTAAACCTTTATAAACCCCTCTTTTTTCTTATTTTATATGAATATATTCGCAGAAAGGTATAAGAAGCTAGGTGAGCCAGCTAAAACTGTTGATGTAAAACAGACTATTAGAGTGAATACTTTAAAAACTTCTAAAAAAAAGCTTATTGAAAGGTTAGAAAAGAGAGGTATTGAACTTGAGGAGATACCTTTTGTTAAAAATGGTTTATATATTTTAAACTCAAGATTTAACGTTGTTTCAACTCCTGAATATGCACTAGGTTTATTTTACATTCAAGAGGCTGCTTCTCAGCTGCCTGTAGAGGTTTTAAACCCTAAAAAACTGTGTTTGGATGCTTGTGCTGCACCAGGTGGTAAAACTACCCAGATTGCTGAACAATGTGATGTTATTGCTGTTGATATTAGAGAAGATAGACTAAAAGCCTTACAGAATAATGTTGAAAGATTGGGAGTAAAAAATTGTAGTGCTTATGCAATGGATTTTAGAGGTGTTACTGACAAATTTGATTATATTTTATTGGATTCTCCTTGTTCTGGTAACTTTGTTTTGGATGGGAAGATGTGGTTTAGGAATCAAACCTTAAAAAGAATTAATGAAAGATCTGAGTTGCAAAAAACTTTGATTTCTCACGCTATTGAATTATTGAATAAGGATGGAACTTTAGTATATTCTACTTGTTCATTAGAGCCTGAAGAGGATGAGATGGTGATTCAATATGCTCTTGATAATCATAAAATTAAGTTAGAAAAAGTGGATTGTATTGGTAGTGAAGGTCTAACTGAAGTTTTTGGTGTTAAATTGAATAAAGAGATTAAAAAATGTAGGAGATTGTGGCCTTGGAAAACAAATACACAAGGTTTTTTCATTGCAAAGATTAGAAAATGTTAGAATTTATAAAAAAGTTTACGGATAAGAAAATAGATTATGTTAAATTAAAAGGTAAATATTATTTAAAAAATGATTTAGAATTAACTTCTAAAAAGGTGTTTATGCCTGGTTTTATTTTAGGAGAAGATAAAGATGGAAAGTTTTTACCTTCCTTGGGTTTGTTAGATATTTTATCTGGAATGACTAAAGAGAAGATTTTTTTAAAGGATATTGGTGAGATTGACTTTATTTTTAAGAAAAATTTAAGACCAAGACATATTGAAAGAATTGAAGGTGAAGATAAGATTGGATATTTAAAATTGGTTCAAAATGAACATGATGAAAATCTTGGTTATGCAAAGCTTAAAAAAGATAAAAGGGCTAAAAACATATTTGATAGGGGTAGTTTTGTTAGAAGGGAGAAACACTTATAAGTTTCTTTATTATTTAATTCTATATGAAATTATATAATACTTTAAGTAGGAAGAAAGAGACTTTTTCTCCTTTGAAAAAACTAGTTGGAATATATAGTTGTGGGCCTACAGTTTATAATTTTGCACATATTGGTAATTTGAGAACGTATATATTTTCTGATTTATTGAAAAGAACTATTGAATTTAATGGTAATAAAGTAAAACATGTTATGAATATTACTGATGTTGGGCATTTGGTTTCAGATGCTGATGCTGGTGAAGATAAGATGATGAAAGCATTGGAAAGGGAAGGGTTGAAGCCAACAAAGGCATCAATGTTAAAATTGGCTAATATGTATACTAAAGCATTTCATAAAGATTTGAAAGAATTGAATATTATTGAGCCAAAAGAATGGCCAAAGGCTACTGAGCATATTGAAGAAATGATAAGGCTGGTTAAGTTATTGTTAAAAAATGGTTATGCTTATGAAACTTCAACTGCTGTTTATTATGATATCTCTAAATTTAAAGATTATAATAAATTGGCTCAGTTGTCATTAAATCAACTAGAAGCTGGCGCAAGAGTTGAAGTTGATAAAGAGAAGAAGAATCCTTTGGACTTTGTTTTATGGTTTAAAGCAGTTGGTAAACATTCAAAACATTTAATGCAATGGGACTCACCTTGGGGAAAGGGTTTTCCTGGTTGGCATATTGAGTGTTCTGCAATGGCTTCAAAATATCTTGGAAAGCAGTTTGATATTCATACTGGTGGAATTGATCATATTCCTATACACCATACTAATGAAATTGCACAATCAGAAGGAGCATTTAATGTAAATCCTTGGGTTAAGTATTGGGTTCATGGTGAATTCTTAGTTTTACAGAAAGAAAAGATGGCTAAATCAGGAGATAATTTTATTACATTAGATACATTGAAGAAAAAAGGTTATGATGCATTAGATTATAGATATTTTTGTTTAGGTACACATTATAGAAAACCTTTGATGTTTTCTTATGAAGGGTTGGATGCAGCTAGAAATGGTTATGATAGATTAAAGAATAAAGTTTTGGAAATGTTAGAAGAGCCTGATATTGGTGAAGAAGATGTTGAAGAATTTATTGAAAGTTTTCAAGAGGCTATAAATGATGATTTGAACACACCTAAGGCTTTAGCTGTTGTTTGGGATATGGTTAAGGATGAAAAAGTTATTAATAAGAAAAAATATAAAGTTCTTATGGAGTTTGATAGAGTTTTAGGTTTAAGATTAGATGAAATTAAAGTTGAAAAATTACCAAAAGAAATTACTCTTTTGATTGAAAAGAGAGAACATTCAAGATTGCAAAAACATTGGGATGATGCTGATAAATTGAGAGATGAACTGAAGAAAAAAGGATATTTAATTGAAGATACCTCTAATGGTGCAAGGTGGAAAAGAGTTTGATGGAAAAAACAAAATATTTCTCATATAAAAACAATAAACTTGCAAAAGGTTGTGAATTGTGTTTAAAGGGAAAAAAGATGGTTCTTTTTGTTACAGGGGTTTGTTCTAATAATTGTTATTTTTGTCCAGTATCTGAAGAGAAATTTAAAAAAGATGTTATTTTTGCAAATGAAATGCCTATTGAAAAAATAACTGATATAATAAAAGAAGCTAAACTTTGTTCTTCTTCAGGTTGTGGGATTACTGGTGGTGATCCTTTAGCTAGACTTGATAGAACACTTAAGACTATTGAAATTTTAAAAGAAGAGTTTGGTACTAATTTTCATATCCATTTGTATACTCCCTTAGCCAATGTTAGTAATGAAGTTATTGAAACTTTAGAAAGAGCTGGTTTAGATGAAATAAGATTCCATCCTGATTTAGATGATAGCTCTTTATGGAATAAGATAAAAATTCCTACAAAAATGTCAAAAGGTGTTGAGATTCCTGTAATTCCTAATAAGAAAAAAGAAACAATAAAATTAATTGAATTTATTTCTGGAGTTGTTGACTTTTTGAATTTGAATGAATTAGAAATTGCTGATGCAAAACATAATAAGTTAGCTGAATTAGGATTTGAACCTAAGTCTGATTTAAGTTATGCTGTTAAAGGTTCCGAAGAACTTGCATTGGAATTGTTGAATAAATATCCTAAAATGAATATACATTATTGTACCACTAAATTAAAAGATTCTGTGCAGTTAATGAATAGGATTGAATTAAGAGCTAAAAATGTTAAGAAACCTTATGATAAACTAAATGGAGCTACTCTGATTAGGGGGGCTATTTATTTGAAAGAGTTAACTCCAGATTTTGGTTTTCAGAAAAAATTATTGAATGTTAATAAAGAAAAGACTATTGAAAAATTAAAGGAAGCTAAAGAGAAACTTTCAAAACATTTTAAGAATCTAGATATTGATGGTAATAAAATGAGAATTCTTACTTCTAAACAAGAGATTAAACAGAAAGCAAAAGTTGTTAGAAAACTAGGTTTTATTCCTTATGTTACTGAGGAATTAGCTACTTTTGATCAGTTTGAGATTGAGAGTGAAGAACTTTAATTATCTGCTTCTTCTTCCTTTAACAATAAAATTATATGCTATCATTGCAACATAAGATACATCTGTTCTTATTGGATTTCTTTCTTTTTTATCTAAATATTCAGATTGGATTTCTACCAGTCTATCTAAATCTCCTGTTGGTTCATGAGCATATATTGGAGAGCATAATCCTGGTTTGAATTGTTTTATCCTTTCCCTAAATTCTTGAGGATATTTTTCCCATTCTTCTTCTCTTGAAGGTCTTATACCTACAAGAGTCATTTCTCCCTTTAGAATATTTATTAATTGAGGAATTTCATCTATCCAGTATCTTCTTAAATATTTTCCAACTGGAGTAATTCTTGGATCTTCATTAATTTTTCCTGATTCATCTAAACCATTTGAATCAAAAAGAGTACTAAACTCTCTTTCTGCTCCAACTCTCATTGTTCTTAATTTATACTCTATAAATGGAATCCCATCTTTTCCTACTGCTTTTTTACAATATAAGAGATCAAACATATTTTTAAAATTATTTTTTTATTTATAAAAATTATGTATACTCCTTAATATTATGTTGCCAATATTCATAGACTAACCATAGGACTAAAAGAATTGCATCTATTCCTGCATAAACTGTTCCTGAAAATATTGTTGCTGATAAAAGGTTTAATCCAAAAGGGATATTCCATATAGGATAGAAAGGATATACTATTCCCGAAAAAATGGCGTCAAGGAGGACATGAATTACCCATCCGAAACCTACCACCATGAATATCTTTCCAATTTTATCTTTATATTTTAATAAAATTAATCCAATTAAGAAAATCCCCATTCCAATTACAAAATTATGTGTGAATAATCTATGTACTTCCCCATATGCTGTAAATCCAGATGTAATCCAATAAAATAATACATCAATATCTGGAAGTAATCCAGCTATTCCTCCTATTAATACTAGATATAATGGAAAATTCTTTCTTTTGAAAATGTGATGTCTTGCAAAACTTAGCAAGATTAATGGAATTAAAATATGTGTTACTGCATTTGGCATACTATAATGAAGAGGAAATAGTATAAAAACATTACCAAAAAGCTTATTAAATTTGTAGATTTGGATTTTTAGATGGATATTTTTAAGGGAGATACTTTAATTGCTAAAGATGTAAAGATTTGTAAATCTTTATTTTCAAGAATGCAAGGGCTTATGTTTGCTAAACATATAACTCCTGTTTTATTAGAACAAGAAAGAGAATCTGTAATTGCTATTCATATGTTCTTTGTATTTAGGAGAATTGATGCTATTTGGTTAAATAGAAAAAATGTAATTGTTGATATAAAAAGGGGTTTGATTCCTTTTTCACCAATTGAATTATCAACAGAACATGCTAAATCAGTCTTAGAATTGCCTAGATATGGGGCGAAGAAATTAAGAATTGGAGATATGTTAGAATTCTTGTATGATTAGAAAACTATATATACTTTTTAGTATAATGATTTATTATGATTGAAATTTGTGCAGTAGGAGGATATTCTGAAGTTGGAAAGAATATGACAGCAATTAGAGTTGATGATGAAGTCATAATCTGTGATATGGGCTTTTATTTGCCTGAGATTATTAAATTGCAAGATGAAGATGAAGAGGTTATGGAAAAGTTGGATAGAAAAACTCTGATTCAATATGGAGCTATACCTAATGATAATGTGATTAAAAAATGGAAGAATGATGTTAAAGCTATTTTTGTTACTCATTGTCATTTAGATCATGTTGGGGCTATTGCTTATATGGCTGAGGAGTATAAAGCTCCTGTTTATGGAACTCCTTTTTCTATTGAAGTTGTAAAACAAATTTTAAAAGATGAAAAGATTAAAATTAAAAATAAATTAAAAACATTAAATAGTAATGCTTCTGTAAAGATTTCTGATAATATTACCGTTGAATTTATTAATATGACTCATTCAACACCTCAGACTGTTATGATTGCTATTCATACAAAGTATGGGGCTATTATTTATGCAAATGATTTCAAGTTTGATAATACTCCAGTTCTAGGGAAGAAACCGAACTATAAAAGATTGAAAGAGATTGGAAAAAAAGGATGTATTGCTTTAATTGCTGATGCTTTATATTCAAATGCTGATATGAAAACTCCTTCTGAAAAAGTAGCAAGAGAATTATTGAAAGATGTTTTATTGGGTACTAATAATAAAGGACATTTAATTGTTGTTACAACTTTTGCTTCACATATTGCAAGATTGAAATCAATAATTGAATTTGGTAAGAAATTAAATAGAAAGATTGTTTTTATGGGAAGAAGTATGCACAAATATATTACTGCTGCTGAAAACATCCATCTTGTTAACTTTTCTAAAGATGCTGAAATTATTGGTATGGGTGGACAGATTAAGAGAAAATTAAAACAGATTCAGAAAAATCCTGATAAATATATGATTGTTTGTACTGGTAATCAAGGAGAGCCTAGAGCTGTATTGACAAGATTGGCTTTAGGAGAGTTACCTTATAAATTAATATCTGGGGATCATATTATTTATTCTTGTAGAGTTATTCCTGCTCCGATTAATGTTGCAAATAGAGCAATGCAAGAAGAGAAATTAAAACAAAAGGGAGTAAGAATTTTTAAAGACATTCATACTTCTGGACATGCAGCGAGAGAAGACCATAGAGATTTGATAGGTTTAATAAAACCTAAACATTTAATACCTGCACATGGAGATATTACTAAACTGACCCCTATGGCAGAGCTTGCTATGGAATTAGGCTATGCTATGGGCAAGAATGTTCACCTTCTTAGAGATGGACAATTCTTGAAAATAGAGTAAAAACCAAAACATTTATAAACACAGAATTTTTTTGATTACCCTTATGAATAGAGCTTTCTATAACTTCAAAAGTGAAAATAAAGATAATTTTGCAGTTATTTCAACTATTAACAGATTAAATTTTGAAGTATAGAGAGATTCATGCCCTGATAGTGTAGTCCGGTCTATCATGTTGCCCTGTCGAGGCAACGACCCGGGTTCGAAAAAGGGTTGCCAGGTTGAGGTGCCCCACGAAAGTCCCGGTTAGGGCGTGTGGACCAGTAGCTCAGTCTGGTAGAGCACTTCACTTTTAATGAAGTGGTCGCGGGTTCAAATCCCGTCTGGTCCTTTCCATAAGGAAAGTGAAGGAGTTTCACAATATGACAGAAGAAAAATTTGACGTTTCAACACATTATTTTGTACCAAAACATGAGAAACTCTCTGAGGAAGATAAGCTTGCCTTATTAGAACAGTATAATATTTCTGAAATTCAATTACCTAAAATAATGAAATCAGACCCTGCTATTCAAAAGTTTAATCCTAAAAGTGGTGATGTTATTAAAATTACAAGAATAAGTCCAACAATAGGAGAAGCTGTATATTACAGATTAGTATCAAATGCCTAGAAAAATTTTAATAAAAAAATACTTTGAAGAACATTCATTTATTCAAGCAAGCATTGAGAGTTATAACAAGTTTATAGATAATGAGCTACAAAAAACAATTGATGAAATTGGTGATATTATTCCTACAATTCTTCCTCCAGATGTACAAGAGTTTAAGATTAAGTTAAATAAAATTTGGATTGAAAAACCTCAAATTGTAGAGGCTGATGGTTCTAAAAGGAATATTTTTCCAGTTGAAGCAAGATTAAGAAAATTAACTTATGCTGCACCAATCTTTTTAGAGGTTTCTGCTTTTGTTGATGGAATACAAAGAGAAAACTTTGTTTCTAATATTGGAAGAATTCCAGTTATGATTAGATCTAAATATTGTCACCTTGATAAATTATCTGAAGATGAATTAATTGAACATGGTGAAGATCCAAATGATACTGGAGGTTACTTTATTGTTAATGGTAATGAGAGAGTTATTATTACTGTTGAAGATTTACTACCTAATAGAATCTTTTTCCAAGAGAATAAAATTGGACCAAGTAAGTTTACTGCAAAAATATTTTCACAAAGAGGGGCTTACTCTATTCCTCATGTAATTGAACAGATGAAAGATGGAATTATCTATCTATCTTTTACCAAATTCAAAAGAATTCCTATTGTTCAAGTGATTAAAGCATTAGGATTAACAAAAGATGAAGAAATTATGAAAGCAATTTCTGCAGATAAAGAGTATGATGATATTTATATTAATCTATATAATTCAGTAGATATAAAAACTGATGAAGATGCAATGGAGATTATTGCAAAGAAAACAGGATTGACTCAACCTAGAGAGATTAAATTAGAGAAAACTGCTGAACAGTTAGATCATTATTTAATGCCACATGTTGGGATTAGTGCTAAAGATAGAATTCCTAAAGCTCATCACATTTGTAAATTAGTTAAAAAGTTTTTACAGATTTCAAAGGATGGAATGACTTTAACTGATAAAGATCATTATAAGAATAAAAAATTAAAACTGCCTGGTGATTTACTTGCTGACTTGTTTAAAGTAAATATGAGAGTTTTGGTTAATGATATTTTATATAACTTCCAAAGATTAGTTAAAAGAGGAAAATTCCAATCAGTAAAAATTATTATTAGAGATAAATTATTGACATCAAGATTACAGAGTGCAATTGCAACTGGGTCATGGGTTGGTGGAAGAAAAGGAATTTCACAAAACATTGATAGAATTAATAATTTAGCTTCATTATCTCACTTAGGTAGAGTTGTTTCATTACTTTCTGCTACACAAGAAAACTTTGAAGCTAGAGAGATACATTGTACACATTGGGGTAGATTATGTCCAATTGAAACTCCAGAAGGAACCCCCATTGGTTTAAGAAAGAATATGGCTTTATTATGTGATGTTACTAGAGATGATATCTCTGAAGAGAAAATAAGAAAGATTGTAGAAAATTTAGGAGTTGAACTAATCAAATGAGTGATGTATACATAGATGAAAAATATGTAGGAACTATAGATAATCCTAAAGAGTTTGCTAAAACACTTAGAGGGGAGAGAAGGAAACAAAAATTATCTGGTTCTATTAATGTTGCTTATGATGCTGAATATGATGAGATTAATGTTCATACTTGTTCTGGTAGAGCTAGAAGACCTTTGATACTTGTTGAGAATGGAAAACCATTACTTACTGAAGAACATCTTAAAAAAATTGGAAATAATGAAATGTCTTGGAATGATTTAGTTGAGCAAGGAATAATTGAATATCTTGATGCTGATGAAGAAGAGAATACATTAGTTGCTTTAACTGAAAGACAATTAAATAAAGAAACTACTCATATGGAAATAGATCCAATTGCAATTTTAGGTTTGACAACTTCATTAGTTCCTTATGCTAATTTTGGTCAGTCTTCAAGATTGAATAGAGGTTCTAAAACACAGAAACAATCTTTAGGAATGTACGCAACAAATTATTTATTAAGACTTGATACTGATATTTCTATTTTACAATATCCTCAAAGACCAATTGTACAAAGTTTTATGCATGAGGTTATTAAATTTGACAAACATCCTACAGGACAAAATATTACAATTGCGATTATGAGTTTTGATGGATATAACATGCAGGATGCTTTAATTATTAACAAAGGTTCTATACAGAGAGGATTAGCAAGATCATTTTATTTTAGGCCTTACAAGGCTGATGAATTAAGATATCAAGGTGGATTGATTGATGAGATTGGAATTCCTGATAAAGAAGTTAAAGGTTATAAAAGCGAAGAAGATTATAGATATTTAGAAGATGATGGTATAATCTATCCAGAAGCTAAAGTTCATGAGGGTGATGTTGTTATTGGTAAAACCTCTCCACCTAGATTTTTAGGAGAGATGGAAGAGTTTTCAATTGCAGCTAATACTAGAAGAGAAAGTTCTGTTACAATCAGAGCTGGAGAACAGGGCGTTGTTGATATGATTCTTTTAACTGAAAATGAAGAAGGAAATAAATTAGTTCAAATGAGAATGAGGCATCAAAGGATTCCAGAACCAGGAGATAAATTTGCTTCAAGATATGGACAGAAAGGAGTTATTGGAAGAATTGTTCCTGAAACTGATATGCCTTTTACCGTATCTGGAATTGTTCCAGATCTTATTTTTTCCCCACATTCAATTCCATCAAGGATGACTATTTCACACTTAATTGAAGTTATTGGTGGTAAGGTTGGTGCAATGGGTGGAAGATATATTAATGGTACAACATTTTCAGCCGAAGCTGAAGCTGATTTAAGAAAAGAATTACTAACTGTGGGTTTTAGAGAGAATGGAACTGAAAAGATGTATAATGGTATTACTGGAGAAGAATTTAAAGCTCAAATTTTTGTTGGAAATATGTATTATCAGAAACTGAAATATATGGTTGCTAACAAAATGCACGCAAGAGCTAGTGGAAGAATCCAGTTATTAACAAGACAGCCTATTGAAGGAAGAAGTAAGGGTGGAGGATTGAGACTTGGAGAGATGGAGAAAGACTGTTTAGTTGCTCATGGAGCTTCATTATTATTAAAAGAAAGATTTGATTCAGATAAAACTACATTACATGTTTGTGAAAGTTGTGGAATGATTGCAATTTTTGATAATATTAGGAAGAGAGGAACTTGTCCTAAGTGTGGAGTAAACGCTGAAGTTAATGCAGTTGAGATAAGTTATGCTTTCAAATTGTTGTTAGACGAATTAAAATCATTAGGGATATATCCTAAATTAGGATTAAAAAACAAGTACTAAAATGGACAGAACAGTATACAAAAAAATAAAGAACATTTCATTTAGTCTATTGTCACCTCAACAGATTAAGAAAATGGCTCATGCTAAAATAGTAACTGCTGAGCTTTATGATAAAGAGGGTTATCCTGTTGATGGTGGATTGATGGATGTTAGACTAGGAGTTATTGATCCTGGATTAAGATGTAGAACTTGTTCTGGAAAATTGAAAGAATGTTTAGGCCACTTTGGTTACATTGAACTAGCTAGACCTGTTATTCATATTAAATTTATTAAAGTGTTGCATGTTGCATTACAATCAACTTGTAAAGATTGTGGTAGAATATTACTAGATGATGAAGATATTGCTAAATACAAGACAAAATTAGAAACTTTGGAAAGCCAAGGAAAGTTAAAAGAAGCAGATAGGATTAATAGAATTGTAAGAACTAATGCTAAAGGAATTAAAAAATGTCCTCATTGTAAGGCAAAACAGATGCCTGTCAAATTAGAAAAGCCTACAAGTTTTATGGAGGATAATAAAAGGGTTAGTCCAATTGAGGTTAGATCAAGAGTAGAAAAAATTACTGATGAAGATTTACATCTAATAGGTGTTAATCCTAAAGTTGCAAGACCTGAATGGATGATTGTAACTATCTTTCCAATTCCACCTGTAACAATCAGACCTTCTATTACTTTAGAATCTGGAGAAAGATCTGAAGATGATTTAACACACAAGTTAAGTGATATTGTTAGAATTAACCAAAGATTGTTTGAAAATATTAATGCAGGTGCTCCTGAAATTATTGTAGAAGACCTTTGGGATTTATTACAATATCATATTACAACCTTCTTTGATAATAATATTGCACAGGTTCCTCCAGCTAGACATAGATCTGGACAGCCTTTGAAAACAATTACTGAAAGAATTAAGAGTAAAGAAGGAAGATTTAGACATAATCTTGCTGGTAAAAGAGTTAACTTTGCTGCAAGAACTGTTATATCCCCTGATCCTAAGATTGAATTTAACGAGGTGGGAGTTCCAATAGAAATTGCAATGGAATTAAGTGTTCCTGAAAGAGTTACTGAGTGGAATATTGAATGGTTAAAAGAATTTGTTAAAAATGGTCCTAAAAAATATCCTGGAGCAAATATTGTTATTGTTGATAATGTGAAGAAAAAAAGAATTACTCCTGAAACTCAAGAGGTAATATTAGATGAATTAGCTCCTGGACAAATTGTTGAAAGACATTTGATTGATGGGGATATTTCTATATTTAACAGGCAGCCTTCTTTGCACAGAATGTCTATTATGTGTCATAAAGTTAAAGTTCTTCCAGGAAAATCATTTAGATTAAATCCAGCTGTTTGTAATCCTTATAACGCTGACTTTGATGGAGATGAGATGAACTTACATATTCCTCAAACAGAAGAGGCTAGAGCTGAAGCTGAGATATTAATGGAAGTTGAAACTCAAATTATTAGTCCAAAGCATGGATTAAATGTTATTGGATGTATTGAAGATTCTATTACTGGTAATTACTTGCTAACAAAGAAAGTAAATACCCTGAGCAAAGAAGAGGCTGTTAGTCTTTTGATGAGTGTAGGTGTTCAAAATACAGAAAAGATGAGTAAATTCAAAAAAGAAGTTACTGGTAAAGAAATATTTTCTGCATTGTTACCTAATGATTTTAGTTCAATTGGAAATTCCAAAGCATGTAAAAAATGTGCTACTTGTGATAGAAAGAAATGTAAAGATGATTGTTATATTGTTATCGAAAAAGGAGATTTAGTTTGTGGAACAATTGATACTAATACAATTGGTGAAGGAAAAGGCACTGTATTAAGAGATATTCATAGATTATACAATGAAAAACAATGTGTTGATTTATTTGGTAAGATCTTCAAGTTAGGTATTGCATATCTAATGAAGAGAGGATTTACAATTACAACTTCCGATGCTGATATTCCTGAAAATGTGAGAGTTAAAGCTAAAGTATTGCTAAAAGATACAATAAAAAGTGTTGATTCTTTAATTAGTAAATATTACCAAGGAAACTTAAAAGCATTTTCTTCAAAAACAGAAAAAGAAACATTAGAATTAATGATTTTACAAAAATTGAACGAAGCAAGAAATAAAATTGGAGAGATGATTTCTCACAGTTCAAGTGATACTAATAATGCAATTATCATGGCTACTGCTGGTGCAAAGGGTAATATCTTAAACATTGCTCAGACTGCAGTTGTTGTTGGTCAACAGTCCTTGAGAGGGAAAAGGATTGAAAAAGGATACAAAGACAGAACCCTATCTTTATTTGATAAAACTGATTTAGGTCCTGAAGCTCATGGATTTGTAAGACATTCATATAAAAAAGGATTGAATCCTGTTGAGTTTTTCTTCCACGCTATGACTGGAAGAGATTCACTTATGGATACTGCTCTAAGAACTCCTAAATCAGGATATTTATATAGAAGATTGGCTAATGCATTACAAGACTTAAGAGTTGAATATGATTATACTGTTAGAGATGCAAATAGAACAATTGTACAGTTTACTTATGGAGATGATAATATTGATGTTTCAAGATCAGAAAATGGAACTATTAATGTTAAAAAAATAATTGCAGAGGTAATTGAAGAAAAATGATTGATGATTTAATTAAAAAGTATAAAGAAATAGGATTACCAATTACTTTACTTAACCAAATTAAAGAAGAAACTAAAGATAAAAATTTAACTAAAAAACAGTTAGAAAGAGTTTTCGAAAAATTAGAAGAAAAATATAAATATGCAAAAATCCAACCTGGAGAGGCTATTGGTGTTGTTACTGCAGAATCTTTTGGGGAACCAGGTACACAGATGACATTGAGAACTTTTCATTTTGCAGGTGTTTCTGAAGTAAATGTTACTCTTGGTTTACCAAGGCTTATTGAATTGTTTGATGCTAGGAAAAATCCTTCAACTCCATTAATGGAAATTTATTTGAATAAACCTTATAATAAAGATGAAAAATATCTAGAAAAAATAATTGGAAAGATTGCAGAGATTAAATTAGAAGAAATAATGTCTGAAATATCAATTAATTTATTAAAATCAACAATTGAATTTAAAGTTAATAAAAAAAGATTGAAAGATTTAGGAATTAAAGAAGAAGAAGTATTGAAAGCTGTTAAGGATCATTCAAAAACAATTGAAGTTTCACAAAGAGATGATTCTTATATTATTTCTCCAAAGAATAAAGAGGGAGGATTACCAGTTGTTTATCTATTAAAAGAAAAAATTAAAGCTATTAACATAAGAGGTACTTTGGGTGTTTTACAAGTTCTTCCTAAAAAAGTAGGAAATGAAATTATGTTGCTTGCTTCAGGTACAAATTTGAAAGATGTTTTTAATATTGAAGAAGTTGATGCTTCAAGAACAATATCAAATCATATTTTTGAAGTTGAAAAAGTTTTAGGTATTGAAGCTGCAAGACGTGCTATAATTGAAGAAAGTTCTAGGGTTATTAAGGAACAAGGTTTAGATATTGATAAAAGACATATTATGTTTATCTCTGATTTAATGACTGTAAGTGGATCAATTAAAGGAATTACAAGAAGTGGGATTACAAGTGAAAAAGACTCTGTTTTAGCAAGAGCCTCTTTTGAAACTCCTATTAAGCATTTAATTAATGCTTGTTTGAAAGGAGAAACAGATAATTTAACTTCTGTAGTTGAAAATGTTATGTTGAATCAACCAGTTCCATTAGGTACAGGACTTCCTGGTCTGATTACAAAAGTTAAGGGTGAAAAGAAATGAACGATTTAAAAAAAGCAGTTAAAGAAAAAGAGTTAACTTTGGGTAGCAAGAAAACTCTAGACAAAATCAAACAAGGAAAAGTAAAAGTGGTGTACTTGGCAAATGATTGTAAAGCTGATGTTAAAAGGGATATCATGCAATTAGCAAAAGTTTCAGATATAAAGATTAAAGAACTAGATATCAATGGGATAGAATTGGGCACACTTGTTAAGAAACAATTTTCAGTTTCTGTTTTGAGCTATTAAAATGATAACATTAGATCAAGAAATAATCGGTTTTATTAATGTTTTTGAGAGAACTACAAATGCTTCTGTAAAAGATTGTTTTAAAGAGGAAGAAGGTTTGGTTTTTGTTGTTCAACCAGGTCAAGTTGGAAAAGCAATTGGTAAACAAGGTTCAAATATTAGAAAATTGGGCGCTTTGTTTAAGAAAAGAATAAGAATAATTGAATTTAATCCAATTCCTGAAAAGTTTTTTCTTAGTTTAATTTATCCTAATAGACCAAAAAAAGTTAATGTTGAAGAAGATATTTTGAAAGTTGTTTGTGAGGATAATAAACAAAAAGGACAAATTTTTGGTAGGGATAGAAGTAATTTAAAGAAGGTACAGGATATTTTTAATAAGTACTTTAAGTTAAAGATTGTTCTTGAATAGAAACCTTTAAAAAGCCCGAAATTTCCCCAAATAGAAATGGCTAAGAAAAGTAAAGGATTGAATGCAGGTAAAAAATTACAAGATAGAAGAAATGCTGCAAGATGGAAAAAGAATGTTTACAAAAGAAGAAAACTTGGTCTAAAAGCTAAGGCTGATCCGTTGAAGGGAGCTTCTCAAGCTAAAGCTATTGTTTTAGAAAAGATTCAATTGGAAGCTAAACAGCCAAACTCAGCTATGAGAAAGTGTGTTAGATGTCAATTGATTAAAAATGGAAAAAAAGTTACTGCTTTTGTTCCTGGTTATAATGCTATTAAACTTATTGATGAACATGATGAGATTATGATTGAGTGTATTGGTGGTAAGATGGGAAGGGCTAAAGGAGATATTCCTTGTGTTAGATGGCACATAATTAAAGTTAATGATCAATCTTTGAATGCATTAGTTAGAGGAAAAATAGAAAAAGGTAGAAGATGAGTGAGATAAAATTATTCAATAGATGGGAAACTGGACATATTGTTGTAGGTGATCCTGGTTTGAAGAGATATATAAATCTTAGACCTATTATTGTTCCTAAAACTGGTGGAAGAAATGTTAAAACTCAATTTTGGAAATCAAAAAATCATGTGGTTGAAAGATTAATTAATAAAGTTATGATTCCTGGACATAAAGGGAAGAAACATAAAATTAGTTCTGGACATAATACTGGTAAAGGTGTGAAAGCTTATCAGATTATTGAAACAACATTTACAATTATTGAAACTAAAATGAAAAAAAATCCAGTTGAAGTTTTTGTTAAGGCTCTTGAAAATGCAGCTCCAAGAGAAGAGATTACTACAATTGAATATGGGGGAGCTAGATATCCTAAGGCTGTTGAGTGTGCCCCACAAAGAAGAATTGATTATGCTTTAAGACTAATGACTCAGGGTGCTTATGCAAAGTCATTTGGAAAAAAGATTGCTATTGAAAATGCACTTGCTGATGAGATAATGAAAGCTTACCAAGAGGATCAAAGTTCAAATGCTATTGGTAAAAAGCTAGAATTAGAAAGACAGTCTGATGCTTCTAGGTAGAAACCTTTATAAAGCCTAAATTATCCATTTCTATTAAATATGGCTAAAAAATCCTTAAAAAAACCAGTAAAGGTAGAGAGTCCTTTAAATCTTCCAAATTTACCCAAATTAACTCCTGAAGTGCAGGAAAAAATGGATAAATTAAAGGTTAAATTGGACAAATATAAAGACGAAGTTCTGAAAAAATTTGATAAGTATATTATTGGAATTTCACTATTACCTCCACAAATTCCTAAGCAAGGACAAAAACCAGTTGATACTAAAGAGGTTCATATCTTTACTCTTGTTGATGATGGTGATGTTAAGAAGATGGGCAAGGGTGAATTGATTATGAGGATGACTGATATTACCAATAAAATTGCTAGTGATATTGATAAGGATTTTAAACCTCAGGTTATGCTTATTTCTGAAGTAAAGGAGGCTTGTTTTGATGGAAAATGGGATTTACTTAAGATGATTGCAACTTCTGGGATTATTTATGATAGAGGTTTTTTAGGAGCTATTAAAGTTTCAGATGTTCACAAGGATATGGCTGTAAAGAAATTTGAAAAGTATGTTATTAGTTATATTGCTGTAGGATCTTTATTTAGAGGAGATGCAAATCCAAATGATATTGATGTTGCAATTGTTATTGATGATACTGATGTTAAGAAAATGTCAAGATTGGAATTAAGAGATAAATTAAGAGCTATTATTCAAAATATGGGCTTTGAAGCTTCACAAGTTACTGGAGTTAAAGCACAGTTTCATATACAAACATATATTCTAACTGATTTCTGGGATTCATTAAAGGATGCTAATCCTGTTATTTTTACAATGCTTAGAGATGGTGTACCTCTTTATGATAGAGGTGTATTTATGCCTTGGAAATTATTATTACAGATGGGTAAAATTAAACCTAGTCCAGAAGCAATTGATATGAATATGGAAATTGGAGATAAATTACTTGCAAGAACTAGACAGAAATTATTATCTGTTGTTGGAGAGGATATGTATTATGCAATGTTGAATCCTGCACAAGCAGCTTTAATGTTGTATGGAGTTCCACCACCAACTCATAAAGAAACTGCTCCTTTGATGGAAGAAATTTTTGTTAAGAAAGAAAAGTTGTTGGAACAAAAATATGTTGATTTTGTTGCAAGAGCTGTGAAATCATTTAAAGATATTGAACATGGCAGAGTTAAATCTGTAAGTGGTGCTGATATTGATAATTTATTGAAAGATGCTGAAGATTACTTGAAAAGAATTAAAAAATTATTTGAAGAAATTGAGAAAAGAAGAGAGAGAGAAAGTATTGTAGAAATACATGATACTTGTATGGGGTTAGCAAAGGATTTAATTGGAAAGAATGTTGCTGAATCAAAAGTATTGAGTGAATTCAAAAAAGTTTGTGAAAAAGAAAAGATTCCAAACTCTTATGTTAAAGTTATTAAAGATGTTATACAAGCAAAGAAAGATTATGTTTCAGGAAAAATGTCAAAACAAGAAATGAATAAGATTAAGAAAGAGGCTAGAAATTTTATTAGAATAATTGTTGAACATTTACAACGGAAAAAAATGCATGATATTGAAAGAGTTAGATTTAGATTCAAATATGGTAAGAAATTTGGAGAGATTGTTCTATTGAATGGAAATGCTTATATTGTTAAAGATTTGGAGAAGAAAGATCAGCTGTTTAAGGCTAAGATTAATAAGGATGGGAGCCTAGAAATGGCTAAAAAGAGCTCTTTAGAGGAAATGGAGAAGGAAATAGCTAAAGGATTTGGACAGAAAATCTTTATAAATGATAAGATTTTTCAAAGTCTGAACCAAATCGTTGGTAAAGATGTGGAGATCATGATTTAAGATGGAAGGTTTAGTAAATAACTTCAGACAAGGGAGACATACCGTCTACCATAACCATATTATAATTAGTGTAAAATCTATTGATAGTAGAGATAAAGCTGAAAAATTAGTTGGTAAGGAAGTCGTGTTTAAAACACAAACTGGAAAGGAAATTAAAGGTAAAGTTGCTTCAGCCCATGGAAATGGGGGTTGTCTTAGAGTTATTTTTGAAAGAGGTCTACCTGGTCAATCTATTGGTCAGAAGGTGGAGGTTAACTAATGGTAGGGCTGAGACCTTTTTGTTGTTATAGAAAAGTTAAAAGAGCTTATACTAGAAAGTCTAAGTATAAATCTAAAGGTTTTATAAAATCTGTTCCTGTTAGTAAAATTGTTAAGTTTAATTTTGGTGATCTTAAGAGAGATTTTTCAAAAAAGGTTAATTTATTGTCTAAACAAAGAATTCAAATAAGACACAATGCAATTGAATCAGCTAGGGTTATGGTTGTTCGACAATTAAACAAGACAATTGGAAAAAATTATCATTTTCAAATTAGAATCTATCCACATCATGTTTTAAGAGAGAACAAGATGATTACAGGAGCTGGAGCAGATAGGATGCAGACTGGAATGCAGCATGCATTTGGTAAGGCTATGGGTCTTGCTGCACAGGTTAAACCTAAACAAGCATTGTTTACTGTTTATGTTGATAAAGAAGGTGTTGATGCTGCTAGAAAAGCTTTACAGGCTTGTGCTTCTAAACTTCCTTGTAAATGTGGTGTAGAAATAGTTTAGTTGTTATTTTGTAGTAATTATAAAAAGGAAGTTTTATAAACTACAGATTAATTCTAAAAATAAAATGAAGAGAATATCTACAACAATAAGTCTTGGAGCTTTAGTATTATCTTTAACTGGCTGTAGCACTAAAATAGATCCAGAAGTCACAAATTCAGAAGAAATTATTGTAAAAATATCTGATGGTTTTGTATATCAAGGAATTATACATCATCAAGAAGGATTAACTCAGTATTATAGTGTGGCTTTAGGAGATATGGATGGTGATGGTGACTTAGATATTATAGCTGTTACTACTAATAATATCCACTATATAGAAAACAATCTTCCTCAAAAAACTAATAATATTCTTAAGTAAAAAAAGAAAAGAATTTTGTTGTCATTGTTATTGCTTTTAATTTCATTTTCTTACCAAAACTATCTGTTTCATATGAAATATCTTCATTCTTTAATGCTTGTTGTAATGCATCAATAGGACTTTCAGAGTTTTGAATGTTATCTATTGTTTCTTTTGAAGTGTATACAGATATTGTTGGTTCTGTTGCTGTTCCTTGATCAACTTCTGTTACTTCACCTTTTTCTGTAATAACATGTAAGGTTAGAACTGTATCTTGATCAGTTGTAATGTAAAGGTTTATTCTTTCATCATGGAACATTGCATTTGCTAATCCTGTTAGCTTTTGTCCTTCAAGTTCTTGGAACTCTTGGATTTGAGTTATATCTTCTTCTGTTATTGCCATTACAGTTGGTAAAATTAGCAATATTGTTAGTATAATCAGTAGTTTTTTCATTTTAATGAGTAGAAGGGATAATTGTTTATATAGTTTTTTGTTGATTTTAAAAGGAAGTCATTTTTGGCTTATTTTCAGAAAAAGTATAGTAAACTGTTGTTCTTTGATTTATATGATTGAGAATATAGGTTTTATTTTAAATTAGAAAGGTTTTTATATAACTAGTTTTCATTAGCAAATTGTTCTTTAAAAAATTATAGAGATGGTAAAAAAACAGAAAACAATAGGGATATTGGGAGGACTTGGACCTGAAGCTTCTAATTGGTTAGCCCAAGAAATAACTAGAATTACTCCTGCAACTAAAGATCAAGATCATTTAAGAGTAATTCATTATAATAATCCAAAGATTCCAGATAGAACAGAAGCAATTGTTAAAGGTGGACAAAGTCCGGTTTTAAATCTTGTACAAAGTGCTGAAGTTTTAGAACAAGCTGGAGCTGATTTTATTATTATCCCCTGTAACACTTCTCATTATTATCTTAATGATATTCAAAAGTATATTGATATTCCTATTATTAATATGATTGAAGAGACTGCAAAATATATTGTAAATAATTATCCAAATGTTAAAGTTGTTGGTTTGTTAGCTACTGCTGGAACTGTAGAGTCTGGAGTTTATGATGAAATTTTTACAAAATATAATATTGATATTATAACTCCAACACAAGAAGATCAAGAAGAATTTGTAACTGAAGGAATTTATGGAGAAAAAGGTGTTAAAGCAGGGTATATAGAGTATCCTCAATTATTATTTGAACATATGGCAAAAAGTTTAGTTGATGATGGTGCTCAAGTTGTAATTACTGGTTGTACTGAAATTGGTTTAGCAATGGATCAACAAAAAGTTAATTACAAATTAATTGATCCTGCAAAAATTTTAGCACACGTTGCTGTAGAAAAAGCAATTAATGAACAGATTAAAAGTGAGATTACTACTTTTGTAGGGGAGTTATTTGTTCAACCTTATTATTTTTTTAGAAGAAAAGCTTTGGAGATATTTGAAAGATGAGAATAGCAATTTTACATCAAGATTTAGAATGGGCTGAAGAAGAATTACAAAGACAATTTCAATCAAGAGACGTGCAAACTAATTTGTATGATGTTAGAAAGACCTTAGTTAGTGATTTAGTTGATTATGATTTAGTATTGAATAGAGTTTATGCATCTGTTGCAAATAGAAATTGGAGAGATAATCTTACTACATTAGAATTGTTACAAAGTTTAGAAAACCAAGGTATTCCTTGTTTGAACTCATTACAAACAACTAGAGTAGATTATAGCAAATCTTATTCAGCAGAAGTTATGAGAGATGCAGGAATTTTAACACCGAGAACAATGCTTTTAAATGGGGAAGATAAAGAATCTGCTTTAGAATTTGGTTTAAGGTTAGGTTATCCTTTAATTGTAAAACGAGATATGGGTGGAAGAGGAAAAGATTTAGTTAGGGTAAATAATGAAACAGAATTAAAACAAACTTTAGATCATATGTTGAGTCCAGAATATAGAGCTCAGTATGATGCAGGTATTGCAATTCAAGAATTTCTTCATAGTGTTGGAAATCATGATTGTAGAATTGCTATTATTAATGGTAAATTAGCTTTTGCATATACAAGAACTTTAATTCCTGCAGGTTCAACAAATGATAGTTGGTTAGCTTCAGTTTCAAGAGGCTCTGAAATGTTTGATTATGATCCAAAACCTGAAGAAGTTGCAGTTGCATTAAAAGCTACCAAATCTATTGGTGCTTTATTCAATGAAGTGGATATGGCTTTTACAGAAGATGGAATTGCAATTATTGAGAATAATCCTACTCCTAATTATGATGAAACTGAGTTACATAGAACTACTGCTGTTGCTAAATTAATTACTGAAAAATATAGAAAGGGAGAACTTAAGATCTAAGTTGGGAATAAAATGGATGTATGTGTAAGTATAAATTCAAATGTTGGTGACAGTTTTACTAAAAATAATTATTATTATGGCTCTTCTTCTCAATTAGCTGATGAATTTCTTAATAGGGGTCACAATCTTACTATTGTTCATCCTCAAGATTTAATAATGCTTCCAGGTGGATTACACACAAAGAAATTCTTAAAAAAAGTAGATGGAGAATTAATTGCTACAAGAGGAGGTTATGTAAGACCTGAAGTATTTTTTATTAGATCCCTAGGGGAAAATTCTGAAGATCCAAGAAAAGCAGCACATAATCTTCTTTCTCGGTTATCATATTTAGAAGAACAAGGAATACTAGTTCTTAATTCCACAGAATCAACTCAATACGAGGATAAAGTTACTCAAAAAAATATTCAGGCTCCATTTATTCCAAATTTTAGTATTGAGAGTATAGGAGAATTGGAAGCACTTGTCAGAGATGAAAAAGAAGGTATAATCGCAAAACCTATTGTTAGTTTTAGAAGAATTGGTGTTGTTTATTTAAGTTCATCTGAAGATGTAAAGGCGTATTTTAAGAGTGATGATAAAGTAAGAGATTATGTTTTTGAGAGATTTATTCCTGATCAACTAGAGAGAAGATTTATATTTTTAAATGGTGAAATTATTGCTACTAGAGAAGTAAGGTTAAAAGGCCTTCCTGGAAAAGAAGTTTCTGATGTAGTTGATTGTTGTATGGATTTAACTTCCAGTGATAAAAAAATAGTTCAAAGTGTTATTGAGCAGACTGGAATGTTTTATGGTTGTGTTGATTTTAGAGGAGATTATGTCTTAGAAATTAATGGTTCTGGAACTGGAACATTATGTACTTCTTTTGATGGATTAAGAGAATATGCTTTAGAGAATCAAATTGTAAAAGCAGTAGAGGAAAAAGTTTATGGAAAATGAAAACTGCTTTTTTAATTTCACCTTCAGGACATAGTAGTAAAAAAGAACTAAAAAATTCTTTAATTTTATTAAAAAAATTGGATTGGAAAGTTAAATATTTGCAATCAATTAATGATAAATTCTATTATTATGCTGGAGATTACAAAAGAAGAGCAAATGAAATAAATACTGCATATAAAGACAAAGAATCAGAGATAATATTTTGTATTAGAGGTGGAATGGGTGCTGTTCATACTCTTGATTTTTTAGATTATGAAACAATTAAAAGATCTGGAAAAATCTTAGTGGGTATGAGTGATATTACTATCTTATTAAATACAATATATCAAAAAACAGGTCAAAGATGTCTTCATGGTCCAAATTTAAAAAAATCTCTAGGTACATTTAATAAAAAAACAATTAGTTGTTTGTTTGATAATATAAACAAAAGAAATTTTACTGTTAAATATAAAAATAAAGATATCTTTAAAGAAGGATATGTAAAAGGAGATATTATTGGAGGAAATATTAGTCTTTTAGAAAGATCTTTAGGAACAAAATATGAAATAAATACTGATAATAAAATTTTATTCTTAGAAGAATATGATATGAGAGATAGATTAATTTATGATATTCTCTGGCAATTAAAATTAGCAGGTAAATTTAATAATGTTAAGGGAATAATTTTAGGATACTTTACAAAATGTGGAAAAGATATAACTCCTTATATTCATGATTTTTTTAAAAACTTCAATTGTCCAATAATCCAAAATCAACCAATTGGTCATGAAGAACCCAATCTAACTATTCCTTTGGGAGAAATATGTATTATTGATACAAGTAAAAAAGAATGGAAAATAATATTTAAAAAATGAAACCCTACAAACAGACAACTGAATACACTACTGCAGCATCTTCCATATTAACAATTCTATCACATTTCAATAAACTAAAACCTACAGAAGAAAATGAATTAAAGATTTGGAGGGCAAGTGTTACCTTACCAACAAGGGCTTCTTCAATATATTCTCTAGCACTTATTGCAAAGGAGCTTAACCCTATTATAATTGTAGAAATAAAAGAATATGATTTTCCAGATTATAGGTTTTATAGATATTCTAAAGAAGATATTGAAATAGCTACAAAGTCCTCAGATATACATTTACAGCAAGCTATAAATCATAATATAGAAATTAAAGAAGAAGAAATAACAATAAAACAAATTAAACAATTACTAAAAGAAAACATACTTCTCTTAAGATTAAACACAAAACCAATTAGAAATTCAAATAGAAATAATTCTAATTTTCTCGTCGTATATGACTTTAATAATAATTATAAAATAATAGATCCTTTACAAGGAGATTTAGAAGTAACAGAACAAATTTTCAATGAAGCTTTCAAAACTCTTGCAACAAAAAAACATAGAGCTCACAAAATGATTGTTTTTAAAAAGACTCTTTAAAAGAAACAAATCTTTAAAAAGCACTTTCTTATTAAAAAGACCAATGAAAAAGAAGTTGATTAAGCTTCTACAAAATCCAGAAGCTAAAGAAGAGGTGAACATAGAGGAATATGAGGACCTGTTGCATGTTGCAATGTAGCAAAATCCTTAAATATTAGTATAGAGTAATTATAATTAATTATTCTTATAACCGGAGGGAAAAAAATGAACGTGTTCGGATCTCTAATTGAAGACGCATTAAAAAATGTAGATACTCAGAAAGAGGAAATTGTTGTTGGTCAAGCTAACATAAAAGTTATTGGTTGTGGTGGTGGAGGAACTAATGCAACAAATTGGCTTTTCAAAAAAGGTATACAGGGTGCTCAAGTTATTGCACTTAACACTGATAAACAGCATCTAGATTTAGTTGAAGCTGATAGAAAAATTCTAATTGGAAGAGATTTAACACGTGGATTGGGTTGCGGTGGATTTCCTGAAAAAGGTAGAGAAGCTGCTAGAGAGCAAGTTGGTGAATTAAAAGAGATGCTTAGAAATACTGATATGGTTTTTGTTACTGCTGGAATGGGTGGTGGAACTGGTACCGGTTCAGCTCCTGTTGTAGCTCAAATGGCTAAGGAAACTGGTGCTATTGTTATTGGTGCAGTTACAATGCCTTTTGATATTGAAAGAGCTAGAATTGAAAAGGCTGAATATGGTTTACAACAATTAAGAGATGTTTGTGATACTGTTATTGTTATTGATAACAACAGACTTGTTCAAATTGCAGGTAATTTGCCAATTCAACAAGCATTTGCAGTAGCTAATGAATTGATTTCTACTATGATTAAAGGTATTGTAGAGATTATTGCAGTTCCTTCTCTAGTTAACCTAGACTATGCAGATGTAAAGGCAATTATGGCCAATGGTGATGTCTCTGTTATTGGTATTGGTGAATCAGATTCTCAGAATAGGGTTGATGAAGCTGTAAAGAGAGCATTGAGTAATCCTCTTTTAGAAGTTAGTTATGAGGGTGCTACAGGCGCTTTAATTCATGTTTGTGGAGGAGATGATTTAACTCTTGATGAAGTTAATCAAGTTGGTGATATGATCACAGAAGCTCTTGATGCAGATGCAAATGTTATCTGGGGGGCTAGGATTGTTGGAAATATGAAAGGCAAGTTGAGAGTTATGACAATCATTACTGGAGTTAGCTCACCTTATATCCTTGGGAAGGGTAAAAAAAATATTGCTAAAGAACAAGGAAAGATGTCAAGAGATTTTGGCATTGATTTTCTTTAATTATTTTTTCTTTAATATTCTATACCTAAATTATATAATGAAAGTATTAGAAACATTACTGCACCCATTAAAAAGATTATATTAATTCCCCATAAATCAGCTAATATTCCTGCTGTTAATGGGCCTAGACCAAGAGCAAGATGACTAGTTGAATAAAGAATTGAATTCATTTCTGTTATTTTCTTTTTAGGCATTAATTGGGTTATTCGTCCTTGAAATATAGGATAGATTAATGAAAAAGGAATTGCAACTAAAACAGTTAATAAAAATAATATATATACTGATTTAATCAAAAACATAGCAACAAAAAGGAAGACTATTATTATTAAAGCTAGATTTACTGCCCTTTTCTTGTTTTTAATTAAACCATAATAAGGTTCGAATATTGCTGGCAAGAATAATAGGGCATAAATCAATCCTATTAAAAAGTATCCAGCATGAATCTCTCTAAAAAAAAGAGGAATCATTAATACCAAAAATCCATATGAGAATCTATAAAGAAAAATATTAACATACATTTTCATTAATTCTTTATTTTTGTAGAAGGTTCTAAATTCATTTCTATATGCTGTTAGTCTTAATGTATTTCTTAAACCAGATTGTAATGACGCTCCTTTTTTCTTATCTGGTAGAAAATTTAAAACAAATATTGCAATAAATGACGTTATTGTTATAGCATAAAAAATATTGAATCCTATCTTGTAGATTAATAAACCTGAAGCTAAAGCTCCCAATATGAATGCAGCTATTATCCCTGCATCATACATTCCAAAGGCAAGGGCTTCTTTGTTTTTTGGAGAATGTTTACGTACATATGATTCAAATGCTATCCATATTGTAATTGATGCTATTGCATGAAATAGTGAAAAGAGAATAAAATGCCACATTAATGTTGAGTTTAATAGTATTAATGGAATTAGCATCATTAATAAAAATCCTACAATCATTATTTTCTTTGGACGAACTTTTTCTAAAAAAACACCCATTGGAAAATCTAATAAAAATGCAAATATATAGAATAAAAACATAATAATCCCAAAGTTAGTATAAGAACCTAATTTTTCTTGGATAAATAAAGGAAGAAATGGATTTGTAACACCCCAACCTATAACATATACAAAAGCTAAAAAAGTGGAGAGTTTAATGCTTCTTGGTAATTGCTTTAATTCTTTTAAAAAACCAATTTCTCCTCTTTTTATGTTATTTACCATTATGGTGTGTATCTTGATGGAGTTCTTGGAAAAGGAATTGCATCTTTAATATTGTCAAGACCACATATCCAAGAAATTACTCTTTCTACTCCCATACCAAAACCACCATGTGGAACAGAACCATATCTTCTAGTATCAAAGTAGTATTCGTAATTCTTTAAATCTTCTCCATCTGCTTTTAACCTCTTTTTTAATATGTTAATATCAGTCTCTCTTTGAGATGCTCCTATTAATTCTCCATATCCATCAGGACCAATAACATCAAATCCTAGAACTACCTTTTCATCTTCTGGATCTTCTTTCATGTAGAATGCCTTTACTCCTTTTGGATATCTTGTAATAATTATAGGTGTGTCGTACAATTCACCTAGTTTATCTTCTTCAATTGTTCGTAAATCTTTTCCCCATTTTACTTTCATCTTTTGTTTTTCTAATACCTTTAATGATTCTGTATATGTCATTCTTGGGAATTTTTTAGTAGCAGTTGCTTTTAATTTCTTAGTATCTCTTTTTAATTCTTCTAACTCATTACTACAATCTTTTAGAACCATTTGTACTATGTGTTTTAGTAATTTTTCTGCTTCATCTTGTAAATCATCGAATTCATTCCATACTATTTCCATTTCTGCATGCCAGTATTCAGTAAGATGTCTTGATGTGTTTGATTTCTCTGCTCTAAATGATGGAGCGACACAATATATCTTCTCTAAAGAGAAAATTGCAGCTTCTGCATATAATTGCCAAGTTTGTGCTAAGAAAACTTCATTTCCAAAGTATGGAACTTTAAATAATGAAGATCCTCCTTCACATTGTGTTGCCTGAAAAATAGGACTTTGAAATTCATAATAATTATTTTTTCTGAAGTAATCATGAATAGCTCCGAAAACTTTGCTTCTTATTTTCATAATTGCATTCATTTTCCTTGATCTTAACCATAAATGCCTATTATCTGCTAAGAACTCTGTTGAAAGGTCTTTTGCTATTGGAAATGTTTCTGCAAAGTGAACAACATTTAATTTTTCTACTTTAATTTCACATCCATTTGGTGCTCTTTCATCTTTGCTTATACTCCCTTCAATTTCTACTGAAGATTCAACTAGAAGTTTTTCAGCATCATCCCAGAGCTTTGGAGTTTTTTCTTTCTCTACAACACACTGGATTATATTATTGGCATCCCTTATAACCATAAAAATCAGACTTTTACTTTTTCTTATTCTATAAACCCAACCTTTGATATTGGCTTTACCTTTTGCCTTATTTATTGTTTCTTGAATGCCTACCATCCCTATAGTTAATTTATTTATATATAAAAAGATTACCTTTTTAAATGGCTTACTTTTTCTTCTTTATATGTTTGAATTACTAAATAAGGATGGAAATGCAAGAGTAGGTAAGCTGTCAGTTAGAGGGAAAGAGATAGAGACACCTTTCTTTATGCCTGTGGCTACAAAGGCTGTTGGGAAGTTTATTACATCAGATGATTATAATAAATTAGGGATTAAGGCGATAATTTCTAATGCTTTTCTTATTTCTTTAGAACCTGGATTAGAGTTGATTGATAACTTTAAAGGAACCCATGATTTTATGAATTATCATGGAATTATTTTCAATGATTGTGGTGGTTTTCAGATGTTAAGAGAAAATTTATTGCAGTATACTACAAATAATGGGATATTTTTTAAAAATCCTTATGGTAAAGATGTTTTTATTCGTCCTAATACTATAATGGATATTCAAAATAAGGTTAATGGTGATGTAATTATGGCTTTAGATTGTGTTATGCCTTTTGGTAAAGAGAAAAAGGATTATGAAGAGGCTATTGTGAAATCACATAGATGGAGTTCTCAATGTAAAGAACTGCATGATACGGATCAGTTGTTATTTGGTATTACTCAAGGTGGGACTTTTTTAGATTTGAGAGAAGAAAGTGCAAAGTTTATTAATGATTTAGATTTTGATGGGAATGCGATTGGTGGATTGGGTCTTGGTGAAGATAAAGAGGATATGTTTAAGATGATTGAAGCTTCAAATAAGATATTGAATGAGAAAAAACCAAGGTATTTAATGGGGGTTGGTGATCCTGAACAAATTTTAGAGTGTGTTTCTCATGGAATTGATATTTTTGATTCAATATTACCAGCAAAACATGCAAGACATGGACAATTATTTACTTCAGAAGGAGTTTTAGTTTTGAAAAGATCAAAATACAAGTTTGATAAAAAGCCAATTGATGAGAATTGTGATTGTCATACTTGTAAAAATTATAGTAGAGCTTATATGAGATATTTATTGAAAACAAATGATCCTGCTGGAAAAAGACTAAGGACAATTCATAACTTGCATTTTATGGAAAAGTTTATGTCAGATATAAGAAAAGCAATAAAAGAAAATAGGTTTGAAGAGTTTAAGAAAGAATTTTTAGTTATTTGCAGGAGTTAAAAATTGTACTTTTTGTGCAAACTCAGCAGTTAGATATACAAGACATTGAACTACATCAGCATCTATATAAGGTAATTCTTCATATGGAAATACATTAGGATCTCTTATTTCCTCTTGTAAAGGAATATCCAATTCACTAGCAAGTTGGGGGTCAATGGAGTATAGCAAATCAACAACATCTGCTAGATTATTTCTTTCATTTCTATTAGGTTCTTCTTCTCCATCTACTAGTTTTTGAACAGCTAATTCTTCTTCTAATGGAGCCATATTTTCATATGCTTTCCAAGCTAAATCTAATGTTTTTTTTACACTTGACATATATCCTCTTAATTCTACAAAACCATGTTTACCAAAATTACTAGGATTAATTCTAGGAGTATCTAGATACTTTTCAATTGCCATTTTTAATAGTGGATCCATAGGTTTTTTGAGAAAATTTCTATTTATAAAGGTTACGGGGTCAATCTATCCGGGTCTCTTGGTAAGAAAACAGCTTCTCGTACATTGTCCAAATTTAGAAATCTTTGGGTTATTCTATCTAATCCAAGGCCACATCCGCCATGAGGAGGAGCTCCAAAGTGAAATAACATGCTATAATCTTTCATTTCTTCAAGATTTACTCCTTTCTCCTTTGCTTGTTCTAATAATTTTTCGTAATGGTGTTCTCTCATAGACCCTGTTGCTATTTCCACTCCCTTGAATAACAAATCAAAACTTTTTGTTCCATTACCACTTTTTAAGTGGTAGAAAGGTCTTTTCTTCCAAGGATAATTTGTTATGAATACGAAATCAGAGTTATATTTTTCTTTTACTATCTTTCCAAGAATTTCTTCTGCTTCTGGATCTAGTTCATCTGAAATTTCTTTTTTATTTTCTTCTAATAATTTTTTTATCTCTTCCATTGGTATTCTTGGTATTTTATGTGGAAGTTGTATTTCTATGTTGTATTCCTTTAGAACTTCATTGCAATTTTTATTTAATGATTCAACTAATTCTTTTATGTACTGCTCTGTAAAATCCATTAGTTCGTTTTCGTCCTTAACAAATGCCATTTCAAAATCTATTCCTGTGAATTCTGTTTGATGTCTTGTTGTGTTTGATTTTTCTGCTCTGAATACTGGAGCTATTTCAAAAACTCTTTCAAATCCTGAACAGACTAACATTTGTTTGTAAATTTGAGGACTTTGTGATAAGTATGCTGTTTTATCAAAGTATTTCAATGAGAACATTTCAGCTCCGGACTCTACTCCTGCTGAAGTTAGTTTTGGAGTTGCAACATTCATAAAACCATTTTTTGTAAAAAAGTTTACTGTTGTTTTGTATATTTCATTTCTTACTTTGAATATTTGAGCTATTTTAGGTCTTCTTAAATCTAAAAATCTGTAATCTAATCTTGTTGATAGATCTGTGTTAATATCTCCTTTATCAACAACTTGTACTGGAAGTATTTGATTTACTTCACCTAAAACAATTATACCTGAAACATCCACTTCATAGCCTAGTTTTGCTATTTTGTTTTCAACTACTTTTCCATTGATTTGAACTGCTGTTTCTTGTTTTAATCTTGGGACTAGATTGAACATATCTTCTTTATCTTTTGTTACAACACATTGGATTATTCCAGTTCTATCTCTTAATAGTAGAAATTTTACTTTTGCAAGGTCTCTTATTTCATGTAACCAGCCATATAACTTTACATCCTTGCCTATTTCTAAGTCCTTGATTAATGTCCTCATAAGTCTCATAGAAATTGTTGGTTTATTTAAATATTTCTAATATATAAAAGTTTAAAAAGTAAATATTATTTCTAAATCTGATGACAAGAAGGTTCAAGACTGATTTGTTGTTGGCTGTGTTCATAGCTGCATTAATATTAGCTAATATTCTAGGTACAAAGATTACAACTTTGTTTGGAGTTAGGGTTTCTGTTGGTATTTTCTTTGTTCCTTTGTTGTTCTTGATTACTGATGTAATATCAGAGGTTTATGGTAAGAAAAAGGCTAAACAGTTTGTTATTATTGCTATTGTTGTATTGCTTATGTTGTTTGTAATGACTTACATTTCAATATTACTGCCTGCTAATACTACCTGGGGCAATCAAGAGGCTTATCAATTAGTATTTGGCAGTTCATTAAGGATGATTATAGCTAGTATGATTGCTTTTGTTTTATCTCAGTTTCATGATGTATGGAGTTTCCATCTTTTGAAGAAGTTGACTAAGGATAGGTTCTTGTGGTTGAGAAATAATGTGTCAACAATTGTTTCTCAGTTCATTGATACAACTGTTTTCATGTTCATTGCTTTCTATGCAATATCCCCAAAGTTTACAGTGCCATTTATCTTCTCGTTGATATTGCCGTACTGGTTGTTTAAGGTAGCTTTTGCAGCTTTAGATACTCCTCTAGTTTATGCAGGCGTTGCTTGGCTTAAAGGTAAACCTCACCAATCAAGTATATTGAACCAGAAACAAGAATTAAATCCTCAGACTGTATTGACTTAGCATACTCTAAAGCCTCTTTTACATTATCTTTTATTACTGCATTTTCAAAGTATTGCATTAACTTGTTTGGATCTGCTGCCCTATTTACTTTTGACCTTGTAAGAATAACTATAGGTTTTAATTCCTTCAACTTTTTAGACATTTTAAGAACATCTTTATTATTACATACACCAAAAATTAGTATTATATTTCTGTTTAATTTCTTAACAGAGTCTACCATTGCATTTATCCCTTGTTCGTTATGTGCGCAATCTACAAGAATATTAGAGTCAATGTATTCAAATCTCCCTTTCCATTTTGTATTTTTTAATCCTCTTTTTATACTTTCTTCGTCGATATTTAACTCTTTTAACACTGTAAAAGCTAAGGCTGCATTCTCTTTTTGATAGTCTCCTTTTAATCCTATTTCTAAATCTATCTTTTGTGGTCTTATTCCATCAATAGATTCAACAGCTGTAACAACTTTTACTCCTGGCTTTATTATTCCTGCTTTTTCTTTTGTTATTAGTTCTAAAGTGTTTCCTAGCATTTCCATGTGATCAAAACCAATTGATGTGATTACAGAGATAATTGGTTTACAGGTGTTGGTTGCATCTAATCTTCCACCTAATCCTACTTCTAGAACTGCATAATCTACTTTTTTTTCATTGAAATACCAATAAGCTAGAACTGTTGCTGCTTCAAAGAAAGTTAATTGAACTCCTGTTTCTTTTTGTTTTATATCTAATTTTTTTGTTAATCTTTCTAAATCTTCATCTGAGATTTCTTTATTATTTACTCTAATTCTTTCATTAAATTTTATTAGATGTGGAGAAGAAAAGAATCCTACATTATATCCTGCTTCTATTAAGCTCTGGTTTATGAATGCACAAGTAGAACCCTTGCCATTTGTTCCTGCTACATGTATTGCTTTTAATTTATTTTCTGGATTTCCTACTTTGTTTAGAAACTCTTGAATTGCATCTAAATTAAATTCTTTGTCTGTTCTTTCAAGGCTGTAAATGTATTCAACTGATTTGTTAAACATAATAAAAAGTTTTTAGAATTACTTTAAATAGCTTTCTTACTTGTGAAAGCATTTGAAAGCATATCTTTTGTGTATCCCATAGGGATTTTTCCTGAATTCGCATATTCATACAATGCAGTATTAAAGATTGAATTTGCAATTGTGAATATCATGCCAACTATGATTATATATAACACAAGTAATACAATTAGAACTATTGCTGTTACAAATGCACCTAGGAAAAATGAGATAAAGATAATTACAGCTGTTGGAATTAGAACAACTCCTATTACAAGTGATTGTGCCATTCCAAGTCCAAAGTGTCTAACTAATGATTCTCCCCAAGTCTTTCTTAATACTTGAACTGATTTCTTAATAGCATTAAATGGAGTTAAGTCATCGTAAACCATTGCAGGTACTACAAATATTGTAACAATACTCCAAGTTATTCCTAAAACACCTCTTATAATCATTAAGAATATTTTTCCAATGCCTTTTGCATTTCTTGCCATTGATTCTAATACTTTTAGTAAAATTCCTACTGTTGCTGCTAGAAGACTCCACATGAATATTAAATGTATTTTTGAAAGTGCAAATTTTAATGTTTCCCAAAACTTAGCATCTCCACCTGCAAATCTTTTCTTTGCTGTGTATACTACACATACATTAAAGAAAGTTGCAATGAATGCTAGACCTAAATATGCTATAAATATTAATAAATATTGTAAGAATCCAAATACAGGTGTTACTGCTTTTGTTAAAAATCCAATGATTATTGTTGGAAATAATAAAGCAACTACAAACATTACTGAAAAAGTTGCTGCTAAGATAGGATATAGAATTAATTCCTTATCTTCTTTCATTACATGAAATGTAGTTTTTGTAATTTCCCATGAATTCTTAAAAACTGATGTAATTGACATAGAATATATGTTTTATTCTATATTTATAAATGTTTTGTTAAGTCTAGACCAGGTAAAATTCTCCATCCTTCTGGAGCTCTTTCTTCTGATAGAATTGATTCTGTGGGATCTGTTAAGAATAGTTTTCCACCATCTCTATGATACATCTCCATCAATACACCCTCTCCAGTAAAAAGATAATGTATTGTAGTTCCATTTTCTCCAACCTCTAGAATTGTTTTATGTGCTTCTAATTCACCACTTGCTAACATTTCTTGAAATGGAGCAAATCCTTTATACCTCTCTTCTCCCATTATTTTTCTGCTAATTCTTAAGTTTAAAAGGATTTCTAATAGAAAGTAAAATGAGTACATATTTCTTTTACTTTTTTATTAATGAACTTTAACTTGGCCTCATTTTTATAATCTCTTATTACTTCTGCTATCCAGTGTCCAATTAAATCCATTTCATCTTCCTTCATTCCTCTTGTAGTTAGTACTGGAGTTCCAAGCCTTAATCCAGATGGGTTAAAGGGAGATCCTGGTTCAAAAGGAATTGTATTTGCATTTAATATAAGTCCAGCTTGTTCTAGTGCTAATGCCACTGGTTTTCCTAATGATGGTTGTTGCAATGTTTTTACAAGGTCAATTAAAATTAAGTGATTGTCAGTTCCACCTGAAACCATTTTTATCCCTTCTGTATCTAAGGATGCTGCCAATGCTTTTGCATTTTTTACTATTTGAGAAGCATATTCTTTGAATTCTGGTTGCATTGCTTCTTGAAAGCAAACTGCTTTTGCAGCTATTGAATGTTCATGTGGACCACCTTGTAATCCAGGAAAGACTGCCTTGTCTATTTTTTGTGCAAGGTCTCTTTCTTTTGTTGCTTTTTTCTCTTCCATCCCTTCTGTATTTGCAAGTTTGTCTATTTTTTTTGAAAGTATTATTGCCCCTCTTGGTCCTCTTAATGTTTTATGAGTTGTTGTTGTAACAACATCTGTAAAGGGTAATGGAGAATCGTGAACTCCTCCAGCTATCAATCCAGCAATGTGTGAAATGTCAGCCATTGAATATGCGTTTACTTCTTCTGCTATTGCATGAAATTCTAAAAAATCAACTTTTCTTGGGTATGCTGTGAATCCAGATAGAATTAGTTTTGGTTTTTCTAGGTAAGCTAGTTTTCTTATTCTATCCATATCAATAAAACCATCTGGTTCAACTCCATAGTTTACAAAATTGTACATTTTTCCAGAGAAGTTTACTTTTGAACCATGAGTTAAGTGGCCACCGTGAGTTAAATCCATTCCAATAATTTTATCTCCTGGGTTTAGCATTGCAAAATAGACAGCCATGTTTGCTGGTGAACCTGAATTTACTTGGACGTTTGCATGTTCTGCTCCAAAAAGTTTTTTTGCTCTTTCAATGGCTAGAGTTTCTATCTCATCAATAAATTTATTACCCTGATAGTATCTTTTATTTGGATAACCTTCTGCATATTTGTTATTTAAAATAGAACCACAAGCCTTTAGAACATCTTCTGAACAGTAGTTTTCAGAGGGAATCATATTTAATTCATATCTCTGTCTATATAATTCAGATTCAATTATCCGTTTTACCTCTTCGTCTTTCATATATTACAAACTCAAATTCTTCAAAATCTTTCTTTTCTAGAACTATAAAATCCTCTAGATTAAACTCTGGAAAAAGAGAATTACCTTCATAATCTTTCTTAATCCAGGAAATATACATTCTATCCACATAAGGAAGGAATTGTTTGTAAATTGATGCTCCTCCAATAATAAAAGCATCTTCTTTTAGTTCTAAAATCTGTTGCATACTGCATACTTCTACTCCTTCTTGTGGTTGCATATTTCTACTTAGAACAATGTTTTTTCTGTTAGGTAATGGTTTTCCTAACATAGAAACAATGGAGTCAAAGGTTTTTCTTCCCATTACTACTGTTTTGTTTAATGTTATTTCCTTAAAGTTTTTCAAGTCTTCTGGGATATTCCAAGGTAGGGTATTATCCTTTCCAATTACTCTATTTCTGGTCATTCCAACAATTAGGCTTAACATTTTATACCAAACTTGTCCTTTTTTCGGTTCTTTCTTCTGATTTTAATCTTCCTAATTCTTCATGAACTGTTTCCAATTCTAGATACTTTATCAATAAAGGATAATTATTTTTCAAAATATTATACATTTTTAGACCAATTCTTCTATAAGATGCATGTGCCATTGGCGTTGTTCTTAATTTGATTAAATAATATGCTTCTCTTAGATTAAAACTAATCAAAAATCTTTTTCTATAACCTAAAGGTAATAAATATTGTGCTTGTTGAGGATATCTATCTTTTAATTTCTCATATAATTGGTTTGCTTTTTCCATAACTTGAGTATATTTTTCTTGAACTCCTGCATTTATAATATCTTCAGGAGTATCATAACTTAAATTGTTTGTAAATAACTGATTTGTTTGAGTACAAATCCTATGCCTTTGTAAATCTCTAAATGCACCATAATCCATTACAATATCAAATGTAAAATTTGCATGTTCGAATTCTCTTAAAGGTGAATCAAATTTACCTCTATGTTTTAAGAAAGTATCTAATATTTTTTCTTTTGATTCTCTTGTTATTAATCTTACTCTTTCTAATATTCTACTATATGATTCTTGTTTATACTTGTATAAAATTGCTGCAATAACTCTGTTGTCTGCATCTTCAGGACCATTTACCAAAACTACAGGATCAATATTTGAATTTTCAATTTCAAATGCTTTTGATAGTTCATTCATATCATTATTAGTATTAATAAAATAATCACTCTTATTAGCATATTTTAATAAGGAAGGTAGGACTTTTTTTCCTTCTTCTTTCAATGATTCACCAATATAATTCATTTCTTTTAATGGGTGGGAAAGTAATTTGCTAATACCATGGGATAGTTGTCTTGCGTTTACTGTCCATCCTAAACTTGTTTTTGTACAAGTGGGTAACAAGTATCTTATAGCATCAAATCTTCTAGCTGCACAGGCTCTTTCCCATGCAGGAATTGGAGTATCTTCATTTTTAGGAGATATTGTTTTTACATAATCTAAAACAGGATTATGCAATTCTAAATAAACCTTAAAAAGAAAATCTAAATATTCTTGTATCTCTGGATAGAACTCTGAATTCTTTAAATCTTCATCAATAAAAAATGAACTATTATCAAATGAAACATATCTTGTTGATTTTTCAATAAATGAACTTAACCTATTATCTTCAATAACTTTTGTAGCTAGTATACTTACTCCTTCCAAACTAAATCCTACAACAGCTCCTTCAGAAACACTTGAATGTCCAAATCCTAAAACCCATTTCTCCATGAATTGGATTGCTTTATTGATTGCATGTTGAGAATTTACTCCCCCTTCTGTTTTTTCAATCTCTTCTTTTAACTTTTGAAAATTTTCTGGTTCTTCTTTTAGTAGTTTTATAAAACTCTCTCTTACTCCTTCTCTAGTTCTACTATACCTAGCTTGCATTAATGCCCATACTTCTGGGTGCATGTTTTTTACAGCAAAAATAGGCTTGTCTAGATTAGTGAAAAAGAAATTTAATACTATTTTATCATCTTCTGAGTATTCCATGCTGGTATTGTATAATATTTAATTTTTAAATATTTGTATTATCAAAAGTTATTTAAATTAGAATTGCCCTAGGAGTTATATGAATTGGGATATAATTGTTGTAATAATAATATTTTTAGTGTATTATATCACTTTATTTATTGATAGAAAAACAATCATAACTCAACCAAAGGATATTATTATGAAATTTCTTGCAATTGTATTTTTGTTTGCAGGTGTTTCTTTGATTTATTATTCTATAACTGGGCAACCTTTACTTGCTGATAATACCCAAAGTTATAATGTATATATCTTTGTAATTGGTTTTATTGCTGTTATGTGGTCATTTCCTTTCTTGATGAAGGAGTATAGGTTTTTTAATAGGATTTTCATTAGAAATGAACAAGAGATTAAGTTAAAAAGAAATAATAAAAAGAAAAAAAAGGTTCATAATACTTTTAAATAGTTCATTCTAAAGCTTGTTGATGGAACCAATATTTCACTTGTTTATTCCTGTATTAATGCTGTTAGCTATCTACCCAAAGTTAAGTAAGAAATATATCTTTTGGTTGGCTCCTTTGACAGTAATTCTTGATTTGGATAGATTTATTCCTGGAACACATAGGATGTTTAGCCATAGTATTTTTGTTGCATTATTAATTGCTTTAGTATTTTATATTGCATGGGATAAGAAAGCATTTTTTGTATCCTTGTTTTATTTAGGTTCACATTTATTGTTTGATATTGCATATCCTGGAGTTGCTTTGTTCTATCCTTTCTATAAACAGATGATTTATGTAACTTCAGAGATTATAATGAGAGGATATAAGTTTGATATTAATTTTGGTTTTGGAACTGTTAATCCTGCTGATTTTGTTCAGGTAGTTGGAGGAGAGAGTAGGGTTTTAACTCTAATAGGGATAGTGATATTAGTTTCTGTTTTAGTTTTATTGTTGTTTAAGAAGAAGAAAAATTAACAGTGATATCTTTCTATTTCATCAAAATAATCATTAAGTTCTCTAATTTTATTTGTGTATTCTCTAAGGCCTTCAAGTTCCATTGTCAATGAAACATGATAAGCTGTAAGCAAAAGAAGACTTACTTCTCCCATTGCACAAGATATAACTGGAATATAATCCTGAGCCATAACACTTTCAAAACCGATCAACCCCATAAATCCAGTGCCTAATCCAAAAATAAAAGGCATGGTGCAAGCATTTATTGTTTGTTCCAAAGGTCTTTTAATTTGTTCTCTTTTCATTTTAATTTCTTTAATAACTCCATTGCTTTTTTTCCATCAATTTTTCCTTTAAATTTATGCATAACATCTCCCATCAGTCCACCAATAGGAACATTGGGATTTTTTTCTATTATTTTCTTTATTTCTAGTTCTAGTTCTTTGTCGTCGATTTCTTGGTATTTATTGATGTTTATATCTTCTCCTTTTAGTCTACTTACAAGTATGTTTAAAACAGCATTTTTTGGTATTTTTTTCTCTTCAAATAGAGTTAAAACTTCTAAGAAATGTTCTTCTTGTAATTGTGTTGAATCTAGGTTAAATCTTTTCTTTATCTCTTTTGGATAATTAACTATTACTTCAGCAATAAAGTTTTTATCTAATTTTATTTTTGTATACTTACTAAAGTCAATATCTTTTGTTACTAATTCTCTTGCTAATTCTGGTCTTAAGTTATATTTCTGTTCATATCTTAGAACTCTGTCGTCGATAAGTTCTGGAAGTTTTATCTTTAATAATTGTTCCTTTGTTATTGAAATTGAAGGAATGTCTGTTTCTGGATACATTCTTGCTGAGCCAGGCATTGGTCTAATGAATTCAGTTGTTCCATCTGAATTGAATTTACGTACATGACTCTTTCCTTCTTTTTCTTTTTGCTGTCTCTTTATTTCATTTTCAATAACTTTTGGCATTAATCTTAATTCTTGAAAACCTTTAATTTCCACTCGTGGATGACCTTTTATTGAAACATTTACATCTTGACGAATACTCCCTATTCCTCTTTTAACTTTTCCAGTACTTCTTAGAACCATTCCAATTAATTGTGCTGTTTCCTTTGCATGTTCTGGATCTTTTATATCTGCTGCTGTTTGTATTTCTATTAAAGGAACTCCTAACCTATCTAGTCTCCAATGTACTGTTTCATCATCTTCTTTTATTTTCTGTGCTGCTTCTTCTTCTAAGTAGAGGTTTTCAATTCCCACTCTTCCTTTGCTTGTTTCTATGTAACCATCATATCCAACTAAGGCTGTTCTTTGGAATCCTGAAACATTTGAACCATCTACTACTGTCTTTCTCATAAATTCTATTTCATCTACAACTTTCATATTAAATAATAAAGCTACTTCTAAGGCAGTGTTTAGCGCTTTTATGCTTAGAGAATGTGGTGGTTCTGAATCTGTTTCAACTAAACAGCTTGATGTTGAACAACCTTCATAGAAATAAATTCTATCTTTTTTCATTTCAGCTTTTGCAGCTAGATCTGTTTTCCCAAGTTCTCCAGCAATAGCTCTTAACTTTCTGTTAAAGATAATATCAGGTTTGTTATCATCATGTACAATTGTTGGGCAGTGGCAGAATAGTTTTCTTCCATCTAATTGTTGATGTGCTTCTAATCCTGCTTTGAATCCTAACTCCTTGAAATCCATAAAAATAATATTATTTTTGAGTATTTAAATGTTAAGGAAATATTTATATAGTTGATAAGTTATGTAAGTTATATGATTAATGATGATATCTCCAATAAAATTAGTTTTTTAGAACAAGAGAGAAAATTAATTGTTATTGTTCAAAAACAAATCCAACTTCTCATTTCTCAAGTACAAGAATTGCCAAGATTAGAGGACAAGCTTTCTGGTATTATAGTTATTGAAAAGGTGTTACTTATGTTTATAAGGGATAAAATTTTCTCATTGCATCCTGTATTTGATATGAGTAGAATGAGGACAGCTCTAACAATGGTTAGTACAGCAAAAAAACAAATTTTTCAACCAAACTTTGAGGTATATAACAAAAAAATATTTGTACAATTAAAATTTTTAGAAGTTAATTTGAATAGAAAATTAAAAAAGAATGAAAGTGATATATCTGCATTAAAAAATAGACTTAATATAAGGGTTGCTTAGAAACCTTTATAAATAGTTTTTAAACTCGTTTTCTTATGAAATGCAAGAAATGTGATAAAGAAGCTCTTGAATCAGGTTTTTGTAGAAATCACTTTGTTGATTATTTAGAAAATAAGATTAGAAAGACCATTAGAAAGTATAAATTGTTCAGAAAAGATGATAAAATAGCTGTTGCTGTTTCAGGTGGGAAAGATTCTACTGTTCTACTTTATATTTTGCATAAATTAGGGTATAATGTTGAAGGGATTACTGTTGATGCAAAGATTGGAAATTATACTAAAGTAAACTTAGAGAATTTAAGATCTGTTTGTAAGAAACAGGATATTCCTTTGAAAGAGATTTCATTTAGAGATGAATTTGGGTATAGCTTGTGTTACATTAGGGATGTTTTGAAATCAAAGGGTTATCCTTATAGTTCCTGTACTATTTGTGGTATTTTGAGAAGATATTTGTTAAATAAACATTCAAAAGGTTTTGATGTTATTGCCACTGGACATAACCTGGATGATGAAAGTCAAGCATTTTTAATGAATATATTTAGAAATGATTCTGTTGTTGTTAAAAGACAAGGCCCTATTTCAGGAATTGGTGTTAGTAAAGGTTTTGTAAGAAGAGTGAAACCTTTGTTTGAGGTTATGGAAAAAGAGGTTATTCAATATAGTAAACTGCATGACTTTCCTGTTAATTATGAAGATTGTCCTTGTTCTGTAAATGCTTATAGAAAGAATTTTAGAAAGTTTTTAGATGAATTTGAAGAAAAACATCCTGATGTTAAGTATAATATTATGAATTTCTTTATGGAAAATTTTTATGTTTCTGAAAAGGAAGAAAATATGGATATAAATAAATGTTCTACTTGTGGTGAGCCTGCTTCTAATGAAAAATGTAAGGTTTGTGTTATTTTAGGTGAATTAAAAGACCCAAAGCCTTAATAGGCTTAGAATCATACTAATATTATGGCTAAATCAATTGTATGGCGTATACTTCTAAAGCTTATTGCATTGATTGTGTTCTTTGTTATTATCTTAGTTGCAAATATAGTAGCTATCTTTGTTAATAATCCTTTTTTCAATGTTATTATGAGTTCAATAAATAGTAGTTGGGGTTTGATTTTTATTATTGTTTTATTGTTTTTCTTCAAAGAGGTATTTGAAATGTTGCCTTTCCCTTTGAATTTGCCTTATCCTCTGCTTAATGCAGTTGCTACCACAATTTTAATCTCATTCCTATTTGATTTAATAGCTTATTCAAATATTATTCCTGATTGGAATAGCTTATTTCCTGTATTGCAATTGATTGTATACCCCTTAGTGATAATACTTATCATCTTTATTGGTTATTTGGATATATTTAGAAAGCAAAAAAGGAAAAAGAAATTACCTAAGTTTAAAAAGCATAGAAAAGTAAAAAGATCTGTAAAAAAGTCTAGAAAAAAAGTTAAAAAGAAATCAAAGTGAATAAATTAAACCGTCTTCTATTGGATTTACACAAGAGTCAATGAAATATCTTGTTCCTGTTTGTGATTGACACATATTGAATGTGTCATCAGGAAATATCCCTCCAATAGTATCAAGAATTAACCAGTTTCCGTTTTCATATTCAATCCAGTTTACTACTTCTACCCCTTCATACCTTTGTACAATTATTTGTACTTGTTCATCAATTGGTTCATCTAAAGAATTAACATAAGCCACTGTATAAGCATGATCACAAGTTATATCAACTAATATTTTTGAATTAATCCCTGATGATTTTAACATTGAAGCCAGAAGAACTGCTTGAGCTTTTGAATCTCCTTGTTTTGTTTCTAGTGTTACTGAAATAGATTGTATTGTTCCATTTAATGAATCAGATATTTCCCTAGGATATTCTATGTTATTTGTGACCCAATCAAATATATCTAATGTTTTTATGAAATAATCTGTTGAATTTGATACTTAGGGAAGAAATTCATTTGTAAAATCTATTTCAGAGCAGTATTCATCCTTAAAATCTTCTTCTGTTTTTTCTGTTTCAAATATTATTTTTTTTGATTCAAGTTCTTGTTTTAATTGAAGCATTTGTTCCAAAGGTTTAATATCTTCTGGTTTTTGAATTGCATCTGGTTTGAATAAAACCAAAAGAATTATTCCAATTAATGCTATAACAATAATTGCTGTAATTGTATATTTCTTCATTTTATGTACTATAAACTAGCCCTTCTGTAGGTATTTCTACCTCTGGACAGTTATGAGTTAGTGTTTTTTCAACTCCTTGTTTTAAATTTATATTTCCTTCTTCATCTATGGTGTATTCTGATTTGATTAAATATACCTTATCACATTGATTTTCTTCTTGTTTTAATTTTATTTCATAGATTGTTTGTGAATTTTCCCCAGTAATAGAGGATATTGCTTTTACATTATCATTTTTGTAGTTTTGAAATAAACCTGAATACCATAAAAATTCTACTAATTCTTTTATTTTTTCTTCAGTTCTTTCTCCAGTATAAACTCCAATTATGTTTTCAGCTCCTGAATAGGAGCCATATTTCAAATCTCCTAAATAATTGCATTTGAAAACTCTATATAATATAACTGCTTCCTCACTTTCAGTTACTTTAAATTCAAAGAAATTTTCTTTTTCTTCTGAATTAACCAATTTTCTAACTCTTCCATCAGCAAGATTGTTTTGGTAGATTAAACCTTTTACTTTTGTTCTTTCTTCATTAAATTTGTCTCCACAATAGAATTCCCAATCAGATAGATTTGTAACACTTCTATAATCCACATCTTCTTCTGGAGATATATCATAATAAAAATTTTCAGGGATCTTACAATCTGAATAAGTCAAGTTAATTATTTCATCATCTGTAAAATCTGTTGAATTCTCTGTAATACAAAATTCAGGAGTAAACATCTCTTTTTGCGCACACCCCATTATAAATAATAATAGTAAAATTATTAATAACCTCTTCATATAAATTTTTATTAGTTTAATTATTTAAAAAAGTTTGGATTATAAAAACTCAGTTCCAGTTCTATTATTAAATTCGTCCCTTAGTTCTTCCATTAAAAGTTTTTTTACATCATTTTTATCAAAGTTGCTTAGTAACCAAGATAATTTAATGTAAGCAAGTTCTGGATGCATATCAGAGTAATTTCCTTGAATACCTATGTTTTGTAGTTCTCTTCCAGGGGAATATACATTTAGATTTACTCTTCCAAAAATACATTGGGTTGACATTAAAATGGGTATTTTTTTAGCTAATTTTGTTAATTTTTGTAGTATTTTTTCATTTTCTTTGTGATTTTCAATTGGCATATGACCTAGACCAGTTCCTTCAAGGATTAATCCATCATACTTATCATAGCAATCAAGTTCTTCTGCAAATAGATTAGGACGTGCCTTTAGAATGCCTACTTTTACATCTGGATTGAATTCTCTTAATGTTATTTTATTCTCTTTTTGTTCAAATGCTCTGAAAATATGAACTTTTCTTGTTTTATAGTCTACTTCTCCAATAACTGAATCATTTATTACCTTGAAAGCATCTCTTCTTGATGAATGTAATTTTCTGCATTTTAATCCTGGAAGTATTTCACAAATATCATCATTCATTGATTTGTGCATGCATACTCCAACTCCATTAAATTCAGTATTTGCAATAAACTCTACTGCACAGATTAGATTCATAGCTGCATCTGAAGAGCCTCTATCTGAAGATCTTTGTGCTCCTACTAATAATACTGGTTTTGCTAATCCTTGTAGTATAAAACTTAATGCAGCTGAGGTATAATGTAATGTATCTGTTCCATGAGTTATAATAATACCAGCTACATCTTCTAACTCTTCCTTAACTGTTTTTGCCATTTTATTATAGTCTTCGAATCTTAGATTTTCAGACATAAAATTTCCAATAAGCTTTGATTTTACATTAACTGCTTTCTCTATTTCAGGAAACATATCAATAAGCTCTTCTGGAGTAAATTTTGCTATAACCCCACCTGTTTCATAATCAACTTTAGAAGCTACTGTTCCCCCGGTATGTAGAATTGCTATTGTTTTTTTTGATTTAGATATTTTATGAGGCTTATGTTTTGTTTCTTTTTCTTTGTATTCTTTTAGAACTTTCTTTGATTTTATGTTTTTTTTAAAAATTCCAACATTATAACCAGAGTCTAATTTTATAACTATTTTCTTATCATCTAAATTAGGCATTAATACTCCCTGAAGAGTTTTATCTCCTGTTTCTACCTCAATAAAGTCACCTGGTTTCATTATATGGAAAAGTAACACCTTATGTTTATATATATTGCGCAAAAATAAGGAATTCATTTAAAAAAATATATTCTATAGAATGGAAATGTTTATATATTAGTTTTGGTCATTATAAAAATAAGAAATTTTGATTTTATTTGGCGATAAAATCTAAGTTTGGCGATTTAAGTCTTTTTGGCGAAAGACGTTTTTTCTAAAGAGAGTATAGTATGTGATTATATATAAATATTTCGATAGTCCAGGCTATGCTTCAACAAGACACCTACAAGGGGGATAAACAAAAATGGATTTTTTAGTACAAAACGCAATGCAAAATGCAAACAATTTTCAGACACAAGAAACTAACATCGGACAAGCAAATATTAAGGTATTTGGCTGTGGTGGTGGTGGAACTAATGTTACTAATTGGTTATATAAAAAAGGTATCCAGGGTGCAGAGATAGTTGCATTGAATACTGATAAACAACACTTAGATCTTGTTGAAGCAGATAAAAAACTTCTAATTGGTAAAAATTTGACTAGGGGACTTGGTTGTGGAGGATTTCCTCAAAAAGGAGCTGAAGCAGCTAAAGAACAAATGTCAGAAATAAGACATATGCTTGGAAATGCAGATATGGTATTTATTACTGCTGGAATGGGTGGAGGAACTGGAACAGGATGTGCACCAGTTGTCGCGAAAGTTGCAAAAGAATTAGGGGCAATCGTTATTGGTAGTGTTACAATGCCTTTTTCAATCGAAAGAGCGAGAATTGATAAAGCAGAGTTTGGATTGCAACAACTGAGAGAGGAATGTGACACAGTCATAGTTATTGACAACAATAGATTAGTACAAATTGCTGGTAACTTACCAGTACAACAGGCATTTGCAGTTGCAAACGAATTGATTTCCACAATGATTAAAGGAATTGTAGAGATAATTGCAGTGCCATCGTTGGTTAACTTAGACTACGCAGATGTAAAAGCTATTATGGCTAATGGTGATGTATCTGTGATAGGAATTGGCGAAAGTGATTCAGAACAAAGAGTCGAGGAAGCAGTGAGAAGAGCATTGTCAAATCCATTGTTAGAAGTGTCATACGAAGGAGCCACAGGCGCTCTGATACATGTAGCAGGTGGAAATGATTTGACATTGGATGAAGTGAGTAAGGCTGGAAATATGATAACTGAAGCATTAGATGCTGATGCGAATGTTATCTGGGGAGCAAGAGTTAACGAAAACATGAAGGGAAAGATTAGAGTAATGACAATAATAACAGGAGTTAATTCCCCATATATTTTGGGAAAAGGTGCTCATAAACAGAAAGCTGCTCAAGCAGTAGCTGTTTCAAGAGAACTAGGAATCGACTTAGTTAGATAGTTATAGGGTTTACCCCCAAATTAACCCCCACGAAGACTGTGCTAGTATCCTCACGGGTACTAGCCTTTTTCTTTTTTCTAAAAACCTTTATAAATAAATTATTATTTTTCTATAATATGCTAGAAGAAGGAGTTATGTATTATGTTAATGATAGGAAGAGTAGACTTTTTGGTAGAATGGTCTATAGTTCATATTTAAAAGAAGAAAAGTGGAGAGCAGATTATGATTATATTGAACCTGATTTTGATTTTGATAAGCTTGAAATAAGAAGAGAACTACAACCAATGATAAGAAAAGCTGGATGGGAAGGTATTGAAAAAATTCTTAAAGAAAGTTTATGTGAAGGGTTTTTTCACTTTACTGATTTAATGCATTTACCAAGAATTTTCAGAGAAGGATATATTGCTTCAAGAGCTCTTGCTATTAAAAATGGGCTTGTAAAAGTTGACTGTATTTCTGAAATTGGTAAAAACAACCATGTGGTAGAAGAGGAGAAGAAGGTTCAAGATTATGCAAGATTTACTATTCAAGCAGCTAATCCTATACAGTACAACTACCTTGGATTTAGAGAAGGAAATTGTGTTCCTCAACCATGTGTTATTTGTGTTGATCCAAGTATAGCCTTTGCTTGGAGAGTTATGTTTTCTAAAACAAATGCAAATACAGGTGGACAAAAATATGGTAAGTCTTCTGATTTCTTAAGTGATATTCCAATAGCAAATTTGCAACATTGTTCTTGCAATAGTATTGAAGATAGATGTGCTGAATTATTATACCCTCATGGTGCCCCCATAAATTTTATTAAAGGAATATATTTCAGAACAAAAGGTGAAATGAAACATGCAATTAACCTAACACCTGGATGGTTTTGGCATGATTTGATGGTAGAGGATTCAAGAATGTTTGGAGAAAGGAAAGATGTTTGTTTTTTAGAAGATGTAAGTTTGGGTTCTAAAGGAAAAGAAGACCAAAGTGAATTTTCTTTGGGTAGTAATATAAGATTTAGATTTTCCCTAAATAATCCAGATAATTCTTATGTTTGTGCTAAAGTTCTTCACGATGGAGAAAAAGCAGGGCTTTTAACTAGAAATTCCCAATCCACACAAACCTTTGATCTTAATAAAATTGTTAGAAAAAAGGGAGATTATAAGATAAAACTTTTCTTGATTAAAGGAAAGTATAAAAGAAGGATTTATACAACTAACTTTGTAGTTGAATAATTTTGTTTAAACATTCATTTATTAGAATTAGTTTCTTTAAATGAAAAGCCAGTCCCATTTCTAACAAAGTATTTGCCCCAACATATCCTGAAATTCCTTTTTTATCATGATTTAAGATAAGAACAGCATCGCTCTATTCAACTTTATCAAAATGTTTTCTCATTGCTTTTTCTTTTTCATGCCAAATCCAGGAGTCATTGGTTGCCTCTGCTTTTCTTAGTTGATAATATTCCCTTACATCTAATAAGTTTCCTGAATTATCTTCTATTTGGGTAGGAGGCATCTTAACTTCATGGCCTAAAAATTCTAATTTCTCCTTTGCCTGTAACATCTCATCAAAGAATGCAATACTCCCACATATAACATATTTTCATTTTACTAAGTTAAGATCTCCATTAATTACTAGGGGATTAATTGCTGTTAGTTCATCTTTAAAAATATTATCTGGAATTTCATTATAAAGATATATCTTCTTTCCTAACTCAAATGCTTTAAATATTTCTAGAAAAGTAGCACCCCCAATATAATTTTGTTGGCCATGTTTTTCCATATTTAATATTAGAACTGCATCATTTTCTCGAACTTTTGGTTCTTGAAGTTTCATCATGTTTTGTTTCCATTCAATATGTTCACTTTTTCCTACTTTTTTCATATCTTCTTCCTTAAATGGTTCATCAAAGGAGTTTGGAACTGTAATTATATGTCCATTTTTCTCTAATTCCTCCTTAATAGGTAGAACCCTATCATATATGTGTTTGCTACAACAAATAAATATTTTCATAAGCTTTTTTAGAGCTATTTTATATTTAAAAATTTGTATTGTTTATAAACCAGAACCACAACCCTTATAAAAAAACTCACCTTTTCTTTTGTTTAATGAAAGTAGTAAATTGTCATGACTGTGGGAAGAAGTTAAATGTTCACGATTCTGAATTTGTAATTATTCCTAAATACAGATGTGATGATTGTCTTAAAAAAAGATGAAAAACTTTTTATTAGTATACTTAAGTATAATTTCTGGTTTAACAATATTGTATTTAGTTGGATGGATGTTAAAGAAAAAAAATGATAGTGGAACTAAAGGTAAAAACTGAAAACCAATTTGAGATGGTTGATTTGACTGCAAAGTTAAGAGACCTTGTTAAAGATGTAAAGGAAGGAATTGTTACTTTGTATACTCCTCATTCTACTGCTGCAATTGTTGTTAATGAGAATTATGATGCAAATATCCCCAAAGATATTTTTAAATGTCTTGGATGTTTAATTCCAGAGGGCGGTTGGTTGCATGATGAGGTTGATAAGAATGCTACTGCACATATTAAGGCTGCAATATTAGGGCCTTCAGAATCAATACCCATTGAGAATGGCAAATTGTTGTTAGGTACTTGGCAAAGTCCAATGCTAGTTGACTTTGATGGGCCTAAAGAGAGAAAGGTTATTGTTCATATTCATTAGAATATTTCCGGAAATTCTTGGTAAATCTTTTTTAAAAAAACTTGCGTAATTGTAATTGGTGATACAAATGAATGACAAAGTTGAATTAACTGACAAAAAAATAGAAGAGTTGCAAAGGCAACCAATTATTGAGAGTAGTATGTTTAAAAGTATGGATGGCAAATGGTTCATTCATAAAACAACTACTACTTCAATTAAACCAGTAAGCTATGTAGAAAAAGTTATGGAGAGTTAATTCTCTCCAAAAACCTTTTAAAGTATAAAATTTTTGAGAAACTTACAATGAAAGTAAATGAACTCAAAGACAAAACAAAAGTAGATGTAATAACCTTAAAGGTAAAATCAAAAGAAGAGCCTAGAGAGGTTAGAAATGGATTAAGATTGTGTAATCTAATTGGTGAAGATGATACTGGTAAGGTTACTGTAACTTTATGGAACGATGATGTTGATAAAGTTAAGGCTGGAGATACTATTAAGATTACTGGTGGATGGTGTGCAGTTTACCAAGATAATATGCAAGTATCTGCTGGAAAATTTGGAACAATAGAAGTAGTAGAATAAAAAATTAATATTGGTTTTGCGACCATTTATTATGTATTATTTCCGCTCTTTTCCCTAATTTTTGTGAGAAATATCCTTCAAGATTATTTCCAATTCTTGATACCAATTTAATTGGAGCAAGTCTTACTTGATACGGAAGAGGAATTTCTTGAGATATTGCTAATGGTTCAACTACTAGAAGGGTTTCTATTGCTCTTGCTATCCCTTCTCTAAAAGTATCTTGGGTAAATTGTCCATTTTGTGGAGCATGTGCGTCTAAAAATACTTTATATGCTTGTTCTAAATGTTTTGTCATTGTGTCTGATTTAGAAAATTAACTTATTTAAAAACTTTTTTAAAATAAAAAAAATTAGCAAGTGCAATCTTTATCATCGCACTCACAGTCATCATCATCATCTTCCATTTCTTCAACAAGCTTATCTATTTGCTCTTCAAATTCATCTTCAGTAATAACTCCTTTTTTTACTAATAGATCTAATAATGCATCTATTTTGTGATGAGCTTCATATGCTACGTCTTCTACATCCATATCCTCTTCAACATCAAATTTTTCTTCTTTCATTGTAAATCCTCCTAGATTTAAGTTTGAGAAAAATTAGCTGTTTATAAAAGTATTGATTTAAAACAATGGTTAGATTGTAATTAACTATATAAATTTAATTTCTAAAATAAAGAGAGGTGGTAAAATGGTTGATCCAAATATACTAAGTAAAGTTCCAGGGCTAGTTGAAGAATACAACAAAGCAGATGATACATATAGCAGAATGGTCCCAATTATCTTAAAGAAAGGATTGGAAAATGTTAATTTGAATATGTTCCCTGAACATATGCAATCAGGTCTGTTGAATGCTGTTGCTGTTGAGTTAGTTAAGAAAGGAAGAACTCAGGAAGCTATTGAAGCTTTTCTTAGAGCAAAAAACAGGCCTAAAATTATTGAAATTGGTGATAATTTCAGAAATATGAATATGTTTTCTCAAGCAATTGATTGTTATGAACATGCTAAAGCAAATGAAAAGTTGTTGGCTGTTGGTGAGGTTTGTTTGAGAGAGGGACAGATGATTGATGCAATCCGAGCTTTTCAATTGGTTGAGGATAAGGCCAAACTATTGTTGGTTGGGGATGAGTGTGTTAAAAGGGAGAAATTTGAGCCTGCAATTGAAGTTTTCAGATTCTTGGAGAATAGAGATAAGTTAAATATGGTTGGAGATATGTGTATTAAACATGATCAACTAATCCAAGCTGCAAAAGCATATGAACTTTCTGGAAATATGGACAAAATGAATACAGTTGGGGATATATTTATGCAAAAAGAGCAATTAAATAATGCTTATGAAGTGTATAAGATTGCCAACAATCAAGTAATGATTGAATTCTTAAGAGAAAATTTTAAGATGGCTTAACCAGCTATATAAACTTTTTCTGTTTCTTTTTTTCCATTAACCCATCTAATATTTGTTCTGTTTGAATCCATCCATCTAAAAGAATGACTATTAATAATTATTTCATCAGAATTTAAATTATATGTTGCATTTACTCTACATTTTAATTTATCATCTGGATCAATTCCAGTTAAATCTCCACAATATTGGAAACCAGTTCTACCTTGCATCCCTACTAAGTCAGATCCCCAAGGTGTTACAGTTGTTCTATAAGTTATTGCACCATTAGTATTATCTTCTAAATCTTGATTTAATACTCCAATAACAACTTCATAAGCCCAGTTTACTCTTTCTGAAACTTCCTGTCTTTGTTTTTGATTTACTGCATCTTTTAATTTTAATCTTTGAGGGGTCATTACATCACCATCATTAAGGGCTTTATCTAAACTCCAATTTGAAAAATAAAATTTATTATCTTCAATTGCATTCCATTCCCTTTTATGATCAATAACTACACTTATTAAAGTTCCATCACCAAATCTTTTTTCATGTGTACAATTAAATCTTGTAAATCTGCCTTGAGATAAATCAAAATCATTTCTGTTTTTGATTACATTCATTATTCCTTGGTAACCTTCTTTTACTTTTTCTTCTGAATATTTTCTATCTACAATAGTTTTTGGATCACTGCCCGCTTCAAAATAAAGTAATCTTGAAAGATAGATTAAATCTTTAGCTGTTAAATTGTATCCATACACTCTGTTTATTGTTTCTGCTGCTTCTTCTAATGGCATTTCTAATATTTCCTCAGTAGAAACTTTTCTTGGAACACTTTCTGGAGTCCATTTTGCTTTTTGAATTTCTTCTGGAAGACTTTCTTCTACCATTCCATGAGGATGTAATTCAGGAATTCCTAACTTACCAGTATTTGCAACTGACAATAATGCTACAAGTCCGAGTGATGTAAATCTTTTCATTTTAGTTACACTTATGATATCCTTCTGGAGCACTTACACTAATATGTACATGCCCTTCATGATACCCATCTCCTTGAAAGAATGATTGTGGTAAGTTACATTTTGATACTGCACTTCTTGGACCAAATGCTTTTCTTGCTCTACATTCATATGCAACTGTTGCTAATTCACAAGCATTTCCTTCATTTTTAAAATCTACTGCTAAAGAACCTTCATAATGGTCTTTACATCCATAGTGTGCTGAATTCTTTGTATGTGCACAGGATTTATCATAATTATCTTGACAGTGTTCGAATCCTGCAGAATCACTTATACTTAGGATTGTTGCTTCTGTTGAAAGTTTGGATTGCATACAGTTTAGTAAATCTGTTAATTTTGGAGAGGCATCTTTTCTTTGTTTTTCAATTCCAGGTGCATAGTTCCAATCCTTTAAAGAAGGAGTTGATTCTCTTGGAGTACATTGACAAGATATTTCATTTGCATTTAAGTAAGAACCAAGACTAATAAATGAGCCTAGAGCTACTAAAGTTATAATTCCTTTCTTTGCCCTTTGTAATATGTCTGTCATTTTAATTTCACTCCTGAAATAAAACCTTCATTTTCCATTGATTTAAGTATTGCAGCTGTACCTACTTGTTTGTCTACAACATCACAACTAAATTTATGGTCCCCATAAAACTTCCCAGTCTCATACCACTGTGATCCACTCCATACATATGGAGAATTTACTTGTTTTCCATCACAAGATTTATTTCTGTACCCATTTCCATTGAATCTTTCTAATGCCTCAAGTGTTCCATGTTTTTGATTTGGTTTGTAATGTTTGTCTATTGCATCTGTAGCTGCATCAACCCAATTATCAAAATAAATTCCTTTTGGAACTTGTTTTGTTGGTGCTCCTAATTTTTCTCCATTATGTAAATAGGTTGAAAAATCTCCTGCTGATTCTCTCATATGTATTGCTCCAACAACATACCAAGGTACTCCAGTTCTAGATTCAACTTTCTTGTATGCTTTTTTGTTTTTATTGATTAATCTAGCCTCATAAGTTGCCCTACTTTTCCAATCAGAATTTTTAAATTCAATATTTTCATACATTTCATTGTAATCATTTGGTTCTGTTGGACTTGGTTGTATGGTTTCAGTATCTCTAAAAAGATCAACACCTTGCTCAACTCTACTTGCTAGAGAATCAGTTGCTCCATTTGCTAACAAACCTACTAATCCTGCACCCATGGCTGCTGATTTTAGGTGTCTTCTTATAGGCTGTTTCCATTTATTTCTTCTGGATTTAGTTTTTCTTCTGGTATCATAAGGTAAAAGATTTGCTCTTCTTTTTGTAATTTTTTTGTGTGCGAGGTTTACAATACCTTTTCCAAAGTTAACTAACCCTTCTTCATAAACTGGCCTTAAGACATAGTTTCCAAATGTTGCTAAACCACCCCAAAAAAGACCCTGTTCGACAACCTCTGGCATTTGTACTAGTTGTTCTAATCCATCTATAGCATAGTCTAAACCCATAGCTGTAGCTACTGTAGCTAGGGCATAAGGGGCAACAGAATTTACCCCTTTTTGAATGTCAGTAAAAGCACTATTTTTTGCCATTTTCTTACTAAAATAGCTGATTTTTAGGTTTATAAATCTTTCGTTTTTGTTATTACTTTAAAGTGATTAAAAAGAGCCTAGAGCTAGAATTATTATTCCTATTATTATTGTAAATATACTAAGCCATCTTTTCCAAGTTACTTGATCATGGAAATAGAATTTAGAGATTAATGCTACAAAGAAATAATTAGAGCTTATTACAGGATATGCAAAGGAAAGGTCTAATTTTGTTAAAATTACTATCCATAATAATGTACTTAAAGCATATAGAAAACCACCAATCCAAATATGCTTAGATAGAATAAACTTTGTTGCCAAAGAAAATAAAGTTTCTTCTTTAAAATGTAAAATTCCTGCTTTGTTTACTCCCATTTTAAGAAATATTTGCGCAACTATACCTAACAAAACAACTGCAAGTAATAGTAGTAAATATATCCATATCATGTGTTTGACAGCATTGTTACTCCTGCTGCTATTACTATCAAGCCTATTATTTTTGTAGTTGTCATGACTTCATTAAAAAATATCCAAGATAAAATTGAAACTATTACATACCCAAAGCTAAGAATTGGATAAGCATAACTTAATTCCGATTTTGATAGTGCAATTAACCAAGTGAATGCTGAAGAAGCCATTAGAATAACTCCAATCCATATAAATGGATTTAATATTACTATTGATAGAGTTGCTAATAAACTGCTTAATCCCCAAGAGACTTCACCTAAACTATTTAATCCATATTTTAATGTTAATTGTCCTGTATCTATCAACAATACAGATGTTAAGATTAAAAGAAGACATTTGTATTTCTTTTTCATAAATGGAATATTGAGGAAAATGTTTATATAGTTTTTGAACTTGATAATATATATGTTAGAGGTGACTTATAAGAAGATTAAGAATTTGCAGATTCAAGGTGCTGCAAATATTTCTACTGCAGGGATTAAGGCTTTGGAAGAGGAAATTAGAAAAGGAGTTTCCTTGACTGAATTAGAAAGAAGTAAAAGAAAATTAATTAGTGCCAGAGCAACAGAACCTGAGTTGGAGAATTATTTAGAATATATTGTTAATTATTATAAGAAGAATGGTAAAGAGAATAGTTTGAAAGAGATTAAAAAATTGTTGAAGGAGAAGAAAGAGATTAAAGAAAAAATTGGAAGATATGGTTCTAGAATATTGCATAATGGTGATATTGTGTTTACTCATTGTCATTCTTCAAATGTTATTTCTGTTTTGAAGGAAGCCAAAAAGAAAAAAATAAAGGTTTGGAATACGGAGACTCGACCTAGATTGCAAGGAAGGGTTACTGCTAAAGAATTAGCTCGTATGAGAATACCTGTTACACATGTTGTTGACTCTGCTTCAAGGATTGCATTGAAAGAGTGTGATATTATGCTAATTGGTGCTGATGCTATTACTCATAATAGGGTGTATAATAAAGTTGGTTCAGAGTTGATGGTTTTAACTGCTAAGGAATATAGAGTTCCTGTTTATGTTTGTGCTTCCTTGTGGAAGTTTAATCAACATAGAGAAACAATTGAAGAAAGGAATATTTCTGAGGTTTGGAAAAGACCACCAAAAGGTGTAAAAGTAAAGAACTTTGCTTTTGAAAAAGTTAATTTTAAGTTGATAAAAGGTATAATATGTGAAGAGGGAGTGTTAAAGCCGAAGAAATTTGTTAAGAGAGCTAGGAAGTTATTGAATGTCCTTTAATTCTTTGTAAACTCTAATACTATAAGCATCTAAAAAGTTTTCTAGTTTTGTTGTAAACAAATGGTGTTTATCTTTGGTTAAAACATCACTTTGTGTTTGTATTGCTGCTGCCATTAGAACTGCATCAGAAGCATCTGGAACTTCTTTTAATAGATCATGATTTACTGCTAGAACAAAATCCTTTTCCTGCATCCATTGTCCTGGTGATACTGGTACATCTACAATAACAAAGGAAGTATTTTTTAAGAAATTCCTAAGTTCTTTTTTCAAATGCCCTAGTTTGTGTTCAACTTTCATTAATTCTTCTATGTTGAATGAAGTAATAGCTGCATTTTTTATTTTAATTTTATTATTATTTTTTACAGAATGGATTATAAAACAAGTATCTAACAAAATTAAGTGTTGAACTTCTCTCCAAGATATGTGTTTCTTGTTTTTTAATAGTTCTTTCATATTTGTTTAATAGAGTCAAAGGTATAAAAAGCTTTTTAAATTATAATCATATTAAACCTCTAATGAGAAAAAAAGAGTTGATTTGTTTAGATATGGATAATACTCTTGTAAGGTCTAATAAGGTTCATATGATTGCTTTTGTTGATTCTTTTAAGAAAAATAATCTTCCAAAAAGAACAAGAAAAGAGATTATGGAAGTTTTTAGTTTGCCTGGAGAGATTATGGTTAAAAGATTGTATCCACATTTAACCCATAAGAGAATAAAGGATATTGTTGATGATCATGATGAATTTGTTATTAAAGAGACTTACAAGTATGCAAAAAGAATTCCTGGTGTTTTGAATGCTTTAAAGCTACTAAAGAAAAAGTATAAGATTGTTATTGTAACTAATTGTAAACATAAGGAGATTAGACCAATTTTAAAAGGTGCTGGAATTGAAAGAAAATATTTTGATAGAGTCATTGGCAATGATGATGTTAAAAATGGAAAGCCTAAACCAGATGAGATTTTTAAAGCTGAAAAGTTGATGCATGTTAAGTCTGCAATAATGGTGGGTGATGCTATCTATGATGTTATGGCTGCAAGAAGAGCTAATGTGAAATGTTTTGCTGTTCTTACTGGAAATCATTCTAGAAAGGAATTAATGAAAGAGAAACCATATAAAATTTTGAGAAGTGTCAAGTATCTGCCAAAGCATCTTTAATTCTTCATCCAGATTAATGCATTTGGATTTTCTTGTTTCCATTCTTCGAATCTTTTCTTAACATGAACTATTTCGTTTTTTTCAAGATTTAATCCATTTTTTTTCTTGATACTAGCAAAGGTTTTAGTTGTATCAGGATTATTCATGAAAACTCTATGTAAGAATTGATATTCTTCAGGTTTGAATAAGTAGGGGTTTCTTCTTGGCATATTTCATACTCTTCACCCCTTCTGTTACTATTTTTAAGAGACTACATCCCTTATAAGCTTTTCGGTTTTGTAATCAAAAATTCTTTGAATTTTGCCCTTTGGGGTGCATAACATTGTTCTATTCAATTTGGGTGTCTTTCATATAATCAGGACAATCATTGCTGATCATACCTTACTTTTTGATTTGATTGTAGAAGAACTGCAGAAATACACAGATAAGATTGATATTTACCAAACCAAAAAACTAGACACACCTTAAACATGCTTTCTCTTCGCAAAAAATAGATTTTCTTGGAAATAATACCAGATAATACTTTTTCTGAGATTACTTTATTTTTTCTTCTGCTTGCTTTTCAACAATTTTAAATAATTTATTAAGAACATCTTGAGGAATCTTGTCAGGAACAATTTCTTTTAGATCTTCTAAAAACTCTCCCAATTCCATTACTGCAGTTTCTTTTCCTAGTCCAACTTGATGTTTTGCTTCTTTAATAATAATATCAAAATCAACTTTTTTGTTTTCTAAAATAAAACGAACATCATCTTTATCCTTCTCTCTATCAGTTGCACATTTCATCAAAATGATATCATGAGCATCAGCAATCTTAATTATCAAATTCTGGAATTCGTGAACTTTTTCAGCCCTTTCCTTCATCTTATCAGAAAATCTAAAATGAATAACTTCATCAATGAATAAATCAAATCTCGCATCACCAAGTTTAAACATTTCTGGCTGGTTTTTCTTTGATCCATAAATTCTAACTGATTCCATTTTTTTGTAACCCAGAGATTCAACAGCATCAATGAATACTTTCCTATCATTTTCATTTTCAAATACTAAATCAATGTCCAAAGTTGCATCTTTAAAACCCAGAAACATCATCGCAGTTCCACCTATTGCATAAACTGTAATTCTTTTCTTTAATTGTTTCCCAACATTTAATAATAATTTTTCCTGTTCTTCTACACCTATCATTTGTAATCCTCCAAATCTTGTTTATTAAAAGGAATATAAACCTTCCATGTATTTTCTATCTCTTTAAAATTTTTTGATTTTAATCCATCTATAATATAATAGCATTTATTATCTTCTTTTGGTAATGCATTATTTCTGAATCTCTTTGTCATTCTTCTTGTTCTCATTATCTTTCTTGCAAGGTCATATAAAGCGCCTACTTCTCTTTCAATATGATTTTTCTTTGCTAACTGGTATAATTGAGACCAGTCTTCAATATGTTTGAACAAGGCTAATGATGCTAGAATTGTTCTTAGACTCTTAGTTTTTATTGCAAAAATTAATGTTTCTTCTAAAGTTGGGGAGACACCATAAGTAATATATGTTTTTTTTACAAGCTTAACAGGAGAATATTTATTTAAAATATCATAGTAATTAATGCCTTTAAACCTATTTGAGTAGGAAATATTGTAAACTCTTGTGTTGTCACTAAATTTAGAGGTTTTTACATAGCCTTTTTTCCTTAGTCTGTATATGTAATAGATAGCTTTTTGTTTATCTATGCTTAAGAGAGCCATAACTGATTTAATTGTTTGTAATCCTTCTAATTTTATTAATAATTCTCTTGTTTTCATAAGTTAAATGTAGGTCAAATAATATATAAACTTTTCTATTTTATAGTAAATTATATTAAATGTAGCTTAAATAATATATAAATAAAGTCAAATAAAGATTTCTTCAGAAAGCCATAAGATCTTGTAATCAGAATCTTTTAGAAAGCCCAAGAGGCAATTGTGTCTGCTCTTCTTCCCTTTTCATGTACCTTTGGAAATGTGCAACAATTCTTACATCTGGCTCAGCAGTTGGGAAAGCGTATAAACCTAGATAATACCTTTCGTTTATTATATATTCAAAGCTTTCAAGACTAAAGTGACTAGCACCTGATAAAACACATCTTTTTACTGCTTCATTAAAGAGCCTTTCTATACCTTTTGACAGACCAAATTGACCACCCCTCTCTTCTATAGGAGAACACCCCCCATAAGGAATTAATTCTCCAGCTTTATATGAACTTCCTTCAATTGGTTTGAATGGATCTTTAGCATCAGATGTATCTAGATATCCTAACTTATAAACACCATCATTAAGAATAACAATAAAAGGTATGTTTTCCATAAGTTAAAATTTTTATAATTAGATATAAACTTTGTTATTCTTTAGTATTCAAATCTGCTCCTGATCTGGAGTTATCTTCACCGTTAACATCCTTGTCTTCATAACAGCTATGAGTTTGACATTATAAAAATATGGTTTGGATACAAAAAAGGTAACAAATTAGTACCTTATTCTTCTCTCATTTTCTTTAATGTTTCAATAGCATCATAACAGGTTTTCTGGTATGCCTTATTTAATTCAAAAAGCATGGAAATCAAAGGGTCTAAACTAGTTTTATATTTAGAATCATAAAGACTCCTTTGGGTTGGATCAGATAAAACTTCATAAGAATGTTGAACTTTCTTAAATCTAGCCATATCTCCAGTTTCTGGATTATCCGGATGATATTTCCTTGCTAATTTTCTATGAGCTTGTTTAACTTCATCATCTGAAGCACCAAACTTAATATCCAATGTCCCATAATGGTCTACAAATCTTGCCATATCGGCGGAGAAAAGAAGTTTATTTATAAAGATTTTTAATGGGAGATCTATTCATATATCTTATTAACTTTTTTAATCCATTCCCCTGCTTTTACAGAATCACTAACTTCACCCAATTTAACATCCATTAAATTACCACTTACAGAATTTTGATATTGAACATATAAAACAGGAGATTCATCAGCAAGATAAAATCTTCTCATTGCAGAGCCATCAATAGCTCCAGGGAGGTTAGGCAACAGAACATCTCCTTTATTTTTGAATACAAATCCTTCAACTGCTCCTTCTAAGACAAATCCTTCTTCATTCTCTGTTAATTCAATTAGTCCCATTTTTTAATCATCTTGTTAATCTTCGATCTTCTGATAATTGCCCTTGTAATCTATCTTCCACAGATTCAAAATCATAACCTTCTGAAGCAAATAACTCAATAATTAATAAAGATGTTATTGGTTTGTTGGGAAGTAAAGAAGGTCTATACATACCATTAGCTAAGACAATAGTACAACCATCCAAGTGATAAATAGCAGTCCAATCTTTATAATAGGGATTTTTAAATTCATATACTTTTTCACCTTCATTTTTTAGAAAAGTATCTAAACTTTCTCTAACTTCATCTCTTATGTATTCATCCCTATTTGTTTGGAAAGATAATTCTTTTTTTACCATTTTTATCAATTTTAGGGTTTAAACCCATATTTATAAAGTTTTTGCCCAATTGACCACCACCAAATAAATACAAAATTATCGGCGAGAGAAGTCGTAAAAAAAGGACAAGATATATAAATATGTGCACACACTTATATAGTAAGGCGGAGGAAAGCACGCTTACGCAAGTTCACTCCGACTAAAACAAGG
>JBDRRK010000014.1:0-8866 GCA_043825775.1 archaeon
TCGTTATTTTCTTGTTGCATTACTTCTATCTGGTCTCTTAGACCTTGTTCTATATTGTTCATAATTATATATTAAATGTTAAAATTCGATAATTTTATATATTATTCGAATATATTTACAATTGATAGTCGGGGGATTTTAGGTCTCTTGACTATAATGCTAAGAATTCAAGATTCTAAGCCCGACTATCTTCATAATTCTATAGAAAGATTTATAAATAAGATTCTAATGGGGTTTATTAGCATTATAGAATCAAGAAACATGAAATTAGCATTATATTAAGTTAATCTTATGTTTGTAATGACTAAAAGGATAGGGAGAAGATTACCCTAAGGTGATTTTTCTCAAGAGGTATTTAAAATGCAAGTAGCAAACAATTATCAGGTAGAAGATTTTTTAAGAATCGAAAAAGACGCAAGACAAGATTGTTCTGGAAAAACTTTAGAAATGAAGTATAATGTAAGAACAAAAGAAGAGATCTTAAATCTCTTGTCAAATAAAGGAACAATTAAGAAACAGATTGAACAAGCAAAAAGTGAATTAAAATTTGATGTTATTCTTTGTAGATTCTTTTTTAAAGATTATTTTCCAACAATAAAAGAACAGAAAGAATTAACTGACTTTCAAATAGATATATTTGATCAGATTTCTGTTCAAATGTTAGGAGAGGAATTTGAGGATTTTAAAATAATCTATGAATACACAAGGAATAAAACCAATAAAGGTATATCTACAGTAATCGATACAAAGTTAAAATCAATTCTGTTAATACAAGTAATGGATTATATTGTTAAAAACCAACCAACTAGTTCTAGATGGATTTATAGGAAAATAGAATCCAACTTAGATAGATATCATATCATAAACAGAAATATGCCAAAAGTGGATATTCCTTTCTATTTAGTTGGGTGTACCAAAAGATTCGGTGGAAAAACAGAGTTTAAGAATCTTGATATATCCACATTAGGGAAAGCAATTTTTGGATTTAATGGATGTTGTTTAGATTATAGACCTACAATAGCTCAAAAAGGTAAAAAGAGATTTGTTCCAATGATGGACAGTTTCAATGAGAAAAGCTATGAATGGGAAAAAATTAAAAATGAAGAGTATAAAAAGGAAAGAACTAAAATCTATTTAAAACTAAACAGCATTAACTCTGATAACAAAGAGACTTTAAAAAATAAGAAAATTAAAGCGTTAATGAAAATTCTTGGCAAGTAAAAAAGTCTATGAGTTTATAACACATTTCTTTTTTTCTTTCTTTTAGATTTTCATCAACCTTTGAGGTTATATGTTTGCAATAATATTTTTTAAATCCTTTCAAAGGTTCTCCTTGAATTATACCACAAGTTTGACATTTCTTTTTTTCATATTTTGATAATATGTAAAAATATTCATAGATAATAGAATCTGTTTCAAGATTTAGTTGGTATAAAGACTTCATTTCTTTTTTTCCTCCAAAACAACAACATATACAGTATGATTAGAATAGTCGCCAGAACAAGGTATATATGCTCCTGATTTTGCAAAGGATCGAACTTCAGAAACAAACCATTTCTTAACATCTTTCTTTCTTAATTTCTTAAAAACTTTGTTTTTTCTAATCTTTTGCTTACCGATTACTAGTTCATCAAATTCTTCTGGTTTACTTCGTGCCATAATTACCTATGTATTACATAGGTAATACCATATAAAAATATATCGTTTTTACAAAACTAGTGTTCTAAACTATCCCAATCAATCCCCTTCTTCTCCAACTCTGCCTGCAAAATCCTAATCCATTCAGGTATCTCAGGTTTCTTTATCATCTTTCACCACCTTATTATATATACTCTCAATCATTCTACCATAATTAGTTCTATAATTTAAAGCCAAATCCCTAAGATAATCAGAAACAAACCTATATCCATTAGTCTCTGCTTTAAACTTAATAGCTTCATACTGCCTTTTTGTTACCTTAAACTTCATAACATAATTTTTGTTCATAATCCTAATGTTTTATTCTCTTTTAAAAACCAAAAGGTTACTTTTCATCAGACAAAAAGTCACCTTTCCATTCTTATACTCCCCTAAAAAATTCTAATTAAAAGTCTTGGAGGATTAAAATGGAATGTAAAGTATGTGGAAAGAAAACAGAAGAGGAAATTTGTTACAGCTGTATTGAATTTTACAAGTGGAAATACAAAGTAAAAACCATTGACGAAATTCTCGACCTTTTAGAAGACCAAGACAGGAGAAACAAAAATGTGGAAAAAACTATTCAAAAAAAGAAAAGAGGTAAAGGAGGAAGAAGATGAAGAAGATGAAGATATTATTGTTGGCACTTCTTTTGCTTATTAGTTTAACCCCAATAGTTAGTGCTGCAATAGACCTGAATGAACCACTAGACCCTGCTGACGAGGCTGCTTTTGATGATATATTAGCTCCAGTAATGAGCATCTATAGTTTTATCAAATATGTAGCTACTGCAATCGCAGCCATTGTATTAGTAATTGCAGGGATAGTTTTCATGACTTCTGGCTCTGATCCCAGAAAGAGAGACCAGGCAAAGAACATGATTATGTATGTAATTGCAGGATTAATCTTAATATGGGTCGCACCACTAATAGTTGAATTTTTAGTGCAATGAGAAAATTTTTTCTTTTTTTCCTTATTCTACTAATCCCTTTAGCGACAGCTCACCCTTGTGACTTAACTCAAGACCTACAATGCCAAGAAATACAAAACCTAAACCTAACAGACTTAGAAAAAGAACAGCTCTACCAATCTATAACTGCAACTGACTACCCTAATCACGACCTTATACAATCTTACAACTCTGCAATACAATTCTCAACACCACCAGAAAACACACAAATACATTCAACTTCCTACATAAGAAACGCATGGCTTGAAATTGCAACAATAATGCCCTCAATAATACTAAATGACTCCCTCTACTCAAAAGAAACAGGAAACATCCTAACAGCCTACAACTTTCAAATACAATTACCCAACAACACAGACACAGAAAAATACTCTCTACAATCACAAGAAGCTCAGTTAAACATCTATCAAAACAACCAATTAATAGGAAGTTCAACTCTACAATCTTATACAATTTCAGAAGATACTGAATTCAGAGCAGACCTAAATATAGAAGTCACAGTTAGAACCGACTACTATGCTCAGGACGAATATTCACACACAACATATTCAACAGAACAAATATCCATTTCAGACAATTTAAAAGTAAAATATTACAAAAAACAACCAGAAGGTAACATCTTAATCCTAGACCAAATTTATGACTCATACAAAGGTTCAATCAATGCAAATAACTACACAAATCTAACCTTAACATTCAACAATTCAGAATATAAACAAAACAATTTCTACTACATTCCAGAATTTACTCTAAAGCCTTACTATGTTGTAACATTAAAAGCAATTCCACAAGGATATAGTGAATCTAATAACATTATCGTAGATGAAAACGAGTTTAATGTTTCAGATATAACAAATTCAACTTTAATTCTCTACAACCATTTCGACTCTTTTGAATTTCCACAAGAATTTGAATTTGAAGATGATGATTTAGAATTTAAAATAGACAAACTAATCTACAAACAAGGAGATACAATTACAATCACTTCCGATAAAGAAGCAATGTTTGAATATAATTATCAAACACAATTTGGAACAACTGTAACATTCACAGCATCTCCAGAATCTACAACAATCAAAGCATACTATAATGAAAAAGAATACACAAAAATGGTTTTTACCTCTGCTAATTCTTGGAGACAAGCTTACAATATTGGATTTTTTGCAGTATTAATATTTTTCATAAGCAAGGTTGGAGTATTCTTTTTGAAGGGGGCAATCTCATGACTTGCTCTATAACTAATTTAGGAGAATGTTTGCCAGAAGCATTTTTTCAATTTGTTTTAGCTATTCTTAATGCACCATTACAAGCAGTTCTTGATGGAGTTCAATATTATCTTACCCAACCAATACCTATACATTTTTTTTCAAATTTGTGGGGGGTTATAATCTATGTAATTTCAATATTTTATGGGCTTTTATTTCTATATACAGGACTTAACTTCATGATTTCAGGTTATTCAGCAAGGAAGAGAGAAGAGGCAAAATCATGGCTTAGAAACACTTTGATAATGGTTTTTCTTGTTCAATCAAGTTTTCTCATCTACTCCTTAATTATTGATGTAAACAATGTATTAACAACAGCTGTTTTTAATATGATAGACCCAAATACATTTCTACTAACTTGGGCAAATTTCATAGATCTTCCCACAACAATTGTTGAAACTCTGATTTATCTTATGTTTGTAGGAATTACAGAACAGATTCTTCAAATAAGATTTATAATTATTACCTGTGGTGTTATTCTTTTCCCAATTGGAATATTCTTATATTTTATACTCCCTTTAAGAAATTATGGAAGAGCAATAATAAATTTTCTGATGATTTGTATATTTTCATCATTTTTTGCTTCTTTAATAATATTAACAGGTTCTTTGCTTGCTCCACAATATCTTTTTGGAGGTACAAGTTTCTTGGGAATGGCAGGTATTTTTTTATGTGTTGATTTACTTTTGAGTTATTTACTATTCTCTTCATTATTTTCATTATTTAATGCTAAAAAAAGAGTTACACAAGCAATAAGCATAACCACACAAGTCGCATCTGGACAACCACCAAAAGAGCTAATACCCATAAAAAAATGACCTACGAAATCCCCCAACAACTAGAATACCAAGAGAAAATAATCTTCGGACTAACATTCAAACAATCAATGTACGCAGTTGTCTTCGGATTAATAGATTTTGCAATCTTCTTCAAAACAGGTTTTTCAATAACATTAAAGATAATACTAATGCTTTTTCCAACTTTGTTAGCAGTTGGTTTCATGTTCCTTAAACTAGACAACCAAATAGTAAACCTCTACCACTTTCTCCAATTTAGGAAAGCAGAGGGAAAGAAAGTAAAGGATTTCTTTAAAACCACTAATCTTGCAATAATCAAAATAACACCAAACAATTTTGCAATCAAAACAAAAGATGAACAAGAAGCAATAATCCAAACCTTTTCAAAATTCCTGAACTCAATAGAGTTTCCAATTCAGCTTTTAATGAAAACCTCTGAAATTAACCTTGACCCTTATTTTAGCAAACTACAAGAGAATGTTGCTCAAAAATACAAAACATTATTCCAAAAAAACAAGGAGCATATTACAACTTCAATAAAAGAGAATAAAGTAAAAGACCGGATTTTTTACTTAATCATTCCAGAAAAGGATAATCTAGATATACAGACAGCAATCTGTGAAGATGGCTTAAAATCCTTAAACCTTGATTATGAAATTATCAAAGAGAGGATAAAACTTCCAAGAAGAATTATCAACTCTCTTAATTTCATAAAAACAGATTCAACTTATAATAAAATCATTTATGCACATGGCTACCCAAGAATTGTAGAGCCTGCATTTCTGGACAAGATTATCTCTTCTTTAGGAGATTTTGATTTATCAATACACATCAATCCTTATGAAATAGAGACAATGATGGTCAACCTTAACAAAGAGTTGCAAAAGCAGAAAGCTGACCTCTATGCAATGCAGTTAAAGGGAACAATGAACCCTTCTTTAGAGATAAAATACAAGGATACCAAGAAAGTTCTAGAAGAACTGCAAAAAGGGAATGATAAACTATTCAACATTTCTCTTTATATTAATTGCAGAGCCAAATCTGAGAAAGAACTTGACTTAATCACAAGGAAAGTTCAGGCAGTTTTAAATTCAGTGATGATTATACCAAGATTTGCTTCTTTTAGAATGGCAAAAGGGTTGAAATCTACTTTGCCTTTGGGAAAAGATGAGTTAAAGATTACAAGAAACATAACTTCAAAGGCATTGGCTACTTTCTACCCTTTTACAAGTCCATTTCTACAGATAGATGACTCTGGAATTTGGTTAGGCAATAACAAGAATGGAATACCAGTCATCAGAGATATTTTCAATTTGAGCAATCCAAATGGAGTTATTTTAGCCACATCTGGAGGAGGAAAGTCTTTTTTCTCTAAACTACTTATTTCCAGATATCTCTTGAATAAAACAAAAGTAATGGTCATAGACCCACAAGGAGAATACAAAGAGTTGGTTAAAAAATTCAAAGGACAGAGAGTTAATCTATCCAGAACCTCTGATACCATTATTAATCCTCTTGACCTAATGGGACATGATTTTGCAGAGAAAAGACTTGCCTTGATGGATTTAATGCCCGTAATGCTTGGTGAAATGACAGAGCCACAGAAATCATTCATTGACAAAGCATTAACAATAGCTTACGAAGAAAAGGACATTAATCAAGACCCAAAAACTTGGAGCAATGAACCACCAATACTTGAGGATTTATTGAGAGTATTGGTTGACATGGAAAAGACAGCACTTACCTTTGAAAAATCAACAATTAGATCATTAATTAATAGGTTATCTATGTACGTAGACGGAGTATTCTCATTTCTAAACAGAAAGACAAACATAGACTTTGATAATGAGTTTGTGTGTTTTGACATAGGGGATATACCCAAACCAGCAAAGCCAACCATAATGTTCCTAGTTTTAGATTATGTTTATATGAGAATGAAGACAGATAGAGACAGAAAGATACTTCTTATCGACGAGGCTTGGAGTTTACTCTCAAGGGCAGAAGATGCCTCTTATATCTTTGAGATTGTTAAGACTTGTCGTAAGTTCAATTTAGGGTTGTTATTAATTAACCAGGAGGTTGAAGGGTTGTTAACTTCTGAAGCAGGGAAGTCTGTCCTCGCAAATTCGGCATACACTTTCTTAATGAAACAAAAACCTGCAGTTATAAAACAGATAATAGAAACCTTCAACCTCTCTAAAGTTGAAAAGGAGTTGTTGTTAACTGCACAGGTCGGAGAAGGGATATTGATTATTGATGATGAACATCTAGAACTAAAAGTAATTGCATCTGATGAAGAATATAAGGTTATCACAACAAAGGCAGATGACTTGATTAAAGAGATTGAAAAAGCAAAAGAACAACAGGAAAATTTAAACAAACCAAAAAAGAAGGTTGAAATCAAAGTCAAAGAGGAAGGAAGATACTATGACTCCAAGAAATTGAGCCTTCCAGAAAAGAAGTATTTAATCAAGAAAAAGTACATTGAACGAAAATACAAGTCTCTGTTCGCAACTGAAACAAAAAGCTATTTCATAAAACCAAGAAGCAATGAATCTGATGTGCATTGTTTAGCAACTTATGATATTTATTACAACTTGAAAGATAAAGTTGACAAGATCAAGTTATATGAAACAGTAAAACCAGATATTGTTTTCTGGATAGGAAAGAAAGAGTATGCAATTGAAGTTGAAACTGGGAAGATAAGAAAAAGAAAACAAACTGAAGAAAAAGTAAGCTTACTAAATAAAAACTATGAGAATTGGTTCTTTTATGTATTGAATAAAGACTTAGCTTCAAAATATAATCAGTATGGAACTACATTAGTTAGAAGAAATTTTTTAAAAAAATTACATCATATTTGTCCTGAACTAGTTTTCAAGAATAAAGCCATGAAACCCAAGAATTTGAGGGTTTCAGACAGTTCTGTCCGTAGGCATAATAAGCCTTCTTCTCGTGGACAGAGTCACGGACAAAAAGCCATTGGAGGTAAACAAAATGGAAGAACTAACAAAACTAAAAATAGAACAACTAAATAAACAACCCATTATTGAATCATTTGTTTCTACAAGTGAAGACAAGAAATGGATTATAACAAAGACAGTGATTACAGACATAAAAGCAAGAAAGTATTTTGAAAAAGTTATGGGCTCTTAGGAGCCTATTTCTTTTTAATTATAAATTTATTCCAAAAAGAAGAGATTAGTAATAATAAACCCATAACCTCAAAAATAAATAAAATAATTTTTGGAAAATACTCATAAACTGGGACTTTTGCATATATATCAATATTTGGATCAAAATAAAGAAATTCATTTTTTTTATCTTCACAAATTTCCAAAACCAATTGTATATGAGATTTATAAGGCTTATCTGATTTAAATGATAAAATTTGCACCTTATCTCCATAAGGAACAGAAATATGTTTATTATCCATAGTTATACTCCAACTCAAATCTCCTGCATACCCCTCATCAAAATCTTCAAAATAAGAATTATCTTTAAAAATAATATTATAATACCCAATATCTAAAGGTAATCCCACCAGACCTCTTAACATATTAAAGAAAGAAGGTTTTGTAAAATAATCTGAAGGAATTTCAAGAAAATAATCAGTTTCACTAGTATTATAATATTCTATTTCTATCTTTTTATTAAATCCCCAAAAAGAAATTATAATTATCAAAATAAAGAGAATTAACCAAAATATTAATCTTTTATTTTTCTTTTCCATTTTAACTCATAAACTTATAATATTAAAAGAAAAAAATTAACACCAGCTATAGGTGTCTTTCTTACACAATTCCACTTTTAACAAGTCATTCTCTGCCTTCAAAGCTTTTACTGCTTCAACAAGCATCGTTGTAGTTGCTCCAATATCTCTTCCTCCTGAATAAACAGGAACTTGTTCACACTCATCCCAACAGGTATATTCTTCTTCTATTGTCTCACATACTTCATTACAAGTTTCTGTATAACTAGAAATAAAAGTTGTTTGTGTAAATTCAGGTAATGAGGAATGGTCTATTTCTCCATTTACTCCTTGAATTGCTGTAAGTTCTGTTAATGCTTCTTCAGAAGTTCCAGTCCAGTAAGGAGTTCTATCTGTGTATCCTGCTGCAGAAACATTTGCAGAAACCCAAAGACTTATTCCACTA
>JBDRRK010000015.1:0-113094 GCA_043825775.1 archaeon
AAAACTTAAAAATTAAAAATTAAATAAAAAATTAAATTCTTGAGAATTAAAGCTTCTACTACTAAAATACTAAAGAATTACAAAATAAAAATAAAACAATATTTTTTTAATTAAAAACAAAATTTATTTATAAATACAGCCTCTAAATATAGATTATTATATTATACTTTTCCATAAGAAATTTTTACTAACTCTAATCACAAAAAATCAACCAACTTCAAATTATATTCTCCATAAGAAATAAGGGTGTGAGAGGGTAATAGTAAACTATAAAAAGAATTAAGCCCATTATAGAAATATGAATTTATTATGGATAATAATAGCAGTAATTATAGGATTAATTATATTTGAGTATGCTAGACACCATTTAAGAAATAAATTTACAAATTATATAATAATAGGAGTTATAGTATTAATAATTTTAACACTAATTTCAGCATATGTAGATCTTTCTCAATTAGTAGATGAAGATAGTTTAATGGTAAAAACAGGAAATGTAGTAAAAACAGGAATTGAAAAATCAACAAACAATTTACAAGTTAAAAATACAACTTCACTTTCATTAGAAAAACTAAAAGAGTCAACTAATGTATTTAATTCTGAATAGATAATTATTTAAATAACATCTCTATTTTAAACTAATAGGAGGATAGCCTAAAATGGAAGAAGAAAAAAGATACTCAAAAAATCTCATTGGCAAAACAGTTGTTACAAAATCAGGTAAAAAATTTGGTGAAGTAGGTAATATCAGTTTTGAATCAAGAACAGGCGAATTAATGCAAATAATTCTAAAAAATCCTACCTCTTTCATTGATAATCTTGATATTGAACAAGATGCAAAAGGAAGATGGTTAGTGCCATTCTCATCAGTAATTGCTGTAGGTGATTTTGTAGTAGTTGCCGAAGAAGATATTATATAAGCAAACCTTTTAAATTAACCTTTATTTTTATTCTATTATGACTAGATTGAAATATAACACAACTAAGGATATAACTATATCTAAGAGAATAGTAGATCAAGTTATAGGTCAAGAAGAAGCTGTAACTATAATTAAAAAAGCAGCAAAACAACGTAGAAATGTTCTTTTAATCGGTTCTCCAGGTACAGGAAAGTCCTTAATAGGACAAGCATTAGCAGAACTTCTTCCAAAAGAGAAGCTAGTAGATGTTTTAGCCTTCCCTAACCAATCTGATGATAATGTACCATTAATTAAAACAATGATTAAGGGTAAAGGAAAAGAATATGTCACAAAAGCAAAAATACAAGCAATGGGGTCTTTTAGAAACCAAAACATAATTATATTAATATTTGTAGTGATAGCATCATTACTTCCTTATTATTTTTACAAAAAACAAATTTTTCCGTTTGATTCACCCATTATATATGCAGCATCAATGATTACATCTATTGTATTTATTATAGGATTCATGCTTTTCATAAATTTAAGTAAAAGAACAAGAATAGGACAACAAACCACACCTCCAAAATTACTAATTGATAATTCAGCAGTAAAGAATGCACCCTTTTATGATGCTACAGGATCTCACGCAGGATCTTTATTAGGAGATGTACTTCATGATCCATTACAATCAGGAGGATTAGGAACCCCCCCACATGAACGTTTAATTCCAGGAATGATTCATAGAGCTTCTGGTGGAGTATTATTTATAGATGAAATTTCAACTCTTTCACCACATTCCCAACAAGAACTATTATCAGCATTACAAGAAAAGAAATACCCTATTACAGGACAATCAGAACGTTCATCAGGAGCAATGACAAGATCTGAACCAGTTCCATGTGATTTTATTTTAGTAGCAGCAGGAAACCTAGAAACAGTACAACACATGCATCCTGCATTAAGATCTAGAATAAGAGGATATGGATATGAAGTATATATGAACAATACAATGGATGACACTCCTGAAAATAGAGACAAACTTGCAATGTTCATAGCTCAAGAAGTTGAAAAGGATGGAAAAATTCCACATTTCACAAAAGAGGCAGTTCAATTAATAATACAAGAAGCAAGAAAGATGGCTTCTACTTCAGGAAAATTAACAATGAGGCTTAGAGAACTTGGAGGCTTAGTAAGAGCAGCTGGGGATTTAGCTTTAGAAGATGATAAAAAGTTTGTAGAACCAAAACATGTTGAAGGAGCAAAAATATTATCAAGAACATTAGAACAACAAATTGCTGATAAGTATATAGAAGCAAAGAAAAAATATGATGTAATAATAACAGAAGGAACATTGGTAGGTAGAGTTAATGGTTTAGCTGTAATGGGTTCCGATTCTGCATTTTCTGGAATTGTTTTACCAATTGAATCAGAAGTAACACCTGGAGGAAAGAAAACAGAATTTGTAGCAACTGGAAAACTTGGTGAAATAGCAAAAGAAGCAGTGAAGAATGTATCCGCAATAGTAATGAAATATTTTGGAGAAGATATTAGAGAAAAAAATGATATATTTGTTCAATTTATCCAATCACATGAAGGAGTTGAAGGAGATTCAGCATCTATAGCAGTAGCAACCTCAATTATATCAGCACTAAAAAAAGTTCCAGTAAGACAAGATACTGCAATGACAGGATCTCTATCTGTTAGGGGAGAAGTCTTAGCAGTAGGTGGAGTAACAGCTAAAGTAGAAGCAGCAATAGATACAGGATTAAAAAGAGTTATAATACCAAAATCAAATGAACAAGATATTGTAATTGGAAGCGAGAAGTTAAAGAAAATAAAAATTATCCCTGTTAGTAGGATAGAACAAGTTCTAAAAGAAGCAATGGACTGGAAAGGTAAGGAAAGTATATTAAAGAAACTAAATGGTTCAAAACAATAATTCTTTTTAAAGTGTTTAAAATATAGAACATAATGAATAAATTTATTGCTATTGTTGGAATGTGTGGTTCAGGCAAATCTGTGGTATCTGACGAATTTGTTAAAAGAGGATATAATTTCTTTCGTTTTGGTCAAATAACCTTAGATATAATCCAACAACAAAGATTAGAACCAAATGAAGAAAATCAAAAAAGAGTAAGAGAAGGAATAAGAGCAAAATATGGGATGGGAGGATTCGCAACATTAAATCTACCAAAGATAGAAGAACTCTTAGAAATTGGAAATGTTATAGGAGATGGGTTATACTCTTGGGCAGAATATAAAATATTAAAGGAGAAATTTCCCAGCATGAAAGTTATTGCTATATATTCCCCTCCTGAAATAAGGTACGAAAGACTTTCACAAAGACAGCCGGATGAATCAGATAAACAATTAAGAAACCATCATTTCACAAAAGAAGAAGCAAAATCAAGAGATATTTCTGAAATAGAAAAAAGTGATAAAGGAGGACCAATCGCAATGGCAGATTATCTAATAAACAATACTTTAACAATTGAAGATTTAAAAGAACAAACAAATCAATTAGCAGATCAAATAGAAGGAAAAAGTGAGACTTCACAAACAAAAGAATACAAAAGACCTACTTGGGATGAATATTTTCTGAATATCATGAAAGAGGTTGCTTCAAGAGGAACTTGTGATAGAGGAAGAACTGGCTGTGTAATAGTAAAAAACAAAAGAATATTATCAACAGGATATGTTGGATCCCCTATGGGAATTGCTCATTGTGATGAAGTAGGTCACCAAATAAAAGAAACAGTACATGAAAATGGAGAAGTTTCAAAACATTGTGTAAGAACATCTCATGCAGAGATGAATGCAATATGTAATGCAGCAAGACATGGAGTTTCTATTGATGGATCAACAGTATATACAAAATTTGAACCCTGTTATTCATGTGCAAAATCAATAATAAATGCAGGAATAAAAAGAGTAGTATGTGAGAAAATGTATCATGCAGCAAAAGATACAAGAGAATTATTTATTCAAGCAGGCATAGAACTAGTTGTATTGAACAAAGAAATTGAAAAATATGACAACCAATAATTAAAGAAGTTCATCATACTTCTTATATGTAGATTCAGTCATTATCCAGTAACTCTTTCTAGAAAAATGAGAAGTAACATTTTTAACTAATTTCTTTCTCTCTAAATCTTTTAATAATCTCAAGATAAACTGTTTATCTCTAATTTCCATCTCAGAAATACTATTTGCAGAAATTGCCTTAGGGGCTTCATCATACAATATTCGTAAAATATTTGCTTGTATTTTCTCGACGCTATTGGAATTAATCCGGCTCATAAAATAATTATAGGTAAAAGCCCTTTAAAAACTTTATGGCGATATAACGCGAATTCCGCCCCCACCCTATAAAATTATATTGGCAAAATTTTAAGGGCTATTCAAAAAACAAAACTTATAAACTTTCTAAACAAAATAACTATAATGCAATTGAAGAATGAAGTAATTAAACTATTAAAAAAGGAAATTAAAAGTTTCGACGATAATTTATTAGAAACTCCTCCTAACTCAGAAATGGGAGATTATGCTCTTCCTTGTTTCTTTCTATCAAAAACATTAAAGAAAGATCCAAAATCAATAGCAAAAGAGCTATCAACTAAATTAAAACCAAACTTATACATAAAGAAAATAATCAATATAGGGCCTTATATTAATTTCTTCATAAACAATGAGATAAGAACAAAAAATTTACTAGAAAGAATTAACAAAGAAAAGGATAAGTATGGCTCAAACAATTCAGGAAAGAATAAATCAATATTAATAGAACACACAAGTATAAACCCAAATGCCTCTCCTCATATGGGTAGAGCCAGAAACGCAATTATAGGAGACTTTATAGTAAGAATACACAAATTTGAAAATTATAAAGTAGAAACTCATTATTTTGTAAATGATGTGGGAAAACAAATATCTATGTTAGTTCTAGCAAGCAAAGGTAAGAAACCAACATTTGATCAGCTTTTAAGTCTTTATGTTAATTTTAATAAAAGACTAGAAAAAAATCCAAAGCTAGAAGGAGAAGTTTTTGAATTATTAAACAAACTAGAAAAGGGAGATAAAACAGTAAAAAAGCAATTTGAGAGCATAGTTAATATTTGTATCAAAGGACAAACTGAAATTTTAAATAAGTTAGATATTAAATATGATTATTTTGACAAGGAATCCCAATACCTTTGGAAAAAATCAACTACAGAATATTTAAAAAAATTAGAAAAGACAAAAAAGATATTCACCGACGAGCACGGAAGAAAAGTTCTAGACTTAAAAGGATATGATCTTCCAATGAAATCTCCTGTATTTGTATTAACTAGAAACGATGGAACCTCCTTATACCAATTAAGGGATATAGCATACACTATAGACAAAGTAAAGAAATCCAAAAACAATCTAGTTATACTTGGGGAAGATCACAAATTATATTTTCAACAACTTTCAATAACCTTAGAATTATTAAAACAATCTCCACCAAGAGCTATATTCTACACATTCATACTTCTAAAAGAAAAAGGAAAGATGTCCACAAGAAAGGGAACAGTAATATTACTAGATGAATTAATCAAAGAATCAGAAAAAAGAGCACTTGAAGAAGTAAATGCTAGAAATAAAAAATCAAAACAAAATAAGAAAATAGCAGACATAATAGCCCATGGTGCAATAAAATTTTCAATATTAAAGGTTTCACCAGAAAAGAACATAACTTTTGATTTGGAAGAAGCTTTATCATTTGAAGGAGATACATCTCTTTATGTACAGTATGCTTATACAAGGGCAAATTCAATATTAAAGGATGCCAAGGTTACAAAAGACATAGATTATAGTTTACTACAAAAACCAGAGGAAACAAGATTAATAACACTTTTAGAGAGTTTCCCTGAAAAGGTAGAACAAGCAATAAAGAATTACCATAGTCAAACAATTGTCTCTTATTCCTTAGATCTAGCCCATGCCTTTAATGAGTTCTATCAACAATGTCCATGTAATACAGAAGAAGACAAAGAAATAAAGAAAGCAAGATTATTGCTAGTATTTTCAACAAAGCAAGTTTTAAAGAATTCCCTATCAATTTTAGGTATAAAATGCCCAGAATTCATGTAAAACCATAATCTTTATATAATCTACAAATTTCTTTCAGATAGGTGATTTAAATGCCAGTAATAGGATTCAATTTTGATAAATTCCATGTGGAAAAGAAAAAACAATTAGAAGCCCCTATAAAAGTAGACTCAAGTATGAAGATAGTAGATATTAAAAAAGAAGGTCTACGAATGGGCGAAGAAGATACCGAAAAGATTCTAAAGGTTGATTATGAGTTTGGAATAAAGTATGATCCAAAGCAAGCTGAGATTCTTATAGAAGGACATTTGTTGTACCATGAAGATGAAAAGAAGTTAGATAAAATTCTTTCTGAGTGGAAAAAGACAAAGAAGTTCGACGCAGAGATGACTCAGTTAATCATGAACAATATCCTTTTGAGATGTAACATAAAAGCTTTATTATTGGGTCAAGAAATTGGTTTGCCCCCACACATAAGGATGCCAATGATTCAACCAGGAAAGCCTGAATCTCAAAAGAAAGCTGAAGAATACATAGGTTAAACCTTTTTCTTTATTTTATTCATTCATTATTCACTTATTATGCACTTAGGCACATCTTAAACACATTCTAAACACATATTATGCACTTAAACACATAAACTTATTTATATCACATCAATACATTATGAGTTTGGGGTTAAAATTATGGTGGATTCTAAAGAAGATGCAATTAAAGAGGCTTTTCGACGGGTAAAAGAGCATATGGAAGCCCTAGAAAAGGAAATAAAGGCCAATAGAGAGTTCCTTATTGAGCAAAATAAACAAATCTTCACTTTAATAGATCAACTAAAGACTCAAAATAGCCAAATTAAGGCTCTAGAAGCCTCAAAACCTCAAAATTCTCCTGATTTGTCACTAAAAAATGAAGACTCCAGTGGAAATAAGGGGGTTTCATTAGATGGTTATTCACTTCCTGGTTATTCACTAGATGGTTATTCACTTAATATTCAAGAGCTCCAGGAGAACCTTCCTTCTATTCTTTCCCGTCTATCAAAGCAGGAATTCCTTACATTCTTGACAATTTACCAGCTAGAAGAGGAAGTTTCCAAGGTAACTTATGATGATGTAGGTCATTCTCTCAAGATTACCTCTGGTTGTGTGCGTACATATGTCTCAGGATTAATCAAAAAGGGCCTACCTGTACTCAAATCCAAGTATAATAATAAGGTCATTATACTCTCAATTCCTCCTGAAATACGCTCACTTAATATAAAAAAGAAGCTAATTAACACTTATTATAACCTAGATCCTACTCAAAAAAAGCTTGATGACACATTCTAAACTCTCACTTTCACTAAAAGAAGCTTTTTTAGCTTTCTTTTATGGTTATTCATATATTAAACACATACTAGTCAGATATTAGTTATATTCTATGCACATTTCTATTCATTATATATTGCACTCACCTTATTAAAAATAAGCTTATTTTATTCTTTTTTGTAAAATTTTTTATATTTTTAATAAAAATTAGTTATTTTTTATTTCTCGTCGATAAAACTATAAGATTATTGTTTAGTTATTGTTTAGTTATTGTTTACTTAAGTGTTACTTAAATGTTACTAACATGTTCGCTAACGTTACTAAACAATCTTTAACAATCACTAAACAATCAAAAGATTAATAAATCAAAACAACCATTAAAAAATAATGGTTTGGTGGTTATTCAAAAAAAGAAGTGATACTCAGTTAGATCCAGAAGTAATTAAAAATTCTTTTAGTAATATAAAACAAGATATGAATCACATTTCTAGTTGGATAAACCACTTTAAAGAGCAGCATGAAGAACAAGATAAAAAAAATGAGCAACATGAAAATAAGCATAATCTTCATGAAAATAATTATGAAATGTTATTAGAAAGAATTGAAAAATTGGAGCAAGTATTAAATTTGGAAAGAGGGGTGGAACTTGAAGAGGAACAAGAAATAAAAGATATTCCTTCTGCTGATTTACCCAAAACAACTCATTTAGAAAATATGTCCTTAGCAGAACAGAGGATATGTAGGGTACTATCTGCTTTGCAAAATGAAAATGCTGGAGGTTGGGTTTCTTTAAAGAAATTAGCCGAAGATTCTTATTCAAGAAAGGACTATAAGGAGTCTAGATCTTATGTTTCTCAAGTAGTTTCCAAATTAGAGTTAGATGGATTTATTACAAAAAAAAGAATGGGAAAATTTGTTTATGTGCATTTAAATAAAGAAATAAAACAATTATTAATTGGAAAAACAAATACTAATAAAAAAGAAAAAAATAAAAAGTCTAAAACTCAAAAGGATTCTTAATCTTCTTTATCTGCTCTGTACTTACTTTAGTATAGATCTGAGTAGTAGATATATCACTATGACCCAAAAGAACTTGTATAAGCCTTATATCTACACCTTCATTAAGCAAATGAGTAGCAAAGCTATGCCTCAAACTATGACAACTAATCTTCTTCCTTATCTTCGCCTTCTTAGCAGCCTCTTTAACTATCAATTGTGGCAATTTAACACCTATATGCCCTTCTTTCTTCTCGAATATATACTCTGAATCGTTTTTCCTAGTATCAAGATACTCATTAATCAACTTCAATACAGAAGAAGAAACAATAGTTTTCCTATCTTTGTTACCCTTACCAGACTTAACATGTATAGTCTTCTCTTCAAAGTCAATATCCTCTATCTTCAATGAAACAACCTCAGAGACCCTCAACCCAGAAGAAACCATTAATTCCAACAATATCCTATGCTTAATATTTTTAATCGTTTCTAAAAGGTTTTGAATCTCTTTTTTAGACAAAGTAACTGGTATTTTTTTCTCAAACTTGGGTCTTTTAATCCTTGCAGTAATATCCTTACCAATAATCTCACCAAAAAAGAACTTCAATGAACTTAAGATTATATTAATAGTTCTAGCTTTGATCTTTTTGTCATACATTAAATGAGCTTGGTATGCTTTAATGTCTTCTTCACTAATTCTTGCTGGATGTTTTTTATTATACTCAAGAAAATTTTTAACATGAAAGACATAAGTATCAATAGTATTCTTACTCATACCTCTTATCTTTAGTTCCACCTCTAATTTATTCAAATAATCCATAATGAATATATGTCACAAACTAATATATAAAAGTTCCTTGAATGTATATTATATCTAGTATTGTAATAGAAAGCTCAAAAATAAAGAATTCAGCAAAAGAATACTCCTTTGCTCTATTTGACTCAAATACCTATCCTCAAGCAGCTTTTCTATTTACTTTATTATATGCTTCTTCATTTAATTCTTCTTGAGATCTTGGTGCTGCAATTTTTGAAGGCAAGTTTCTAAGTATTACACTAATAGTTCCTCTTGCTTCCTTTGCCATATTTTTTATTTTTGTAACATTATTTCTTATTTTAGATTCATCAAATGAATGAACTATAGCTATTTGATCTAACTGACCAAATTGAACATCAAGATCTAATAACTCTTCTCTAAATTGAGTTAACAAATCTTCATTTGTTAATAGATCTTGTTCTATTATCATTTGCTTTGCTTTTAGAAATATACTTTCAATAGTGGTAATCTTATTAATTAAATCCCTACCAAGATTAAGGCTAGTGATTATTCTTTGAGTCCTTCTTATTTTAACTAATAGTGAGTTTAGTCTTAGTTTAGTTCTAAATATAAGCAATACCATATTCTGTTAAATACACTTCTCCTTAATAAATTTAACCAAATTAGTAATATATCACATAAAAATATATAAAATGAGCTATGATTATACCTATAATGGTAGAAACAGTTAGAGAAAGGCTTGAAAAGCTTAAACATAGCCAATGGAGAGCTCATACCTCCTTAGATAAAGATGTTACAGGTATGCATAAACAGATAACTCCTGAAACAGTATTTATGAAAAAGATAGATAAAGCCATTTCTAATATAGAGATAATTAGAAAAAAAGTCCTAGCTGATTCTAATTCATATTTATCTCTATTTTATGAGCTAAGAAAAGCAGAAGCTGAATTCCTTGAACTCCTTAAGGAACTGGATGATAAAGAACTATTCTTACCAGATCATTATTTAACTAAGATAAAACAAATAAAAAGCAAGATTAGAAAATCTTAGTTTTGCTTAAATCCTTTTATCGTATTTCTTTGAATATTCTTACAAAATCTTTCTTAAATAGATTATATTCCTCTTTACCTTTATCTGTTAAGCTGTAATCTTTCTTTCTTCCATTCTTCTTTCTGGTAACTAATTTATGTTTTCTTAGAAATTTTAGAGTAGGATATATAGTTCCAGGGGTTAACTTGGAACCTTTTTTCCCACCTATAAAGTCAGCTAGTTCGTCCCCACAACGACTGTGCTTCTTTAACTCATGAAGTATTTGAAAAGCCAAAAACCCCTTCATAGAAAGGACTTGTGGTGTATTTTTTGCCATAATATTTTGATGTTTAAAATGTTTATAAATTTATATATTGTATAAACTATATATTGCTTGTTATATATATTTATTGTCCAATATATTTAATAACCTATATATTGTATATTCAATAAGTTAATTTTTTAATTTTTGACAAAAAATTTTAAGCATAATTAGAACTAAAAGTTGTAAGCAAAAACTAAAAGAATTAACTCAAAAAAATTAACTTCCACCTAACCAAATAGGCATCATAGGTCCTATCAACATCCATAAGTAAGGAGCAGCACCAACGATAGCAGCAACGATTAAAGTATGACCCAATGATTCATGCATTCCTGATCCTCTAGCTCCTTTGAATAATTTAGATTTACTAAATGTAACAACAGCAACAACTAACACCAAAGCAACTCTCATAAGAATTTCATTAGCTAATAATGTCCCTTGAGCCCAATCCATATTCATTAACCACTCTAAATGAAATGAAAATACAGAAAATACAATCAGAGGAAGAAATGCTCCTAAACCACGACTAATAACAGTTCCTGCAGCACCTGATTCATCTTTAATCATAAAGAACATATCAACAACACCTGCAATTAAACCAATAATAACTCCAGGTAAGATTAAACCAATATCAAATGCCATAAAAGAATATGAGACTCAGAACTTTATAAATTTAACTATAAAAACTAAATCTATCCTCTTCACAAATTATCCCTACAATAACATTAGGATTTACTTCTTGACTCTGTTTCAAATTACTAATGTCTTGTTCAGAAGCCAGACATCTTTTGTAAGGGTGCGAATGCAAGGCAATAATAGCATCTTTATCACAACTAGCAGAAACAACTTGATTAAACTCTTGAGAATAGATTACAGGTTTAATAACTTCAGTTACATGATAATCTCCATCATAATTACCAAGCAAACACATTTTCGTCTCTACTGCCAAATTTTCTTCATAAATTTCTAAAACATCATTATAAGTTTCACCTTCAAATATAACTTTAAATTCTCCAGTATCAACTATATTATCTTCAACTTCCTCACTATCTAACATTCCTGCAATTATCTCTCTTACACCATAACTAGTAAACATATAACTCATAACCAATAAAATAAGAAACACAGATCCTAAAATAACAAAAATCTTTTTCCACAAACTCTCTTCTTCTATATCTTCCTCTTCATGCAACATAAGCCAAACCTGCCATAATTAATATTCCTAGAATTAAAGCAAGAAATTGCAAAACAGAAATCCTTGGAGAAGAACAATCTTTATGTAACTCAGGAACCAAATCACTTCCTGCAATATAAATAAATCCTCCTGCAGTAATTGGAAGTAAATACATTGCAAAATTCTCAACACCAGAACCAACAATACAAACAATTACAACTCCTAAAATTGCAGTTAATGCACTCAAGAAATTATAAAATAAAGCCTTTCCCTTGGAATAACCTGCATGAACTAAAATACCAAAATCACCAATTTCCTGTGGAATCTCATGCAAAATAACAGCAACAGTGGTAGCAATCCCAATTCTAAAATCAACCATAAAACTAGCACCAATTAACAAACCATCAAGCAGGTTATGCATCCCTTCCCCAACTAAATTCATCATTCCAACCGGATGCTTATGCTCTTTACTAGTTGGAGCATGGCAATGTCTCCATTTGATAAACTTTTCCAAAACAAAAAAAAGCAATATACCAAATAAGATAAATAAAGGAACCTTTAAACCAAAACCAATTTCACTAAAAGCCTCTGGGATCAAGTGAATAAATGCATCTCCAAACAAGGCACCAACTGAAAAACTAACTAAAAACAACAAAATCTTTTCCATTTTTTTTACGTTAATTCCTAAAAAGAAAACACCAATAAGAGATATTAAACTAATTAGAATCACAGCAACCATTGAATTAAAAAACCAATTCATATCCCTAAAAAACTATTCCAACTATAAAAACATTTCCTATAAGACAAAATATAAAATTACTGGAATCAGCAAACAACCCATCATATGATTCCTTCCGATATTCTTTATGTTTGGTATAATCCCAACTGAAGTAGCTACTAATAAAATAAAAAAGCCCAGGAAGCCAGTCAAAACAAAAACTAAAACTGTTATAAAACAAATGATTCCAATACATAACCACTTATAATTCACTTTCTCTAGAACTCTTGAAAACACTTTACTCAGATTACAAGCCAAAAAAGTAGCAATCCCCCCAACAATTAATGCAATTGAAATAAAAACCCAAAAATCACTATACTGTAACTCTTCTATTATCTTTGAAACAACCACAACAGCACCATTTCTTGCCTTTCCTAATACAAATAAAGTAACTAAAGACAAAACCATATTAACTGTAGATAAACCACCAACCAAAATCAAAAAACCTTTTTCAGTTAACTTAACAAATTGAGAACCAATTATAGCTGCTTGTGCAGGCCCCATCCCTGGCATGAAACTACAAATCCAACCAACAACAAATGCACTTCCAATTGCTTTAAACTTTCCTTCAGAATTAATCTGTCCAAATACTTGTTTAGGAATTACAACCTTAGCATTTAGGCTAACTAACAACATAGAAATACCAAATAAACCTGAAAACAGAGGGAATAATGGCTCTTTTATTGGTAAATTCAAAACAGCAATGCCTAAAGCACCAGATAATAAAAACAAAGTCAAAGCCCAAATTCTATTCTTATCTTTAAAGATTAAAAAACAAGAAACTAAAATCAAAAAATAACCAATATAATTCTTGATATAAGGATAAATTATTTCCACAATAACTAACAACCCTGGAACAAAGATTAAAGATACCAACATTGCACCCAAAGAACCAATTATAGTTAACATAACAGCCTCATATCCATATCCTTCTAACAATAGCCTATGTCCTGGCAAGATAGAAAGGGCAGTATCAGGATCAGGAGCACCTAAAAATATTGAAGGAATTGTATCTAAGAAGGTATGAGTTATCGCCATTGAAATAATAACAACACTAACAACCAAAGCAGAAACAAAATCCAATAAAAATGCAGAAAGGGCTAACAAAATAACAGAAATTAAATTTACATGAATACCAGGAATCAAGCCAGTAATTATTCCTAAACAAATTCCAAATAAACAAGCAAGTAGTATTTCAATGAACATACTCTATCCTCTCTACATTTACCTCCAACTCTCCTTTATAATCTAAGACAGTTCCTTCAATAATAACAGAATCATCTAAATGTAATTTTTCTTCTGTAAAAACAACAACCTTAATTCTTCCAGTATCATCCTCTAAATCAAACATTGTGACTTTCTGCATTTCTTTTAAACTCTTTACTTCTCCTTGAATTCTAACTTTTTCATCTATCCTGTCTTCATTAATATCAGAAATATCAATTAAATCAATCTTTAAAAAATTACAAAACAATAACAATAATAAAACCCCCGAAATAGAACTAATTAAAGCAATTCTTAGTATGGTCTTCTCTTGCATATTAAGAATATACTTTAGAGCTTTAAGAAGATAAATCAAAAAATATTGAAAGATTTCCGGAATATTTAAATAATCTATATCTTATTTATTAACTATGAAACCAGAAGAGAGACTTAAATTAATAAAAGAAGTTGGTGAGGAAATATTAGTAGAAGAAGAATTAAAAGAACTTCTAAAGAAAAAGAAAAATATAATTGCTTATGATGGTTTTGAGCCTTCTGGTAGAATCCACATTGCTCAGGGTTTGTTAAGAACAATAAATGTAAATAAACTAACAAAAGCAGGAATTCACTTTAAATTCTGGGTTGCTGACTGGTTCGCATTAATGAACAACAAGATGGGTGGAGATTTAGAAAAAATAAGAACTGTTGGTGAATATTTTATTGAAGTTTGGAAAGCTTGTGGAATGGATTTAAAGAATGTAGAATTTTTATGGGCTTCAGAACATATGAATCAAGATTATTGGTTATCTGTAGTAAGAATTGGAACAATGAACACAGTAACAAGAATAACAAGATGTGCACAGATAATGGGAAGAACTGAATCAGATTCACTCTCAGCAGCACAAATCTTTTACCCTTGTATGCAAGCAGCAGATATTTTTCATTTAGATGTAGATATAGCTCAATTAGGAATGGATCAAAGAAAAGTAAATGTTCTTGCACGAGAAATAGCACCAAAACTTGGAAAGAAAAAGCCAATTGCAGTACATCATCATATGTTAATGGGATTAACAAAACCAGATACAGATGCAAAAGGAATTGATGCTGCAATTGCAAAGAAAATGTCAAAATCAAATCCAGATTCAGCTATATTTATGACAGATTCTGAGGAAGAAATAAAAAGAAAATTCAAAAAAGCATACTGTCCAGAAGCAAGTGCAGAAGATAATCCTGTTTTAGAATATTGCAGGTATATCATTTTTGAAAAAATTGATGAATTTAAAATAGAACGTCCTGAAAAATTTGGTGGAAATGTTTCTTATAAAACTTACAAGGATTTAGAAAAGGATTTTGTAGCTAAAAAAATACATCCAGCAGACCTTAAAATGGCAACAGCTAATTACATAAACAAACTAATAGAGCCAGTTAGACAACATTTCAACAAAAATGCAAAAGCAAAAGCATTATTGAAGAAAGTTAATAGTTATGAAATCACAAGATAGTATAAAAATAAGAAAAGCTAAGAAAACTGATTTTGAAGGGTATTATCAACTTGAGAATGAATTTTCTAAATATTGTAGTTCTTTAGAAAAGAAAAAAGATTTCCATTATAAAATTATCAAAAAGGAGTTGAAAAAGAATTTTTTGGAAAAAATAAAGAAAAAGAATAAGATATTTATTTTTATTGAAGAGAAAGGAGCCCTTCAAGGATACTTATTTGGAGAGATAACTAAAGGAGTAGGTCTGGGTTACAGTTCTGGATTAAAGAAGGTTGGATACTTAGAAAACATTTTTATTTCAAGTTCTTTTAGGAAGAAAGGATATGGGTCTAAACTTTTGGAAGAATTTAACAATTTTTTAAAGAAAAATAAGGTAAAATATTTATTCTTACATGTTGAATGCGCAAACCAAGGAGCACTAAAATTTTATAATAAGCTATCCTTTAAAATTCAAGAGTATAAGATGTATGCTAAGATATGATTAGTTAACCTTATAAAACCCTTATTTTTCTTTATTCCTATGATATCATTACCTTATTCAGATGGAGAACACAAAGCCTGTGAAAAGGCTCCAAAAGCAATTATAGAACAATTTAAAGGTATATTTAGTAATGAATTTTTTAGAAAAATATCAATTCTTGAATACAAAGAAGCACCATTAGATGCCATTCCTCAAGATAAAATCTATATTGGTGGAGATCATTCAGTAACATATCATATCTTAAAACAACACCCAACAGAAGGATTACTAGTATTTGATGCTCATCCTGATGTATTCCAACAATTTGATACTCCAACACATTTAGATTATTTAAAATTCTTAGTTGAAGAAGGAATTGTAAAAACTGTTATTGTTGTGGGTATAAGAAACCCTCATCCAACTGAAATTGATTATTTTAAAGAAAAAGGAATAACCTATATTACTTGCAAAGGAATAAACCTTGAAGAATCCTGTGATGGAATAATGGAAAAGTTAAGATCATTAAAAGATTTTCACATTTCAATTGATATAGATGTTCTAGATCCAGCATTTGCTCCAGGGGTTTCATACCCAGAACCAGCAGGATTAACAACAAGACAATTACTTTATTATCTACAAAGAGTAAGAATATTAAAAAATTTAAAATCAATAGACTTAGTTGAAGTGAATCCAGAAACTGATATCAATAATATAACTGCAAAAACAGCTGCAAAGATTATAGCAGAATTCTTATAACAAATAATCAAGAAATTTCCATCTTCTTAAAAAACCAGAGCCTTTTTCACTAATAGTTAGATGTTCAAATGTAACAAACTTACCATCACTTTCCCATAATGGACCGTTAGGAACTGTTGCAAGTGAAGGTTCAACATATCCTTTTTTTCTTAGTTCATCTGTTTGGTAATTATCTAAAACTAAGCCTCTTCCACCAAAGTCTCTTAATATTCTATAATTATTTATTAATCCAATTAAACCCATACAATATAGAATAATTTAGGTATATATTAATTTTTCCAAGCCAGAATTCTTATAAACATCTTAAACCTTATCCTAATCATGAGAATATTTATAGCAGTAGATTTACCAAAAGAAGTTAAGGATTATTTATACAACCTAAAGAAAGAATTCAAAGGTGGAAAAATAACTTGGGTTAATAAGAAAAACTTACATATTACTATAAATTTTATTGGTTCTATAACAGAAGAAAAAACAAAACAGATTCAAGATAAAATAAAAACAATAAAATTACCACAATTTAAAGTAAAACTATCTAAATTAGGTTATTTCCCTTCTGAAAAAAATATAAAAGTAATCTGGGTTGATGTTGAACCCGAAAGTAAAGTAAAGAATCTTGCTCAAAAAATAGACCAAGAATTAATAGAATTTTCACAACAACAAGAATTCAAATCTCATATAACTCTTGGAAGATTAAAAGGATTTAAGAAAAAAGAAGATTTCTACAAATCATTAAAAGAAATTAAAATAAAACCAATAGAATTTGAAATAAATTCATTTCAGTTATATCAATCAATATTAAGAAAGGAAGGTCCAGTATACAAACTAATTGAAAATGTTAAGATGTCCTAAATGCAAGAAAAGAATCAACCTAGATTCCTTCACAGGATTATATTTTTGTACAGCTTGTGGTTATCAAGGTTCTTTAGTAATTCAAGATGAGGAATAATCCTCTTCAACAACTTTTTTTATTGCTTCTGCTTTTTTCTTTCCAACCAAATCAACATCTTTCAACTCATCTTCAGAAGCATTTACAACACCTTTAACTGATCTAAACTCTTTCAACAAGTTCTTAGCCAAGGTCCCACCAACTCCAGGCAGAGAGCCAACAATAAACTCTTGCTGCTCTTTAAGTGTTAAAGGTTTTCTCTCCCCTCTAATACTAAATTCTTTTTTTGTATCTTCCTGTTCTCTTTTCGCAGCAACAACTAAGAATTCAGCAGTATCTCTAGAATCTTTTGTATAGATAATTGGAATTTTCATATCCATTGCAATATAAGCCAGCATTCCACGAATAGCATTCGGATGCACTTTACGAACAGAATAGATATCATCCATTCCTTCAATAATTAAGATTGGTTTTTCAAACTGTTTCATAGCCTTTACTTGATCTAAAATTCTTTTATCAATAATAGAAGCTACAAAATCACTAACTTCCTTTCTTTCAATACAACATGATTCAGAAACTAAAAAATCACCAACATCTAAGTTTTGCATACGAACATCAACATTTAAATCAACCAGATATTTCATAATTCCAGAACCTTTTTCTCTTGAGTCAGCATAAATTTTTATTTTATTTCCATAATCAGTAACACTTTTCTGTTCAGGAGAACTCAAACTTAATTTTGATTTTAAACCTTGCAAAACTCTATGCATCCTACCCTCTTTATGATAAGCTGTCCACCTATATGCTTCATCTCTAGTTCCTTTAGTAACTAAAATTTTAATCTGTCCACCACTTTCCCTTCCAGTCCTACCTCTCCTTTGCACAGTTCTTATAGCGCTAGGAACAGGTTCATAAAACATAACTAAATCAACAGAAGGAATATCTAAACCTTCTTCAGAAACAGAAGTTCCAACTAAAACATTATACTTTCCATCTTTAAAATCTTCAATAATCTGTATTTGTTCTTTTTGACTTAAACCAGTACCTTTTTTCTTCATCTGCCCAACAAACAACTTAGCTCTAACACCTTTAACTTCATTCAATCTTTTAACTAACAAATTTGCAGAATCTCTATACTGATTAAATATTAATATTTTAAAATCATCTTTTATTTCTTCTTTAACAATATCAAGTAATTTTTGAATTTTAGGATGTTCTACATTTTTTTCAATCATTAAATCAAGTTTAGCTCTTGCAGATTTGAAATTAATATCTTGAACTAGGTTTTTAGTAGATTTTGTCTTTCCAGTTTCAGCTTCAGTATATAATTTATTAAAATATTCCTTCAAAGCAAATACTCCTTGAGTTTCTAATAATTCTAAAGCATGGTGAGCCTTTATTGACTCTGCAACCAAAACAATAGACTGCCAAATTAATTGATCTCTTTCACCCCTTGCAACTCTTTTCTGTAATTCTCTTTGTAATTCCAACAATCTCTTCTTTGAAATATCAGAAATAGCACCAATAACATTAAATTCTTTTAATAATCTTAGTTTAGATTTAAAACATTCACTCAAATATCCCTGAACTTGCTTAAAATCTTCTGGAAACTCAATTAAAACATAATCAATCTTTACTTCTTGAACATAAGGTTTTAAATCTTCATCACTATCACTTCTTACTTCAACATCTTCAATAAACAATTTCTTTGAAACTCCATCAATTGTTTCTAAGTCACTACCCGGAGATGCAGTTAAACCAATAATCCTAGGAAAATTTCCAATTTTATTATAATGTTTAGCTAACCAAACATAATCATAATCACCAGTAGCTCTATGACACTCATCAAAAACCATTAAAGACACTTCACGCAAATCTATTTTCTTATTTATTACATCATTTGTAAAACCTTGAGGTGTAGAGACAATAACACTTGATTCTTTCCACAACTCTTCTCTCAATTCTGGCTTCATCTCACCAGTAAATAAATTTATATTAGAAATATTAGTATTTTCTTTAAACTCTCTTGCAATCTGTGCAGCTAAAGGTTTTGTTGGAGTTAAAAACACAATTTTAGACCCTTTAAAATTATTTAGTCTATGAACTGCAACTAAAATAGCTAACTTAGTCTTACCTCTACCAGTAGGTAAAACAACCAAAGTATTTGATCTTACACAAGTATTGAAAATATTCTCTTGATATAATCTAGGCTTAAATCCTTGAATTTCATACATCTTGGTAAAAATTATCTTTTAATTTATAAAGACTGCGCGCATTTGTCATGTCATAACCTTTAAAAATAAACAATAATTCTCAATAGTATGATTATGTTTATACTTGGAATAATAGATATTATAGCAGCCATTTCTCTATTTTTAGTTAAATGGAATTTACTAATTCCCGTAGCTTGGATTGCAACAGGAATAATATTTGTAAAAGCAATAGCATTTATAAAATCATTTGCAAGTATTATAGATTTGATTATAGTAATTATCTCAGTTCTAGCTTTATTAGGGATTATGTATAATATAGCAACTTATATTGCAATTGTATGGCTTTTACAAAAAGGAATCAGTAGTTTTTTCTAATTCTCAACATATCTTTTTACAAAGAAGATAATAGCTACAATTAAGGCTAGAGCTCCTGAAACAACTAGAAGAACAATAACATCTAAGAAATGGATCAATACAGCCATTGCAGCTATAAACACTGCACTAAACACATACAAAACTCTTGAACCATTCCATACTTTTCCTCCGGCAAATTGGAAGAATGGAATCATGTTAAATATAGCAATCCAAGTATTAATCATAATTATTTGATCAAAACTTCCTTGATTATTTAACAACTTAAAAATAACCATTAAAACAATTGCTGCAAAAGGTCCAGCCAGAGCAATTTTTGCTTCATCATAACCAGCAACATTTACAAATTTTCTTCCTAATCTTTTGCTTCTTTTTATCAACAAATCATAGTGGCTAATCCCCAACCACAATAACTTACCATTTGTAGCAATAGTAACAATTATTGCTAATATAATTCCTAATGGAATTGAATTAATAACTATATCCTTACCAAACAATCTAAACCTTTTTGGAAAATCATTTTCTTTTTTAATATGAACTCCTTTGAATGGATGCCAAATAAAGTTATCAATCCCCCATATCTTAAACTCTGTCTTAAAACCATGCATTTTTGCAACTGTTTTCTGAGCTAATTGATAAATAAAGAATGAAACAAAAACCATCAATAAAACCCATAGCATATTAACAAGCCAAGATAAAAAAATAAATTCATCTTTACCATCATTAAATCCAAATGCAAAAGCCATTACAAAAACTGCAATAATAAAGTGAAACCATTCTTTTTTCTCAAACATAAATATAATAGAACAAATTAACTATTTATATCTTTTTATTTCCTCAATTATTCCTTCGGAATGTCCAGCCCCAACAACAGCAACAATTTTTGCCTCTGGAAACTTTATCATAATCTCATATAATTTCTTCGCAATAATTTTATTTCTTTCATCAATCAAAACCCTATAAACAGAAGGATATCTAGCCTTAACCTGTATTAACATATCTTCAATTATTTTATCAGCTGGAACTTTGCTTAAATCAAACTTCTGTACATCACCATGCCCAAACAAACCTTTAATCAAATCCCAAACAAATCTCATCTTCTCCTTAAATGTAATCCCTTTAATCAATCTTTTAATGGTAATTCTAACATCCCTATCAAGCATAATCAATTTGGCATTTACTTTGGCAGAACTAATAACAGCCTGTTTCATCTCCCCCCCTGGTTTAGTTCCAACCATCTTCCCAAGTTTTTCTTCAATCCATTGCCCAAAAACAGCAAAAATAAATCCACCAATTCCTAATTGTATAATATCTTTAATTTTTACTTTCCTTTTTTTATTACTCATTAAACCAATTAATCTGTCTTTATCTAACTCTAAACCAACATAATCTGGTTTTTCTTCCTCTATAACCATTTTAACTTCCTTTATACTAGAAATAGCAATATGTGAAGTTCCAATCAATTTAAGATTCTTGTACGATACCATTATAGAAAAGAAAAGTTTTTAAATACTTAAAAGATTTACTATATTAATATCTGGAGGGAAAGAATATGGCCTTAAAAATCAAAAACGTAACTGAGCTTTACAACATGCAAGTCTTCACAGATGCTGGAGATTATTTTGGTGACATTGAAGAAGCAGTTCTAACAAATAACAAGGTTTCTGGTTGGAGAATAAGGGCAACAAGAGAATCATTTTTATCAAGAATTCTTGGTGGAGCAAAAGGTGTTATTGTCCCACATCAGCTTGTAAAATCCATCGGGGATATTATGTTAATTTCAAAGTCTGCAGTTCCTTCTTATGAAGAAGAATCAGAAGACGAATAAATTTCTTTTTTTATTTCGATAGTTTTATATACTAATATAATGTATAATCTATTTATATGGCTGATACAATATTAGGCGCTGCAGTAGATTTTTTAGAGACCTTTGGCTTCTTTGATGTAATACTTCCATTCTTATTGGTGTTTACAATTGTTTTTGGAATTTTAGAAAAAACAAAAATATTTGGAACCCATAATGGACAACCAAAGAAAAATATCAATGCAATGATTGCCTTTGTAGTTGCTTTCTTTGTTGTGGCAGCAAAACAAATTGTAACTTCAATAAAAGAGGCATTACCTATTGTAGCCTTATTATTAATTGCAATAGTATCATTTTTAATGTTAGTGGGATCATTTGTTTCAGGAAAAGAAGAATTTGATTTCTTTAAATTATTTCAAAGCTGGAGAATGCCTCTAGCAGCATTATTTTTTATAGCTTTAGTTTTAATTTTTATGCACACATTTGGTTGGTTACAACCTCTGATTGATTATGCAGTTGGTGCTGGAGCAGCAGTTTTTATAGTGGTAGTAGTGTTATTAGTAATGGGAGGAATAGTTTATTTTGTAATTGGTGGACGTGATTCAAAGGAGGAATGATAAATGGTAGTAGAACAATTTAATTTTGATGCTCTCATGGCAACATTGGATACAATAGGTTTTTACACAGTAGCTTTGCCTTTCTTATTAATATTCACAATTATTTTTGCATTATTGGAAAAAATACAATTATTTGGTCCAAAATCAAGAAGATTCAATTTATTAATCGCACTTGTAATGGCTTTTTTAGTTATTAGAGTACAATCCTTAGTTGAACTAATGAATAATTTTCTTCCACAAATTTCATTTTTAGCAGTAGTACTAATTGTATTCTTGCTGTTACTAGGATTATTAATGGGAAGAGGTGTAGTATTATCTAAATTTCCTTTGTTAATCGGTGTTGTACTTGTAGCAGGTTTCATAATTTATGCATTAGCAACATCATCAGGAGCATTTGCAACAGGATTACCTACTTGGTTAAAATTAACAACTCAAGATAGAAATGTTTTAATTGCAATTGGATTATTTTTCTTATTCATCTGGTTTGTAATAGCAGAACCTGGAAGTGGAAAAGATAATCCATGGACAAAGATTGGAGATGCATTACAAGAAGGATTGGGAGGAAATAAGTAATGGCCTCAGTATTAGACTTAGGAATATTGTCTTATTTTGCACCCATATTTATTTTCTTTTTAATCTTGGTTGTAGTGTGGGCAATTCTTGAAAAAACAGAATTATTTGGAAAAAAATCAATGATCCATTGGGTAATTGCTCTATGTACAGCAACATTAGTTATGATATTCCCAGGAGCATCAGATGTTGTACAAATAATAACTCCTTGGTTTGCAGTATTATTTATCTTCTTATCTCTTTTAATTATGATATTTTTATTTATGGGAGTTAAAGGAGGAACAATTGCAGATGCATTTGGAAAAAATAATTTTATAATCTGGGTTGTTGTTCTTGTTTGTTTTGGGATTTTTGGGTATGCAATGATGCAGGTATATGGAGATGCAGTACACAATATAACTTCCCCAGAAGATGGAGATAATCTTAATAATCAAATTGGGCAGATTCTTTTTAATCCAAAGATTATGGGTGTAATTCTAGTTTTAGCAATTTCAGGTATGATAGTTAGATTCGCAACTGTTACGCGTTAGAATTATTTTTTACTCTTTTTCAATTCTTCAGTAACCTTATTTAAGTCTTTAATATTCTTTGTTAACGGTTCTAAAATCTTTCCAAATACATTTTCTAAAGCTTTCATATCAGAACTAATATCTTGTACACTTTTATTATAATCTTTAACCCTGCCTAGAACTGCAACTTGTAAATCTTCTAATCTTTTTTGGGTTCTAATCAATTCTTGTTTAGTAGATTCTAAATCATCTGAAACTCTAGCCTTCCAGACATTGATATCACCTGTATTTTTCATAAACTCTTTCCACTTTTCTTCTAAAATCTCTTCTACAATTGCTTGAATATCTTCATAGCTCATTTGCTGTTGTGGCAATTGATATTGAGTATAATCTTGTTGTTGAGGATACTCCTGAGCAGGATATTGTTCTTCTTGTTCAGGTTCTTCAAACTCTTGTTCCATAGGGTCATATTCAGGTAAGTCCATGCCTGTTTGCAAATTAGCTTGATTTAAAGCACTAGAAATTTGATTTAAACTAAATCCTTGACCTTCCAAACTTCTTGTTATCTCTTCATTTGTTAATCCTTTAGCTATCATTTGTTTTACTTTTTGTGTTGGTAGGTTAGGCATTTTTCTTAATCAACTCCATTACATCTTTTTCAGTAACAAACTTTAATGGGTTCCAAAGGTTAATATATTTTTCTAAAACTTTTACATCCTCTTTCATTGCAAATTTTCCAGCTTCTTCACTTAAATGTCTTAAAATATTTTTAATATTTTCCATATCTTCTTCAGTTTGTTTTATTCCATCATTAACTCTTTTCATTTCAATCATAACTTTCTTATATTCTTCAATCATATTCTGATTCATAACTAATAATTTTTCACTAAATAAATTCTGTTTACTTTCAAGAACTCTAATTCTATTGACCAATTCATATATCATTTGGTCATTCTGTGATTGTTGAACTTGTTCAGTCATTTTAGATAAACGAAAGGTATTTTAAGTTTATAATTATTTGTATAATTAAAAGGTTTACGGTTTAGGGGAGAAACATGGTTTATACCAAGGAGCAAGAACCATACAAAATATCAAAAGAAGGTGAAGATGAGGTCTTAACCTTAAATTATGAGGATAAAACTTATTCTCCATCAATTGAAGACAATCCTATTGTTATGATGGATGCAATAGATAAATTAATTGAAAATCCTTCAATTACAAGATTAGTATTTTATCAAAGGAGAAATTACAATTATGATTATAACCAAACTAAATTATTAGCTGAAATTGCAAAACTTTATATTTATTACATAAAAAATCAGCGTGTAATGACCCCAATAGCAATGGGACTACCAAATGATTCACAACAAGTTCTAGCACAAAGATTTGAAATTTTAAGGTATACCCTTTTTACATTATTAAAAACAGATCCATTAGGGGCATATGTAGAGCTTAAAAGACAAATAAGAATGGAAAATATTAATTTAAAGAGAGTTCTAACAAATAATGAAAAAGATTCAATAAGGACTTTCATAAATATATTAACAAAAATATATGAAAGTCTAGACTCTACAGCCCTTGTAAATAAAACAAGGGATCAATTAGCCGGTTACAATTTAGGAGATAGAACTTTATACAAATCTCTTTTCAAACCAACAATAACCCCTGATTTTATGTATACAAAAATAATGTCATCTCCACCTTTAGAAGGAGAACAACTAGAAATATACAAAATAAATAACCAAACAGATGTAACTATTTTTAATGTAAAAGAGGATATAAAAAAATTATATCATATACATCCTCCAGAATTCAAGCTTACTGAAGACAAATATGCTTTAATAGAAATGGCTAAAAGTGTTCTTTCTGAACACAAACCAAGGGAAGAAGAGTTTTTAGATCCTGAAAAAATGAGGAATACCTTCTCAAACATAGGAAAAGACCTATTAAGGGATTTAGCAAACCAACAAGGTTTAGACCTTTCACAAGAAGAATTAGAAGAATTATCAGAAATACTTGTAAGGCATACAATTGGTTTTGGAGTACTAGAATTAATTTTACAAGACAAAAATGTACAAGATGTAACAATAAATGCCCCTCCTGGTCAGAGCCCTATGTTTGTTTTACATCAAGAACATGATGAATGCTTTTCCAATATCCATCCATCAAAATCAGATTATGAAAGTTGGGCAACTAAATTTAGACTACTTTCAGGAAGACCTTTAGATGAAGCAAATCCTATTTTAGATACTGAACTTGTTTTACCTCATGGAAGATCAAGAGTATCAATAATCACAAAACCATTAAACCCTTTTGGATATGCATATTCATTTAGAAGACATAGAGATACTCCTTGGACTCTTCCTTTGTTTATCAAAGTAGGAATGATTTCTCCTTTAGCAGCAGGGCTATTAAGTTTTTGTATTGATGGTTCAAGAACACACCTAATTGCAGGGACAAGATCTTCTGGAAAAACTTCCTTGCTTGGAGCATTATTATTAGAAATTTTAAGAAGATATAGAATTTTAACAGTTGAAGATACTTTAGAATTACCAACAAGCGCACTAAGAAAGCTAGGTTATAATATTCAACCACTAAAAGTTCGTTCTGCTTTATTAAAAGGGGGATCAGAGTTAGAAGCATCTGAAGGGATTAGAGCATCTTTAAGGATGGGAGATTCAGCTTTAATTGTCGGTGAAATTAGATCTGGAGAAGCTTTAGCTTTGTATGAAGCAATGAGAATTGGTGCTCTTGCAAATGTTGTTGCAGGAACAATTCATGGAGATTCGCCATATGGTGTATTTGATAGGGTTGTAAACGATTTAAAGGTACCAAGAACATCTTTTAAGGCAACAGACATAATGGTTATCTGTAATCCAATTAGGAGTGCAGATGGTTTACATAAATGGAGAAGAGTAACTTCAATAACAGAAGTAAGAAAAACCTGGGAAGAAGATCCATTAAGAGAAAGAGGATTTGTAGATTTAATGAAATATAATTCAAAGACAGATATGCTAGAACCAACTCCTGATTTAATCAATGGAGAATCTGAAGTTTTAAAATCAATTGGAGCAAATGTTAAGGAATGGGTTGGAGACTGGGATTCAATATGGGAAAATGTTCAATTAAGAGCAGATCTTAAAAAAATGTTAGTTGATTATGCTGAAAATACAAAAAAACCCCATATTTTAGAAGCTCCTTTTGCTACAGATGCAAATGATATGCAACATAGGATATCAGACATAGTAAAAGAAGAGGTTGGTTCATTAGATCCTAAGATGATTAAAGATAAATGGGAAGATTGGTTAAAGGAAAGATTGAAAAAAGAATAATACTTAAGGTTTACAAAAGATGGTGAGAATTGATCCGAGAACTGCAAATATTTTAAATAAATATAGTAACAAATTTACAAATAGATATCAATCAGTAATGGACACTCCTTCAAATAATGTATTTACAAAAGATTACACAACTTTTAGAGAAGAAGCTATTTTCTTTAAAAATTCATTTTATGAAAGAGCTTGTAACTTTGCTCATTCAATAATAAATCTTGAACCTAAAGGTGAAGAAAAGAAACAAAAATTACAAGAAGCAATAGAAACAGCACATCTTTCAATCACACCTTCATCATCATATACTTTGGCAGTACTTGCTATGATGAGTTTTGTTTTATTTGGTTTAATTTTAGGTTTTTTAATTTTTATATTCTCAGATACAGTAGGACTAGGAAAATATCTTGTAGCTGTTTTCTTTATTATTTTTGGTATAATCCTGTTAAGACCTTTGTCAAAATATCCAATACACCTTGCACAAAAACATTGTCTACAAGCCTCAAATCAAATGGTTCTTTGTATTCTTTATGTAGTAATTTATATGCGACACACATCAAATCTTGAACACGCCATTAAATTTGCAGGAGAACACATTGGAAATCCATTAGCACTAGATTTAAGAAAAGTATTCTGGGATGTAGAAACTGGAAAATTTCCAAACATGCATGAATCATTAAACCATTATCTGGAAGGTTGGAAAGATTATAATCTTACTTTTGTTGAATCCTTTCATTTAATTGAATCTTCTTTATATGAAGCAAATCTAAAAAGAAGAGAAGAGGTATTAGACAAATCTTTAGAGGTTATTCTTGAAGGAACTTACGAAAGTATGCTTCATTTTGCACAAGAAGTTAGATCTCCAATAACAATGTTACACATGCTTGGAGTAATTCTACCTATTTTAGGATTAATTATATTGCCTCTAGTTGGAAGCTTTTTAGGAATAAGCTGGTTTAATCTATTTTTACTTTACAATTTACTTTTGCCTCTTGCTGTATTTTATTATGGATATAATTTATTAATAAAACGTCCAGTAGGATATAACCAAACAAACCTTTCAGAAGAAAATCCAGAATATCAAAAATTAAGATATTTAACAATAAAAACAGGAAAAGATTCTGAAATTTTAATAAATCCAAAACATGTTGCAATATTCATAATTGCTATTTTTTTAATCTTTGGGTTTATGCCAATTCTACTACATCTTATAGATCCATTAGCAGATATGTCTATTGGAACATCAACAAGACTATTAGATTATAGAACAACAGAAGCAGGAGACATAGTTGGTCCATTTGGTTTAGGGGCAACATTATTAAGTTTATTAATTCCTTTAGGCTTAGGACTTGGATTAGGATTCTATTATACAACAAGAGCTAAAAAATTAATAAAAATAAGAAAAGAAACAAACAAATTAGAGACTGAATTTAGGGGAGCAATATTTCAACTTGGAAATAGACTAGGAGGAGGAATGCCTTCTGAAATGGCCTTTGGTAAGATTGCACAAAATTTACATGGAACACCAACAGGTAATTTCTTTTCAATAATTGATTCAAATATGAGAAGACTTGGAATGAGCCTTAAAGATGCTATTTTTAATGAAAGAAATGGAGCAATTGTTTATTATCCCTCTTCATTAATAGAAAGTACAATGAAAGTGCTTGTAGAATCAGCACAAAAAGGTCCACAGGTTGTTTCAAAAGCACTGGTTAGTATTTCCCAATACTTAGATAGGATTCATAAAGTTTCAGAAAGATTAAAAGATTTACTTGCAGAAATAACCTCTTCTATGAATTCTCAAGTAGCTTTCTTAACTCCATTAATTGCAGGAATTGTTGTAGGTATTGGCTCGATGATAACAACAATAATTGCAACCTTAACAACACAATTAACAGCTGCAACCTCTGGAGGAGATTCAGCTTCAGAGTTTTTAGGTGGTGGTGTTGGTAACCTTGCAGGTATATTTCCAATTGAAAATTTAATTCCTCCATTTTATTTACAGTTAGTTGTTGGATTATATGTTGTTGAAATGATTTTTGTTCTATCAATATTATCAAATGCAATTTCTAATGGAGTAGACAAATTAAATGAAGAGTATACTCTTGGAAAAAACTTAAATAGAAGCACAATACTATATGTAGTAATTGCAGGCTTAACTATAATTATATTTACAGTACTTGCAGGAGCTGTTTCACAAGGAGGATTTGCTTAATGTCAAGAACATTAGTTGTTGTAATATTTGCATTAGTTTTAATGGTTGTAGTTTTATTGATAGTTTGGAAGCTTAGAGGTGGTTTGATTGGATAAAAAAGGAGAATTAGCACCAGATCAATTAGTAATAATAGTGGGAGCATTAGTAACTCTAGTTATTTTAATATTAATTCTTGTTACAGCACAAAGTTCTTTCTTAAATCTTAATTTTGTTTCAACTACATCTTGTTGGGCTTCAAATGGTTTGAAGTGTGGAGGAGGAGTATTTAGCTTTACTCCTAACATGTGTGCTTTTGGAGTAGAAGAAGAGCCAGTAGATGAAGCAAGATTAGCAGAAATGTTAAGAGATACATATTGGATGTATCATAGGGCTGAATGTGATTTTGGAAGGAAAGAGGTATATACTGTTTATTCTTTTTCACCAAATGAAGAAATGGATATAGGTAGTTTGTTAAACCATATGTCTTCAAACAATAGGGGAAAACCAGTAGATTCAATTTCAAATTCAGATTTAGATTATATAGAAGAAAATACAGTAGGAAATACAATTTGTTTTGATGAAGAAGATTTTAATCAAGAAAATGATTTTTCTTTTGATTTAGACAAGGTTTATTTTATCCATTATTTTGATATTGATAAATCAAAGGATTTTGATGATAAGATTATAGTTTCCTCTGATTCAAATTTTGATATTTTATACTGGGAAGATGTTGTTTTTCCTGAACAAGATGGGAAATGGTATCAAAGATTATGGGCTTTGACAAAACAACAAATTTCATTAAAAAAAGTGAGAAATGTGGCAGTATCTCTTATACCTGTAGCAGGTGGTCCAATTGTAATAGGGGAAGATATTTCAGTTATATATGGAAAAATAAATGATGCTGATTGTGTAAACTGCCGTTGTTTAGTTTACGGAATACCCATAGAAGGAGATATTAAAATTGAAACTAATGAATAAAAAAGGAGAACTTGCATGGGAATACATAGCTGCAATTGTTATAGCTCTGATTGTATTAGTAATAATTATAATATTTTCTACTTCATTAAGAGATAAAATCATAGATGCAATAACTGGCTTTGGTAGGAGTGGATTAGGAAGATGAATAAAAGAGGAGCAGTTAACACAGCCCTTGCAGCAATAGGAACAATAATAGTAATAATCATAATAATCCTTGCTATTTATGCAGTTTCTAATTCTGTTAAAGAGGAAGGATTTCCATTGTGGGAAAACTTTCTAGAAATATTAGGAATTTTTCAAGGAGAAATACAAACTCAAACTGGAGATTTAGCAACAGCTGAAGAAACTGAACTAATACAAACATTTGAAGCATTTGCTTCTGGAATAGAAGAATGTGAAAGTTATAGTCCTAAAAAAGACTGTGGTTGTGCATTTACAGAAGATGAAATCCCAGAAGGTGCTTTTATATTAGTAAAGAATTTAGATGAAGGTTTAGCCCTAGCTACAGCTACAAAAGAGCTTGTACAACCTACAAATCCAAAATCATTTCCTTCAAAAAAATTAGGAGTTTTGTATTTAGATTATGAAAATAATGAATTTGGTTGTTATTTTCCAGAATCATTTTATATAAGAAGTCAACTACAAAAAAAATATGATTCTGTTTGGTATATTGATATGGGAAATATGTTCAAACATTTTTATAGATTTATTTCTTTAAATAGAAAAGAATTTAGTAAAGTTGGAGAACTAGATAACTTTCATATGATTTATTTTATTGATTCTCTAGAAATTACTGAAGATTCTGCAATTTTTAGATACAAAAAAGAAAAAGGAGATGTAAATGTTTTAGTTGGGCAAGATGAATACTTCACAATATCTTTTAAATATAATGGAAAAAAATGGCAGTATAGTGAAACAAATTCACAAAATCCTAGTTCTTCATATCATAATCTTTTTTGGATAGGAAAAGGAAGTGCTCATTATAGAATCAAAGAAAAATTAAAAAATATGGATAAAGATGAAGGATTAGACTTTTTAACACAATTTAAAGAAAATATAGAAAAATTAAATCCAGATACTGCTGGAGAAATAGTTGTTCCTAATCTATACAAAATAGATGAAAATACATATTGTCTGTCTACAGAAATTTTATGGTTTGACCCTTATGAAATATTTGATCTAAAAACAGCTAGAGAAAAAGGGCAAACAAAAACAATAGATACAGGATATATATATTTAGGAGAAGCTCTAGGTTATTTACAGAGTACAGAATACTGTCATGGTTAAACCTATAGAAAAGCTTAAATATTAATATACTTAATTGTATAACAGGTGATATCAATGAATAAAAAAGGAATGGAACTTTCTATGAACTTCATAATTATTGCTGCTTTAGCTCTAATTGCCTTGATTGTAATAGCTTTAATTTTTACTGGAGGAATCGAAAAGATTATTGGTCAACAAAATCAGGTATTAGATTTGACAACCTCAGAAAGGCTTTTAGCAGAAGGATCTTGTCAAACAGCATGTAATGCTGGAAGCAAAGGTGCTTGGGATAACCCAGATTTTCCAGAATCTTTAGTTGATAAAGGGTTTGATAATTGTGATAATATTTTAGGAAATGACTATTGGAAAGAAAACTGCCAATAAAAAGCTTTAAATAATCTTTTTCTTTATTATTTTATTATGAACAAAAAAGGAGAGCTAAGTATAAACTACATTATTCTTTTTATAATAGCATTAATTGTACTAATTGTTGTAGTAATAATCTTTAGAAATCAAATAGGAGACTTTGTAGAAAGGATAACAGGACTTATTTCTAACATATTTGCTCCAGTAGAGGACATTGAGTTTGCTGCAAAATGAAGCTATCAAAAAGAGGTGCATCAGAACCAGCTGCTAATTTTACAGTTGGTTTAATAATAGGAATTCTTATCCTTTTTGTAATGGGTGGAGTAGCAATAAAATTCTATCAAAATCAATCCACAACAAAGGAAAGTTTCAACAAATTAATAGAAAATATAGAATCTTTAGAAGAAGAAGGAAAAATGGTTTTTGAACTGCCAAATAATTATTATTTAGTAAGCTTTAATTCTGCAGATGTTAATATAGATGAATGCAATGGGGAAGAAGGCACTTTAGAATTGCCAGATTCTTGTGGAACTTACCCTTGCCTGTGTTATTGTAAAACAGATATCACTGGAAATCTAAAAGAAGATGCATGTATGTTAATGGGACAAAATTGTCATCCATTTACAGAAGAAGATTTAAGTTTTTACTACCCTGAATGTAACTCAGGAGTATTTATCAAAGGGCCAAACAGTGGTGTAATGAACCTCTATTACAAAAAAGAAGCTGAAACAGTATACCTTTCCACAACTAAAGATTACTACCCAGAAAATTTAAAAGCTAAGTCAGTTGAATTTGAATCTTTTACAAATCAATTAAAATCATGCGAACAAGAAGAAGATTGTTTGTGTGAACCAGATTATAGTTTCTTATTTTCACAATATATATTAGATTTTGAAGAGAAAAAAATAAGTATAAGATTTGGAGAAGAAATATTTACAATGGAAACAGAATGGAATTTTGCAATTAAAGGTTCAGAACCACAAAAATTAACTCTATCACAAACACAAGAGTATTATGGCGTTACAGAACAAGAAGAAGAACAAGAAGCACACTACATACAACAAGTATACAATGGGGAAGAACAGACCCAAATAAGACCAAGATTATTAAAACAAGGAAACACATTCTATTTCTACACACCTTCAGAACAATATGATGATTTAAGCCTATGTGGCACAAAACAAATAGAGCTTAAATAAAAACCTATATAAATTCTTAAACTAATTAATTAATTATGAATAGAAGAGGTGCAGGTGAGGAAAAATCATTATTTTCAGCATTTGAGATAATATTATTTGTAATAGTTTTCTTAACCCTGATATTTGTAACAACTAATTTTGACTATATTTCAAGGGCAAATGAAGTTTATCTAGAAAAGGACATCCCTCTAATGGCCACTGCTGTACAATCAGCACCAGGGGATATAGAATATGAATATCCAGTAAAAGAGATATACTACATTGAAGATAAAGAAAATAGAATAAATGTAATAAGAGATCCACAAAAGTTTGGAGATTTTTATTCAGATTATAATATAACAATAACAAAGGATAGAATAGCATGAAAAAAGGACAATCAGAAGGAGGACATATTTGGATTTATTACACATTAGTAATTTTCATAATTGCATTTATGTTCTTTTTCTTCAGAGCACAAATACAAAATCAAATAGTCCAACCTACTTTCTGTCTTGATGACATTGAAAACAATCTAATTATGACCGAATCCATATACTCTTCAGAATGTTTTGCTTATTATGATGAAGAATTAAAAAGAACAATACCTGGAACAATAGATAAATCCAAATTTACAGAAGAACAACTAGCAACTTGCTTCCAATATATACAGCAAGATGTCCAATTAAGATTAGGAGACACAACAATAGGAGAGGAAATCTCTGAACCAGAGACAAAAACAAGGATAGTTAGAGTTTATGATCAAGGAACAATAACATTTTCAACATTAGAACTTGATTTCCAAAAGAAAAAATGTTAAAAAAAGCACAATTTGCATGGAATGTGGATTTAGTTGGAGGAGTTATATTATTAATAATTGGTTTTGTTTTATTCACAATTTTACTAAATGCTCAAGAGTTAAAAACAGAAGAACAGCAAGAAATAGCAATTAATTCTTTTGAACAAGAGCAATATAAATTGGATTTATTAAACCTATTATCTAATGAGGTTATATACTCTGCTTTGTTAGAAACAGAATATTTTTATGTTGAACCAAGAACAATTTATTCAGATTATAATTATCCTGAAGGAATGTTCTACTTTGATGAAGCAAATTATGCACCTGCATGTTTCGGAATTTTAAAAGAAGAATTTCAAAACACAATAAATAGAGAAAAATGGGTATTTCAAATATATGATGGAGAAGAAAGTGTGTTCATATGTCAAAATAAAATACAATGTGGATTAGATTGTGATGAAAAAGATATAGAAGTTCAGGAATCAATAATACTACCAACAAAAAATCCTGAAAAAACATTAAGGGCAGAACTGGTATTTTACAATGAATAAAAAAGCAACAGCACCATTACTTATCGGCTGCGGAGCAGCATTCATACTAGCAGTAATTCTATTTTTTTCATATGGTATACATTCTACAACCTCTGGAAATAATCCTGAATTTATAGGACAAGAACAATTTAAAGTAATAAACACATATCAAGAAGGGGAAGAAATAATTAAATTCTTAGAGTTTTCAGCAATTTTATCAGCAAAAGATTTAGCAAAAGATGATACATTCACAACAAATTTTGAAGCAAATTTTCAAAAGTATATAGATAAATGTAATGAAATATACAGTACTGAAATAACTCTAACTCAACTAAATCTAAAGTACTCAGATACACAGATTATAGCCCAACCAACAAGTCCAATAATATTCAAAGAACCAACATATACTTATGAATTAAAACCTTCTTTCAGAATAGAAATATAATCTGGGCCTGCTGGGATTTGAACCCAGATCCTCTGGTTACTCCTTAAAAACTGGAGCCAGAGACACTAGCCGAGTTATGCTACAGACCCTTATAATTTTAGTTTTTTCTGCCTTTTTTATACTTTTCTCTTACACTCTTTGATAGTAAGTTTTATTTTTTTATCTTCAAATTGTTTTTCTGAAATGAGTAGGTTATAAGGCAATACATATATCTTATTTTTTTCTAGAATATATTCTCGAATTTCACCAAAGTTATAAGAATGAATTAGTAGTCCCTCATTATATCCTTCTATTGCATCTATATATCCATTCAATTGTTTTATATCTGACATAGAAATAGGTTTAGTTTTATAATCTTTAACTTCTATAACATATTTTTTATTTTTGGTTTTAAAAAGTGCATCAGCAACACCTTGATTATTTTTATATTGTTTTTTAATTTTTCCTTTAGTTTCCAGAAATTTTAATACTTTGTTTTCAAATTCTAAAGCTCTTTTTTTAATGTTTTTATTTACAACACCATAAAGAATTTTTCTTTCTTTAGGATACCCAATTTTAGCTAATTTATATGCTTCTTGAATACCTTCTTTAAATATTTCCTGTACATGAGTATTACAATTCTTATTAATTTACCATTGAGTAGAATTTGGATTAGATTTTATATACTCAATTATTTTATTCTTTATTTTTGAAGTTCTTTTTTCATTTCCTTTTATATATTTTATTCCAGCTTTTCTATATAATGATTCCATATTTTTAAAATGGTCATGTATTCTAAAATCCAATTTTTTATTTAATTCGATAACTGTAATAAAAGGATTTTTTTTGATTAAAAGAATAACTTCATCAGTTTTTTCATTTATTGATTTTTTTATCTTTTTCTTATTTATTTTTTTAGTATAATCCTTTCTTTTATATCCAACTCCAGCCCTATCATAAGCAGTAACAATAGAACCAAAAACACGAGGAATAGAAACTCTAGTTTCTTTAAAAATTTCAGTAACTGTACAATCTGGGTTTTTCTTTATATAATCAATAACAGCTTGCTCTTGTTCTTTTCTATTTCTCTTTAATAATGGCCTAGATAAAGGAATACTGGCTAATTCATAAGCTTCTTTCATCCCTCCATCAAATATACTACTAACCTTAATATTAAGATCTCTTTCTATGTCTCTATAAGTAGCATTATTATTCCTTTTTATATAATTAATAATTAAAGGGATAAATTTTTTTTTGGTTTGTTTAGAATAAGGCATAGCTATAAACCAGATTTTTCGTTATATAAGCTCTGCGCACACACATGCCGGATGTCACAGTCCTTCAAATCACATAAAATATACTCAAGGCTCTACTCTCTACCATAAATTTTTATATACTAATAATCTAATTCTAAATCAATGGTAAAAATAGGAATTATAGGGGGATCTGGCATGGATGATCCCAATTTACTAAACTCATACGAAAAAGTGGATGTTATGACACCATATGGCCACCCTTCTTCATCTATCACACAAGGGACACTAAATGGTGTGCAAGTAGCAATACTAGCAAGACATGGAAATAAACATCAAATAACACCAACCAATGTAAACAATAGAGCAAATATATGGGCACTGAAAAGTATAGGTTGTACACATATTATTGCAACAACTGCAGTTGGTTCATTAAAAGAAGAAATAGCACCAGGAGATTTAGTTCTAATTGACCAATTCATAGATAGAACAACAAAAAGACATTCCACATTTCATGATAAAGACAAGGTAGTACATTTACCTCTATCAGAACCTTTTTGTAATAAGTTACGAAATATATTATTTCAAACAGCAACAGAACTACAAATAAAAACACATCCAAGGGGAACAGTGGTAACTATTGAAGGTCCAAGATTTTCAACAAAAGCAGAATCCCACATGTTTAGAATGTGGGGAGCAGATATAATTAATATGAGTTCAGTACCAGAAGCAATACTTGCTAGAGAGATTGGTTTATGTTATGCTTCTGTTGCAATGTCAACAGATTATGACTGTTGGAGAGAGTCAACAATACCAGTAACATTTGAAGAAATTTTAAGAGTAATGAAAGAAAATTCAGAAAAAGTCAAATCACTAATACTGACAACAATCCCTAAAATATCTCATGTAGACTGTGAGTGTAAATCACATCTTCAATGATTTTTTTATTTTTATAAAAACACTAACTAACTTAGGTTTTACTATTTTTACAGAATAATGAGGGCACAACTCATGACAACAAAAACACCTAATACATTTTTTATAGTCAATATTATAGTTCTCATCAATAGCATCAACAGGACAGTGATTTCTACAAATATTACATTTCTGACATTTTTCTTTATCAATTTTAACATCTTTTTTTAAAATAAAACCAATCAACTTTTGTTTTATTGAATTAGGGATATTTGCTCCTCTTGCTCTTTTGAATTTTATTTTCTCATATTCTCCAATAACTTTTACATCTCTATCCCTAACATTTGTTTTAACATCCTCAATACCAATCATATTACACATAACATTATCCAAAGCAAAACAACTTCTAGAAGCCCCGATATAACCAACTTTTATTATATCTCCTGCAGCAGGACCATCTCCTTCCATTCCTTCAACAGCATCAATTAAAGCCAATTGGGGTTTAATCAAATCATGCATTTCAATCAGCATATCTGCAAACTTATCTTCAGTGTTTGCAACACCATGCATCTTACATTTCTGCCCACCAACAACAAAACCAAATAAGTTCTTAACACAACCAGTGTATTTCATCAAATTATGTGTTTTTAATTTAGCAACACTAACAATCAAATCCATTTCAAATATGATATTTGGAACAAAAACTCCATTCAAGTATTTCCCTTCTAATTTTTTCTTTTCAGCAGCATCAAAATTAATAATCTTAACACCCAATTCATACAAACCCATATCCTTAAGGTTTTTTTCTGTCAAATATCCAGAAGACTCTCCAATATAAATTTCAGAATCCTTAAAGAACTTAATCAAAGCAACCAAGAGAGAGATATCAGTATTGACTCCATTTTTATACCTTAATACATTTGGTTTTAACAAAACTTTTTTAGGTTTCTCTTGAAACTTAATTAATTCTAAAACTTTAAACACAGCTTCATCTACTTCCTCTTGTCCATAAGAATTACATTTAACTATTGATACATCCATTATACTTAACCAAACTATCTCTAACTGCTTCTTTAACTGGTCTCATCTTAAACTCTTTCTCTAACTTAGTAGTATTCAAAGTAGAACTCCCTCTTTTAGCTTTTGTAATAAGATTCAACTCTTCTGGAGAAATAAATTCACAACTATGATTTGGATCAACAATCTCTTTATACATCTCTATTATCTCTTTATAATTAATAACACCTGGGTTAGTAACATGGTATATTCCAGTTCTTTTGTTTTCCATTAAATGTTTGGCTGCTTGCAAAAAGTCTTCAACAACAGTAATTGAATTTGTTAAAGAAGCAACTTTTGGATAAGAGGAAAGTTTAGTAATCAAATTTCTAGGAGAGGGTTTAGAAAATACAGGTAATCTCAATCTCAAAATTAAAACCTTATCAAAATCTTCTAAAATTTTATCACTCCAGATTTTACTTTTATAATAAAATCCATCAAAGAAATTAGGTTCATCTTCTTCACTAAACTTTTTTTCACCATTAAAAATACAGCCTGTACTCAAATGAACAAAATATTTATCTAAATCTTGACAAACTCTTAAAACTACCAAAGGGCCAATAACATTTGAATGTAATGTCTCTATTTTATTTTCTTCACACCAATCAATACTTCCTTTTCCAGTCTTTGCAGCACAGTTTATTACAATTTCAGGATTTTTATTAAATATTTCCTGTTTCACAGATTCATAATCAGTAATATCAACAGAAGAGAGATAAGAATCTTCTAAAAATCTATTAAACTCTTGTCCCATCAAACCCTTACCAAATATCAAGTATTTCATAAGAAACAAATTTCATAACTTTTTATAAATATTTTGATTGCATAATCCTTATAAATGCCATAAATTTAATGAAATTTATGAAAGTTCTAATTACAGGAGGAGCTGGTTTTATTGGTAGCAATTTTGTAAGATACATGCTAGAAAAATATCCAGACTACAAAATTATCAATGTAGATAAATTAACATATGCTGGAAATCCTGAAAATGTTAAAGATTTATCAGACAGACATATTCCAATATTTGGAGAGCAAGCAGATATATGCAATATTCAATCTTTAAATAATATTTTTCAACAATACACTCCAGATTATGTTGTACATTTTGCAGCAGAGTCACATGTTGATAATTCAATTGATGATTCTTCTGCTTTCATAAAAACAAATGTTCTCGGAACTGAAAACATGTTAAAACTATCTTTAAAATATGGAGTTAAAAAATATGTACAGATATCAACAGATGAAGTTTATGGTTCTTTAACACTAGAAGATAGAGAAAGTGTAGAAACAGACGCATTAAAACCAAGAAGTCCATATTCAGCTTCAAAAACAGCAGGAGACTTATTAGCATTAGCATATCATGAAACACACAAATTGCCAATCCTATTAACAAGATGTTCAAATAATTTTGGTCCATATCAACATCCAGAAAAACTAATTCCTAAATTTATTACAAACCTCATACAAGGAAAAAAAGTTCCGTTAATGGGTGAAGGTGAAAATATTAGAGACTGGTTACATGTTTATGATCACTGTTCAGCCATTGATACTGTTTTACACAATGGATTAATAGGAGAAACATATAATATCGGTGCAAATAATGAAATAAATAATAAAAACATTACATTAAGGTTACTAAAATCATTTAATTTTGGAGAAGATATGATACAACCAATAGAACATAGGAAGGGACATGATTTTAGATATGCAATAAACTCACAAAAAATAAAAGGAATAGGTTGGCAACAAAAATATACTAATTTTGATGAGGCATTGCAACAAACAATTGATTGGTACAAAGCTAATGGCGCTTGGTGGCAACCATTATTGAAGGATGTGAAATATTGATAGGAATAGTTTTAGCAGGAGGTCATGGAAAGAGATTGCATCCAGCAACAATCTCAACAAACAAACACCTAGTTCCAGTAAACTCTCTGCCAATGATTGAATATCCTATTTACACATTAGCAAGAGCGGGAATAAAAGATATAGTTATAGTTACAGGTGGAGATCACTTTGATGCTATTGCCAGATATTTAGGAAATGGTCATGAGAGGGGTTTAAACTTCCATTTTGCAGTACAAAATCGTCCATTTGAACACGCCAGAGGGATTGCTCATGCTTTAAGTGTAACAAGACAGATGGTAGGAAAAGAGGATATGGCTGTAGTTCTAGGAGATAATATTATACATGAACAATTAGACTTAACAATTCCAGAAGGATGTGAAGCAAAAATATTTCTAAAAGAAATACCTGATCAGGATTTTTTTCAAACTGGAACTAAAAAGTCAAGATTTGGAGTACCCTACTTTCAAGATAATAGAATAGTAGAGATAAAAGAAAAACCAGAAAATCCCCCTAATAATTATTCCATAATTGGAGTTTATCTATACAAATCATCTGTTTTTGATTTTATTCCAACATTAAAACCTTCAGCAAGAGGTGAAATTGAAATTTCAGATGTTAATGATTTCTATGTAAAAAAAGGAACAATATCTCATGATATGGTCAATGGATTCTGGAGTGATGCTGGAACATGGCCAAGTCATGAAAGGGCAACAGAGTTTATAAAACAATCAATGTTAGATAAAGAAATAATGGACAGATATCCCATGTTAAAGGATTGGGAAACTTGGCATAAATGCTTTGAAAAATGAAAGTACTTCTAACTGGTGGAGCTGGATATATTGGAAGCCACACTACTAGACTCCTATTAGAAAAAGGTCACATTCCAATAGTTATTGATTCTTTAGAAAATGGACATAAACAATCAATACCAAAAGAAGTAAAATTCTATCAAGGAAATATTGCTGATGTTTCTTTAGTTAATAAAATATTTCAAGAAAATTCAATAGATTCAATAATTCACTTTGCAGGGTATATAGAAGCAGGAGAATCAATGCAAGACCCATTAAAGTTCTTTAACAACAATGTTTCAAATGCAACAACCTTTTTACAGCAAGCAGTAAAAAATAATGTAAAGAAAATAATTTTTTCATCTACAGCAGCTGTTTATGGAATGCCTGAAAAAATGCCAATCACAGAACAATTCTCAAAAATTCCAGTTAGTTATTATGGTTGGTCAAAACTTTTCTATGAACAAATTTTAGATGCAGCAGAAGTCAATGGAATAAAGGCTATATGTTTAAGATATTTTAATGCATCAGGAGCTTCATATGGAATAGGTGAAGATCATTCTCCAGAAACTCATTTAATCCCCTTACTACTAAAAACAGCACTAAAACAAAGGGAAAACATAGCAATATTTGGAACTGATTATCCAACACCAGATGGAACAACTATTAGAGATTATATTCATGTTCTTGATTTAGCAGAGGCACATGTTGTAGCATTAAAACTTTTGAATCAGGGAATAACTGGAAAATTCAATGTAGGAACAGGAAAAGGAAACTCAGTAAGAGAAGTAATAGATATTGCAAAACAAATAACAGCAATAGATTTTCCAGTGATAGAAGAAGAAAGAAGACCAGGAGATCCACCAGAACTAATTGCTTCTTCAGATAAATTACAATCTATATCTTCTTGGAAGCCAAAGTATAATATTAATGATATAATAGAATCAGCATGGGAATGGCATTCTAAAAATCCAGAAGGTTTCAAAAGTGTTTATTAAAAAACCCATTTAGCATATTAAAACCTCTAACATATAAAGGAACTTGTTTTGTAACAAACTTAGCTTTTTCTAATTTTTTCAAGAAATCTTTAGGAGAATCAAAATCATCCATAACCACATAGCTATGTCCAAACTCAATTATAGTATGGGTATCTGAACCAATTCCCATTAAAAAATTATTTTTTTTAGCAAATGCTCTCGCTTTTCTATTATTTTTTTGTTGCATAACCCTACCATTAAAAACCTCAACAATATCAATATCAAAATCAAGCCTTTTTATATGATTTCTTCTAACCCAATCATAAGGATGAGGAACATAAACAAACCCCCCTTGCTCTCTAATCTTTTCAACAGTTTCATCAATCTCTAATCCGGGTTTTATTCTCTCATTCAAAAATAAACCAATTAGCTCTCCTTCTTTTGTATTAATTTCCTCTCCAACAATACAATCTTTAAACTTTTTTGCACCTTCAATAGTATTATGATCAGTAATAGCTGGTTTTATCTTAAATTTATCACATAATTTTTTTAATTCTTTCAATTCCAGATTAGAGCATTTAGAATAATTTGTGTGAACATGTAAGTCAACTTTCATATTTCTCAAATAACTTACCCCATTTAGTTTTATTAAACTTATTTATTCTACCCTTCCCAATAGTAGGATACCAAAGCTTATCATGATAGAACTCAGAACCAAAAACACACATCTTAAAAAGGGGGCTATGAAACAATATTTTCTCAATTGCTTTTGAATTATTTCTCATTAACTGATCACCAAAAATAACAGCACTCTTTCCAGTTTTAAATCCAAAATTAACTCTGCTTATATTCTCGCCAACAATATCAATCTGATCAATATCCCCACAGCCTAGTCCTAAATCATGAGCTTTTTTAATAAATTTAATTCTCATTGGATCAAAACCCATAAGTTTTGCTGAAATAGCGTCAATAGCAACCTGATCATGTGAACCCAAAATATAATCTTTAATTCTTGGAATCATCGTCCTTGGTCCTTTTCCATCCCCACAAACAGTCCCATCCATAACAGCAAATATTCCTTTATGAATCTCTTTTTGTATTTGTAATAAATCTACTAATACTTCGTGAATATGTTTATGGCAATGATGCCTCCTCTGTGTTATCAATCCACCAAAAGCATTCTTCATGGCACCAGTAATCACAGTGTGTCCATGAGTTTTAATTGTAGGTAAATGAACAACATTCTTTCCAATAAACATCTTTGGAATTTTATGGCTATGATGAAAAACTTTATTTAAAGCCAACATTTCAGCTTTAGGTTTATAATCTACCCATTCTACTTCTGTTAATGGTTCATACTTTAACTTATATTTTTTTAATATTGGAAGCCACTTATTTCCTTTAGCGCCTTTCCAAACATCTGTAACAACTGTTTTATTCTCAACAGGGTGAATATTTTTATACTTCTCTTTTGTCATATAATTTAAAACACCATCTAATTGCCATGGTTCAGTTGAACATGATGGAAAATATTTACTCCAAGAAAGATTAATCTTCAAAATAGTTTCATATTCTTTAGAAATATGCTTTGTAAAATCAGCTTTCTTAAGCAATTCTCCATAATCCTTTACAACTCTGTTAGGTTCTGTTTTTAACACTACAACCTTTGGTTTCATATAAAACAAGAAAAATAAGCCCTTTATTAATTTTATTCAAGTAAATTAACTATTTTTTTGCCGAATTTTTCAGCTGATTTAGGGCCATTCGCAGTTACAATCTTACCATCAACAACAACATCATTATCAGAATATTTAGCTCCATTTGTTTCTAAATGTGCTTGTTGTGAAGGCCATACAGTAGCATTTTTGCCATTAAGTACACCAGCATTAGCTAATATAGATGGGGCTATACAAATTGCTCCCAAAATCTTACCATTGCTTACAGCATTTCTTGCAATACTCCATGCAATTTTATCTTCAAGGTAAACACTTGCTCCAGCACCACCAATAAAAACAATAGCATCAAAATTAGTTGCTTGAACTTCAGAAATTTCTAAATCAACTTCAGCAATTCCACCTAAAACTCCTTTTGCTTGTTCAACTCCTTTAGAAGCTACAAAAACTTCATATCCCTTCTTTTTAAAGACTTTTTTTGGTTCTTCAAATTCTTCATCTCTATAGTTTATAGGAGCAATAACCATTAAAATTTTTTTTACCATTTTATTTTAAAAATCTATTTTGTATGTATAAGATTTCTCCATCTGCACTCTTGATCTTAGATTCTAATACTCCTCTTTTTATAACTCTCCCTTTTATATGTTTTGATTTTATTGTTTGATTCTTTTGTAAAAATGAAATAAAATTAGGAACAAAATCCTTTATTGCCATCAAAATATTCCAAATAAGAATAAGACAAACAATAAACCCGACTAAGATTAAAACAATCCACTCCATACCCATCTGAAAAATACCCCAAACAACAGCAGAAATATAAATCAAAAATTTAACAAGAGAAGACCCCAAGTCATTTATTGGAAATTTGTTTATGAATCTATCTACTTCAAAACTTTCTAATAATTTTCTAGTTAATTTTCCCCCAATATTACCCAAAAGAATTCCAACCCCAATAATAACTAAACCAGCTACAACACCAATTAAAGTAATATTTTCATACAATAACATACCTCTAAAGTAGCTAATTTTCTTTAAAAAGATTGTGGAAACCCTTTTAAATTTAAAGCAAATTATACTTATATGCCAATTAATGCAAAACCAGAATATTTCAAAGCTGAGAAGAAATATTATGAAGCTCAAACAATTCCAGAGAAATTAAAGGCATTAGAAGAAATGTTAAGTGCAGCTCCTTCACATAAAGGGGCAGAGACATTAAGGGCTGGAATAAAACAAAAATTAGCTAGATATAGAGCATCATTAGAAAAAGAAAGGCAACAAAAGAGTAAAGGAAAAGGTACAAAAACTGTTCTAAAAAAAGAAGGTGCTGCGCAAGTGATTATTGTTTCAGTAACAAATGCAGGAAAATCTTCATTATTAAAACAACTAACAAATGCAACTCCTAAAATAGAATCTTATGAATACACAACAAAAAAACCTCAGATGGGGATAATGGAATACAAAGGGGTACAAATACAAATAGTTGAAATGCCCCCAATATATACTGATTTTGCTTATAGGGGATTAGGCCCAACTTATTTTGGGATTATGAGAAACTCAAACCTTATTTTATTTTTATTGGATTTAACTCAAGATGTACAAAAACAAATGGATATCTTAAATGCAGAATTTGAAAAATCTCAAATTAAATTAAACAAACCAAAACCTCCTATTGAGATAAAGAAAACAGGTGCAGGAGGAATACAGTTTACAGGAAGAAAATTTGTTAAATTTGATATAAAAGAAGCAAAGAGATTATTAAAAGAAAATAATTTTCATAATGCACAAGTTAATATTTTTGGTCCTACTTCAATTGAACAATTTGCAGAAGCATTAAATGAATCAATTGCATACCTACCTCTTTTAATAGTATATAATAAAGCAGATAAGAAAAATTGTGAAGGTTTATGTATTTCTTCATTAACTGGCCAAGGGATAGAAGGTTTAAAATCAGATATTTGGATTTCTTTAAATCTAATAAAGGTTTATACAAAACAACCTGGAAAAGAGAAAGAATATCCTCCCATAGCTCTAAAATCACAATCCACCATAAAAGACCTTGCCTTATCAGTACATAAAGACTTCTTGAAAAAATTTAAATTTGCAAGAATATGGGGAAAATCAACAAAACATCAAGGAAATATGGTTGGATTAGATCATGTATTGAGAGATGAAGATGTTGTTGAATTACATTTAAAATAAAAGAAAAAAATTATCCACCTAAATCTTCATTTATGTTTTCTAATTCTTCTGTTATACCTGTAACTTCTTCAGTTACTTCACCTGCTGTTTTAATTGCTTCTTCATCATCACTAATTGAATCTGCACATGCTGTCATAACAAACATTAAACAAAAGATTAAAAGTACCACCATTACTTTTTTCCACATTTTATATCACCTCTTCTGACGTTGGTTCTTCAGTAGGAGTTTCTTCTACTGTTTCTTCAATTGTCTCTTCAAAAACATTATCTGAAGTTTCTTCTTCTATAGAAGGTTCTTCAACTGTTTCTTCATAGTATTCCTCATTATAATTTGGTTCTTCATCATAAGATCCATCTTCAAAATGCCTATCTATAGGCCCCCCTCCAGGACCTTCCATATCACCTATCATTGCTTTAAATTCTTCTCCACAATAATCATCAAACAATTCTTTGCTTGGTACAGTGTATTTATGGATATGTTCTTCAAAACTACAATGTGCAGTGCCTTCTAGAAGTTCAACATCTACTTTACATAAACCATTTTCTTTATCTACAATTCTAATAGTAATTCCAGATTCAGGATTAAAACTAGAACCTACTGCACAAGCACTCCAAACATCTTCAAAACAGAATTCGTTTTCTCCACAAGATTCTGCTTCAACTGTTTCTTCTTGTAACAAACTAGTATCTACTCCTAACATTGAATATACAATTTGAGTTAAAGAGTCATCTACAATTTTTCTTAACATCCCTTTAAATTCATAGATATCTTCTATTTGCAAACTACCTTTTTCTTCAATCTTTGTTTTCATACTATCTTTAAGATTGTCTAATGCATTTTGTACTTCTACTACACTCTCTGCTGCATTATTATATTGATCTGCAGTTTCAACATCTCCTTCTTTTTCATAATATTTTGCTAATTCTTCTATTTTTTTCTGCATATCTTTCAATTTAATTTTAACTTTATCAACCTTAAGAATCACTTGTAATGCTTCAGCTGCAGGTATCTCTTTTTCTACAAAACCAACATTTTTTGTTCCATAAGGAACACATTCAACAGCACAAGATTGATGCACATTAGCTTCCATTCCAACTTCTTCACATCTTATTACTTCAGATTCAATTCCATCACAATTTCTATTAATGAAACCTCCTCCATCTTTAACGGCATCTCCAAAATCACATCTTGTTTGTGTACAATCTTTATTAGTTTGCACATCAAACATTCCACCATGGTCATGACATTTTTTCTTCAATTCTTCAACTTTTTCATCATCAACACAAGCCCCATATGGTCCTCCACCTCCTACTACACCACCACAATCTATTGGGCAACCATTTGTTCTTTTTTCAAAATCATCACAAAAACCATCTGGGCAACATTGACCATCTTTACACCAACCTTCTTCCTGTTTAGGATAGTAGCCAGGAATAAGAACACATTTTTCACCATCCCAGTTTGAATCTGGATTACATATTGTTTCTTTCACTTCTCCACCCCAAACACAATTTTCACCATCCCAATAATTACCTTCAAGACATCCTGATCCAGGAACTTCACCTGTTTCAAAATCTGTAGCAGGTCTCCCTTGTTGATAATAACCTTCTCTTTGAACACAACTTTGTCCATCCCAATATGAATCTGGGTTACATCCAGCACCTGGAGCAGGTCCATCATAAACATAATTACCTCCATCTCCATGATCATAATCATCTCCTCCCCCCTCACCAGATACTCCACCATCTCCTCCACCATCAACAGGCTCTGAACCTCCAACATTAGGATCTCCTCCACCCTCACCACTACCTTCATCTCCTCCACCCTCACCAAATCCGCCATCAGAAGAACCATCACTTCCACCAGAGTCACCACCACTATCTCCTCCGCCAGAGTCACCACCACTATCTCCTCCTCCACCTTCTTCTCCTTCTTGAACTCCAATTACATTTCCTGTAAACCAATCCCAAAAGCCTGCACTTGCAAAACTTGAGAGCATTAGAATAAATATAGCCATAATAACAATTAGTTTTTTCATTGTATCACCTCAATTTGATATAATCTTCTAAGAACATTAATATAATATAAATGTTTTGGAAATGTTTATATATATACTAGACAATTATTTTATTATGAAACAGGCAATATTAGTAAGACAAGATTTGCAAATGCCAAAAGGGAAATTAGCAACTCAAGTAGCTCATGCTTCAGTAGAAGCAGTCCTAAAATCAAATAAAACCAAAGTAGATGAATGGGTTTCAATGGGAATGAAAAAAACAGTATTAAAAGTTGCAAACTTAGAAGAATTAAAAAAATATCTTGCTCAAGCAAAAGCACAGAATCTAAAAGTAGCTCTAATTAAAGATGCAGGAAAAACAGTTTTTAACAAACCAACTATTACTTGTTTAGCAATTGGTCCAGATAGGGAAGAAAGAATAGATTCAGTTACTTCTAAATTAAAATTATTATAAAAAAGAATCCCGTCGCCAAGATTCGAACTTGGGACATTCCGGTACCAGCTGGGTATTCATCATCTTTAGCTTATGCATTAATCAGATACCATCTACAGCCGGACGCTCTACCACTAAACTACGACGGGTTAAAATCTAAGAAAAATTCTATTCTTATAAACCTTACCTTTTCTTTTTCTTGCCTTCTGTTAAGAATCCAGAGACAACACTCAGTCTATTGGATTTAGAAGCCATAACTCTTCCTCTATGGGTCTTATATTTTACAATTGCTTGAGGTAACATAAATTGGCCAATAATCTTCATTTTTGCCTCAACATCATAGGAGATAATTCTTTCTTCTCCTTTAAGTAATTCAGGAATTCTCCAAATCATCCTAACCCCCTTCTCACCTTTTTGAACATTATTAGGTCTTAGTGTACCAAATCTTGGTAATGGATTAATAACTCTTGGTAACATCTCTATTAATAATAAATTCTTAACTGTTTTATTTGTATTATTCTTAACATGTAACAAAATCTTAAAATCAGAAATTCCTTCACTTGTTTGTCTCAATTTAAAAACTTCTTTCTTTAAAATAACACCTTTTGACATCCAGTACCACATTAATAATACAAAAACAATAACAACAAGAAGGGAAATTGCAACAGGCCTGTAATCAATTCTAATACTTATTGTCTTTTCCTCTCCAGGTTCTAAGTTTATACTCCAATGGCTACCATAATCATCTTTATATGTAGGCCTTAGGGAATATCTAGCAAAATATCTTTCAATTTTTCCCAATTCTAAATCATACCCATCCCCAACAACATAATTACCATTATTTATCTTTGTAACTTTTATTTCCCTTAATAAGAATTTATCAACATCTTCTACAGTCTCACTAACATCACTTAACAAACCAATTGTAAACTCAACCTCTTCAACACCTTGCATTTCTTCTTCATAGAAAACCCTAACACTTAAATCATAACTTCCAGGTTCAGCACTTGAATCAATTGGAAAGCTATATTCAACCTCTCTTTCTTGTGATTCAAATAATTGTATAACTTCATGTTCATCAAACAATTCACTTGAAACATAGATATTTACATTACTTAATGATTCAGGAATATTATTATCTAAACTTAAAACAACTCTAAAATCATTTCCAGGTTCAATAACTTCTGGATATTCTTTCAAGTACATACTTATTTTTTTATCTGGTTCTTTTGCAAAAACTTGTAAATTATATTTCTCCTCAATTCCTTCTACATTCAAAGCAGTTGCAGTAATATATGTTCTATACCTTTTTTGAGTTATAGCACTATCTTTAACTTTAATTTTAACATTAACATCAACACTCTCATGTCCTTTTATAACAACAACATCAGGATCAACCATTACATACTCAATATAAGTGCTTGGCAAACCAGCAAATGGATCAGCTTTGATTTGAACCTGCAATTCTTGACTTCCAAGATTTGTCAATTCTAAGTTATATTCCCCAATCTCTCCTGGTTCCACTATAGTAGTAGAGCTTTCTTCAACAAAAGCTAATTCAGAACCACTAACACAAAATATTGAAAGGATTAATATTAAACTAATCAATAAAATTTTTTTCATGGGTATTATAATATGTAAATTATTTATATAATTTACGCTACCACATTAGTCACATGGTCTATCTTCTCAAATCTTATAATATTATCAACAAAGCTTTCTACTTTAGAGTCATGGCTTACAATTATAACCTGATTAGCTGCCATTTCCTCCATTAAATTCTTCATTTTATCCAATTGTTCAGAAGAAAATCCATCTGTAGGTTCATCTAAAATAAGCAAATTGTTGGTTTTTATAGAGCTCATAAGCTGGTTAATAACCTGATTTAAGGCCAATCTATATGCCAGAGCTCCAGCGGTTCTTTCACCTCCAGAAAGGAAAGCATAGTCTGTATCATAATCATTCTGGAATATTCTTGGTGAAAATTCCTCATCAAGAGTCATATTCAAACTCTCATTTCCAACTAAAAGATCAAACCATTTTTCAAATAATGAATTAAAATCTTCATGAACTTTAAACATAACACTTTTTTCCATATTTTCAACCAAATTAACAAAATGGTTTTCCATCCACAATTGAATTTTACTTAAATGTTCTAATTTTTTTCTTGATTCTTCTTTATATTTTATTTCTTGTTCCAATTCTATGATATTCTTTTTTATCATCATTATCTTTGTATTGGATTCTCTTTTTTCTAATTCTTTTTGTCTAAACTCTTTATCCCATCTTTCAAATTCTTCTTTTATTTTACTATAAATATTATCAACAAAGTTCAATTCAGATATTTTTAATTCTATTTCTTTATTATTCTCTTCAAGTTGAGTTATTTCAGTTATTAAGAAATCATTTTTTTCTTTTAATCCAATTATTTCCTTTTCTTTCTCTTTAAATTGTTCAAACTTTAATCTTTGTAGTTTATATTCCCCTTCTTTTTTCTTCTCAACTTCCAATTTTTCTCTCAATTCAGAAAGGTTTTTCTCATTCCCTTCTTTCTTAATAGTAATGTTTACAAAAGCAGCATCAATAGCTTTAATTCTTCTATCCTCTGCTTCAGTTATATTCTTTTTATGAGTCTCTTCAACAGCTTGCAAACAAGTAGGGCAATTATTAATACTAGAAACTTTATTTTTCAATTCCTCTGCCATCAATCTTTTTGTTTTTAACTCTTGCATCTTGTCTAAAGCACCTCTTAGTACAGTTTCAACTTCAGAAATTTCTTTTTTTAGACCATTTACTAAAACATCATCAAAAACACAAATTTCAGGAGATTTTTCCTCTAAAAAACTAGAAATTTTTAATTTATTTTCTTCAATGCTCTTTCTTTTATGTTCAAAATTTAATCTGTTTATTTCTAAATCTTTTTTCAGCTTATTTAATAATTCTTTTTTATCTTCAATTAATTTAATTTCCTCCTTTTTTTCAGTAACTTTTTTATTGATTTCTTCAAAAAGAATTTGTATTTCATTAATTTTTGTCTCCTCTTTTTTTAACTCTCCATCTTTATTCATTCTTTCAACAATTTTTGTCTCCAGATCAGAAATAAAACCTTCTTTTACTTTTTTCTTAGATTTAATATCTGCAATTACTATTTTTGCATTTTCTTTTATTCTTTTGTACTTATCAATACCAAAAACCTTCCTAAGAGCATCCAATCTTTCTTCCTTTCCACCTAATAAAATTAATTTCATCTCCTCTTGAGGGGTATAAACAGTATACCTAAATATCAAAGCTTTATTTTTTGTAAGTAAATTTTTAGGATAATTTAAAATTTCTAAGACTTTTTGTTTTAGTTCTAATGCAGTTTTTTCTTCTCTAACTCCATCAAATACAATAAAACCAAAATCTTGAGTAACTCCAGTTTTGGATTTCTTTAAACCCCTTTTAATCACATAATCTTTACCATCCACTTCAAAAAATAATTCCACACTACCTCTTTCTTCGCCATTTCTCAACAATGAACTTCCAGTTAAATTACCTTTTTGCAAACCAAATAATGCAAAGTCAATACCAAGTAAAACACTGGATTTACCAGATCCTATATTACCCCATAAAAGAACACTTCCTTCTGGAAATTCTATTTCCTGAAATTTGTAACTTCTTATATTTTCCAATCTTATTTTTTTTATTCTCATAAGTCTAAAATCCTCTCAATTTCAGAATTAACCCTTTTTTCAAAGTCTTGAACTTTCTCTCCATCCCCTCTTTCCTTATCCAAAACTTGCATTAAATTTTCTGTTAGTTTTTGAATCTCTTCATCTGTAAAATCATTTATCTTAATTTCAGATTTAGTATCTTTAACTAATTCTTTTTCAATTTCATCAACACTACCTTCTTTTAATTCAAACTTTAGTTGGCTTTTAGATTTTAATTTGGCAGTGTTCTTTAATACATGATAAGCATCTTTACAATACTCTAAAATCTCTTTAATTTTTAATTCAGAAGTTTTCCCTTCCAATTCTCCTTTAATTCTAATCGTAACTAGTTTATCTATCAATTCTTGTTTATTTAATCCATTAATAATAAACTGTTGAGCTTCTAAAGGTGTTTTACCTTCAACATCGAAAGTAAAAGAAACAACATCTTTTAATTGGATAGGGATATAATCTAAATTTCCATCTTCAATAAGATATAGCCCTCCACATTTCCATTCTTCTAATTCTTTAAAATTATTTGGAAACAAAGCACCTGGAAAAGTCAACCAACCTTTTCCATGTTCTTTCTTAAAAATATAATGAACATGCCCCCCTGCATAATAATCAAAATTATTAGGTAAGGCAGCAACGTCTTGTCCTCCCATATCTTCTAATCCTTTAGGCTTAAATTCATTAATAGCTGTATGAAACATAAATATTTTGTAACCCCCCTCTCTTTCCATTAATTCTTTATTTAACAATTCATAATCACTCTTTTCTAAACCTCCTTTTTTCCCCCATAAACCTGTTATCTTCACTCCTGTTTTTTCATCAGTAGTAAATCCATTCAAATTAACCACATCAATAATTAGTTTGGCTTTTTCTAAAACATTTAACATAGTCTTTCCAGAAGGAGAATAATCATGACTACCTGCAACCATATATACTGGAATTTTTTTATCTCTCAACTTTCTCAATTCAGCAGTAGTCTCTTTAATAAAATCGATTTGGGGCAGAGCAGTATTAAATAAATCTCCAGAAATCAAAACAAAATCAACATTTTTTTCAATACAGATATCTATAGCTTTCTTAAAAGATTGTAAGTTTAGGTCCTTTAATTTCTCTTCCTTCCATCCACCAATATGGCAGTCTGCAAAATGAGCAAATTTCATAGAATTTATTTAGAAATATAATCTCTTATATAGATTATTGTACTGGGCTAAATTTTACACAAGCATAAAATTCTTGGCCATTTTCACCCATATATTTTACAGATTCTCTTATTTCCACATTTCCTTCTATTTTAATTAATTCACTTAAATCAGGACCATATTCACATAAAACTCTAGAATTATCTTTTTGTAGGCCTTCTTCATCAATTTCCATTTTATTATAAACTAGAGTTCTAGCTAACTCTCTTTGTTCTATAACTGGAGCACAAGTACTGTTATATCTCATTACACCTACAAGTCCACTTACTATTCCAATCCAGCCTGCAACTATACCAATATTCATCAATAATTCTCTTCTTTCCATAAAAATATCAAAAAATTAACTACTTTTAAACTTTTTGGAGAAATATAAAGGTGAGCAGCGAACCGAGTTTTCCGTTCAAAGAACAGTACCGCAACGGAACGTCGACCTATTTCACTTCTGTGTTCGGAATGGGAACAGGTGGGACCAGATCACTATGACCGCTCAAGGATTAAGAAAAATCAGCCATTTATAAGCCTTTCTATCTGGAATAACACTCTTCTTTTAACCCACAAATATCACATTTATTATTCTCTAATTTTGCAGGCAATTCCTTACTCACTATCAGATTATTAACCTTATCTCTTAACTCAAAAATTTCATCTTTTAGAAATGGATTCATAATAACTTTGGTTTTATTTCCTCCTTTATAATCAACAAAACCATAAGTTATTTCCTGTCCATAATGTTCAGATAATAATAACATATAAGCTCCAATCTGGATTATATGATTCTTCCAAACTCTATCTGAAGGGGATTTTCCAGTTTTGATTTCAATAGGAATAAATTTATCTCCAACAACTTCCACATTATCAATTCTTCCTTTCAAACCTAACTTTTCTGATTTAATATACAGCTCAGGTAAACCTTTTGGTAGTTTAAACCATAGATCTTCACCAAAAACTTTATTCTCCTGAGCAAAATTAAAAACTTCAATACTTCTATCTTTACATTCAAATAAAAAGAAAGGCCACAATTCTTGGTATAAATCTAAAGTTTTCAAGCCAACTTTTTCAATTTCTTTTTTATTTTGAGAAATTAACCCCATTATTAATTTATTATATAATCTCCTATAATCCATTTCAAACTCATCTAAACTTCTATCTTTAGTCAAGCTAACTATAACCTCCTTCTCTCTCCTTCCAGCTAGTTCATACACAGAATGTTTTATTTTCCCTTTTATTGTAATATCTTTTTCCTTCTCTCTCAAGCCAAGAACCAAATTCAAATACAACTTTCTAGGACAGTATAGATAGGAACATAGATAGGTCACACTTAACATAATAAAACAGAATAAGAGTTTATATTTAAAGGCTGCGTGTCTTTGCCATGTCAATAGAAATCCCCAAATTTCCAAATAGTAGTTGGTGCAAAATCACATTCAGGAAGCATATATAATAAACTAAAATAGGATATTATTCTTATTTGTTGGGAATTGGGAATTATAAGATTATCCCTTCTTTTGCAGGATATAGCCCTAGATGGAACAGTATCAAAAAAGTCTCCTTCTAAATCTAAGCCTATGCCCGGTAATTTTATATGTTCAATACTTCCATTTCTATAATCTTCCCATTCACTCATATCAATCCCTACTTTTTACTCCGTTTTTTAACTTTTTTCAGTTTACTCTGTCTTAAAGCAAAGTTAACTGGGTTTTTATATTTTAAGCATACATCACTATTACAACAAATTCTTAAATCTTTATAATACATAGAATTATTACAATTGGGAGGCAATATGGCTTCTTTTCTTTTTTTATTCCAATTAATTTGTCCTTTCAGATACGCCTCTTTCAAAGGATCTGGATTCTTTTCATTCCATTCTTTTATTTTTTTTTCAATATCAATCCAATTCCATCCCATTTTTCTCAAAAAATTACAAAGAATAAACAGAGATCTTTTCTTACCATCTTCTTGCTTTCCTTCAAGAATCTTAGTAATACAATATGGAAAAAATTCTTCAGAAATTGCAGTAGTTGGTAACTTATATTCCCTTTCTTCTTTTTCTTGTGGAACATTTCTTATATTCTGTCTTGAGTACCAATCAAAAGCTTGTATAATAAGTCTAGACCCTTCATTTTTATCAACATTCCTATCCAAAAATATTCTATCAGTCTTTACTTTCTCGGGTAATGCATATTTTTTCTCAAATTTCAAAACATTATTAGGATCAATAGGAATAGAAACCAAACCTGTTTTTTCATGCATAGAATAAGCACTTCTAAACAAATGCCTATTAGAAATTAAAACAGTATCAATATCAATAATTTCAAAAGGATCTAATACACCATTTTTTACTAATTCTGATTTTTTCTTTCCAGTAAAACTAACTAAATCACTAATATTTGTTTTTTCTAAAATTTTAGCAACTAACATAGGTCTAATCATTTCTTGTAAATATAAAGCAATAACTCTCAAACTCTCAGGAAACAAATCTTTTGTTTTAACTCCATTAACTTCATCTGGAAAGGATTCAAAAGGAATACCCAAATGAAAGCCTTTAGAACCTGAAAATTTAACTGAAATATTCTTGATATCATGAAATTTTAAGGCTTCTATTAAATAATAAGCAGTTAATTTTGCATAGTCCCAATAAACAGTGTCAATATCTAAAATCAAGTCCCATCCAATTCTATTCTCATCTAATTCTTTTTTTGACATTCCAGGTTTTAATTCTAAGGGATCTCTCCATCTTTCTTCAGAAACATGAAAAGAAGTAGCACCTTTTCTTGCTAATTCCTCAATATCTCCTGGAAACTGGATTATGTCTGGTCTTTTTCCAAATCCTTCATTATATCTTGGAGCAACCTCCCTATCTTTTCCTAATTCCATAATCTTAAATTGAACATCCTTTCTAGAATAGTATTTAAGGTATTTTTCATCCATATATCTTCAAAATCTAAAGAAATATTTAAGCTTTTATCTATTCTAGACTTGCATCGCCAATTGAAGTTTTTGCATATTCATAGAAATATCAGTTATTTCCTCTTGCATCACTTTTTTAATTCTAGCCATCTCGTCAATTTGAGAATCAACTAATTTCAAAGCTTCATCAATATTTTTTTCAATAACTACACTAGCTCCAACATTCATAATAACTTTTGTTTTCTCTTTTATATTTCCTCTAATATAAATACCTGCACCCATAGGAACCAATATTTCTTCATCACCTTTGCTTTTTGAGACATTATCTAAAGAATCTTTAACAAGATTTAATTCATTAACTTGATTATCCAAAACATCTAATTGATTTTGTAGAACTTGTAATTGTTGATTCATCCCTTGTAACTCTTGATAACCTTCAAGGGCATTATTTTTTGTCATCTTTCTTTACCTTTTTCTTAACAGGAGCTTCTTTTACTTTCTTGTTCACTCTCTGTCTTTTAGGTCTAGCTTTCTTCTCTTTCTTCTCTTTCTGTTTCTTCTTTTCAATTCCTAAAACTTTGTAAACTTCATCAGAACTAGCATTTTTTTTAACATCTACTTTATCTTTTAATATTTCTAAATGGTTGATATTACATTTTCTTCTTCTTACTTCACCATCAATCATAACATATTTATCATCAAGAACATCTATTACAACAGCTTTCTTTCCTGCATCTCTTCCTGCAATCTTAACACAAACTCTTCCTACTTCAATCATTGTCTTATACCTTCTTTAATCTTCTCTCTCATACACTTTGAACATAAATTTCCACCATATGGCCTTTCAGGTCTCTTTTTGGTTTTAGCCATATTTTGCATCTTAAATGGTCTCTCTCTAGGAACTCCTTTTAATTCCTTTCCACAACCAGAACATTTAGCTTTTGAAGGTTTTCTCTTCCTATATTGAGTAGTCACCCTAGTAGCTAATTTAACTTTAACCTTTCTTAAACTATTATTTGTTAATCTTGCTGTTGGCATAGAGACACAAAAATTTGTTCTATTTATAAACCTTTCTAATAGATTTTTAATATCTTTCTTAGTGCTAGGCTAAGAACAATAGAGAATATAATATAAATCCAAATCCAACCTAAACCAAATAAGATATCAGGATTACCTAAACCTATATAATAACTTCTTAACCAACCAAATATAAAAATAATTGGAATAAATGTAATTAATGTCGGTTTCAAACTATGCATCATATATTTCATATTCTTTTCCATAGCTTTTTTCTGAACTTCCATCATTTTTGAAGGATTATCTTTTAATTCCTTCATCTCTTTTTGAAATGCCTTCATCTCATCTTTCAATTCCTTCATCATCTTTTGATCAGTAACAAATTTATAGATTAGAGTAATAATTGTAGTTAGAATAAAACTTATTAACAATAAATTCCAAGGACTAGGAATACTCATTACTGGTCCCAAAACTGGATCTAAAAATGAATTAAACACCATTTATATCACAAAAACTTAAGCCTTTAAAAAGCTTATTACTTTTCCATCATTTTTCTTAATGCAGGATGCATATCCATCATATGTTGGTTTGCAATCTCTTCATATAATTTGTAAATGATCATAACAGCCAATAATATTCCAGTTCCATAACTCAATGCACCTAATAAATCTGCACTTGAAGCCAGTATTCCAACTAATGCACCACCCATAACAGTTAAAGGCATAATATATCTATTCAAAATACTTTCCAATACTCTTTGATCTCTTCTAAATCCTGGAATCTGTAATCCAGAAGCCAACATTTGTCTAGCTTGACTCTTTGCATCCATTCCAGCAGTTTGTACCCAAAATAAACTGAATACAATTGCCCCTCCAACCATCAATAGCATATAAACCCCTGCATGAGCAAAATCTATACCCAAAATTCCACCAGTAATTATTTTTTCAATTAAATTAGGGGCAGAAACCCATAATACAGCCCCTGAAGCTGGAGTTCCTCCTGAAAATGTTCCTAATAATGGATATCCCCAATTTTCAAGCAGTCTTGCCCACAATTGGATATTTGCTAGTAATGCTGCTACCAAAATAACAGGGATATTTGAAGTATAAATAAAATTTAAAGGCCATCTTATTCCATGTCCTCTAATTCTTCCAAAGGATAATGGAATTTCAACCTTCATAGCTTGAGCATATACACTCATAACAAAGACTACAACAGTTGCTGCAATAGCTGAAAATGCAAGTAAAGCACCAACTGGATTTCTACTAGCTAAACTTTGAATTAGAACCCAAACCTTTCCAACTGGAGCCTGCCCTGCTGCACTAAATGCCCAGGTTCCTGCTGTAGTTAATGGACTAAATGCCCTAATAAATATCTCGGATGAAACTCCTGCTGCAATAAACAAGGAGATACCTGAACCAAATCCCCATTTACTGATGATTTCATCCATAAACATAATCATAATTCCACCCAATATTAATTGCCCAACTAAAATAAATTCCATTGTTAAAAATGCACTTGGGGCTAAACCTGCTGAAGGAGCTAATCCACCCATAAATACATAGATAAATGCTTCAAATATGATAAAGAATAATGATAGAACTTTCTGCAATCCTTGAAAATTTTTCTTTCCTTCAGGAGTTGTTAAATCAAAATGGATTATACCTGATCCGTTTAATAACTGCAATACAATACTTGCTGTTACTAGTGGACCAATACCTAGGGATATAATAGAACCAAACTTAGCTCCTAATATAATAGATAAAAATTCAAATTGAGATAAAGCATTTTCACCCAAACCATATAATGGAATAATTCCTAACAGAAAAAATGCAACAAGAACAATTAAAGTCCATTTTAATTTTTCTTTAAATGGAAGCCTCTTTTGAAGTGGACCTTTTACCTCTGGTAAGTTTGTTGTTAATTTTGTTAAAAAGGACATTTTGGCAAAACCCTATTTTTTAATATTTAATAATTCTACATTACCGCCAGCTTTTTTAATCTTTTCTATTGCCTTTTCTGAAGCTCTATCAACTTTTATGTCTAATTTTGCTTCAACTTTGCCAGCTCCTAATAATCTATTATAACCTAATGCTTTCAAATCTACATTATTTTTAATTAAACCCTTTTCAAACATTTCTTGTAGTTTATCAACATTTATTGCATTTATCTTTACAGCACTTTTACTTGTAAATCCATGCTTTCCAAAATAAGTATTACCATATTCATTGATAATTGTTGGTTTTTTAGTATCTGCTCTTTTACCAGTTCCAGCCATTCCTCTTCCTCCTCTATTCCCAGCCCCCCTTCTCTTCTTCATACTACCACAACCATGAGTTTTACTTCCTCTATATCCTTTATTTTTCTTTGTTTTATGTCTCATGTTAAATCATCCTTTTGATTAGTACATTAATTTTTTCTTTTCTATATCCTAATGCTCCACCCAAACTAAATGGCTTTTTAATTCCTTTTCTTTCATATCCTTGTGATGGAGGAGTCAATCTGAAAAATGGTTTTAATCCAGGAATCTCTTTCAATTCTTTCTTTCCATCCATAAAATCTACAACAAAAGTATCAAAGCTAGTTTTTGCTTTGTCTTTCAAATATTCTTCTGTTAAGGATTTATCTCCAGTAACTTTTCCTCTCTTTTTAATCAATAATTCAAAAGTTTCTTTATCAATTTCTCCCCAAGTAATGTAATCTTTAACTTTTTTAATCATACCAATATATACAGGATTATTTGGAACAACAACACAACCATTTGGTTTGTAAAGCCTCAACATCTTTAGAGTATCAGCTACTTTAGTCTGCAAATGATTTTTTCCTCTAATCCTAACAATTGCAATTCTATTCATTCCTTCCTCCAACTATCCCTGCTTTTTTACAATAATCTTCTTTAACTTTCATTTTTGCTAAATTTTCAACTGCGTTTATACAAGCTTTAACAAAATTTAATTTAGTCTTAGTCTGTCCAAAACTTTTTTGATAAACATCTTTTATTCCAGCCATCTTTAATATTTTTTGACATTCTTTTTCAGCACATAAACCAACACCTTTTGGTGCGGGTTTTAATATAACTATAACTGAACCACATTTTCCTTGAACTTTAAATGGAATTGAATGAGATTCACCACAACCACATTCCCATGATCCACATCCTCTTTTTACTTTAACTAAATTTAGTTTAGCATTTCTTGTTGCTTTTTCTCTAGCTGGTACAGTTTCTTTTGCTTTACCTTTACCCATTCCAACATAACCATTTTTGTTTCCAACTATAGCAACAGTAGCAAATGAAGGTTTGTTTCCTTCTTTGGATTTTTTTTGTGTTTGTCTCCAAATACTACTCTTTCCTCCACCAAATTTACCCTTGGATTGTCCTACTTCTAATAACTCTAATTCTAAATCAGGCAATAAAGCATCAACTATTCCAGCTTCCAAAATTTTTGAACCTTTATCCATAATAACAGCAATATCAACAATTTCTCCAGCCTTAACTTTTCTACCTAACTCAGTTTTAGGTTTCCAAGCTTCAATATCAAAGCCCTTATCTCTACTGATTCCGCTTTCTTCTCGTTTTTTCTGTTTTTCTTTTCTTGCCATTTAGTCCACCTTTTGAATATTCTGCTTTACAATTTGAAACATTTTGTTTACTTCTTCTGAAATATGTTTTCCTTCAATCCTTTCTTGTTTAGGATACAAATCTTCACTATGTGGAACATTTAAACCTGAATCAGTAGTTCCTTTTAAGATAGCAAATAAAACAGTACTATTTGTATTATTCAGTCCAATATCAAAAATTGCACTCTGAATTTTTGCTTTTTTAGCTTCCTTTCCTACTAATAATCCTAATAAATATCCAGCAGGAATATTGTTTCCATACCCTTTCCATCCATACTTTTTTAACTCTTTGGTTGATACACTAACCAGAGTCTTATCTCCATCATTTTCATATTTAATAATTTGAGCAGTAATGTATTTCAATGATCTTCTAACTACTAATCTTAATGAATTCCCCTTTAACATCCTCAACCTTTTAGCATAATTAGTCTTTCCTTCCTTTTTCCTTCTATATTTTACGAATTTTTTTCTTCTCATTTTTCCTTAAACAATTTATTTTCAGTCAAGTAGAGTTTTATATGTCTTTTACTTCTGAAATATCCTCCTTTGACTTTTTGATATAAATTTCTGTAAGTTTTTACTTCAACCAATTCTTTTTCCTTAAGCTCAGTAATAAACTTTCTCTGTCCTCTTACAGTAATCATCCATTTTTCTTTTCTTGGAAGTCTTGCAGTAGCCTTTCCTTTTTTATGCTTATCTCCTTTTTGTCTTCCTTTCCTTCTTTGTTCTTGTTTTTTTCTAGCCCTAACTCTTGAAGTACCTTTTTGAGGTCTTTTTTGAATTGCTAGTTGTTTAATTAAACTTTGAATATCAGCTTTTGTTATTGCCTCTTTAACCTCTTCCAACCTATCTTTATCAAACCAGACTTTATTCTTACCTACTTTCATCAAGCTTGCACTTATTCTTCTTTGATTTGATAGATTCATCCTCGTTGCTCCAATATTTTTATTTTATCACTCTTTTCGCCTTTTTTTGTTTCTTCTTCTTTAGGCTTTTCTTCAATTTTCTCTTCTTCTTTCTTCTCTTCTTTTTCTTTCTTTTTCAAGGCTTTTTCTTTTGCTTTTTTCTTTTTTTCTTCTCTTTCCTTAATTTCTTTCTTTTTCTCTTTTAATTTATCTTCAACATTCTTGATATAATTTTCAATATCCTTAACATTTGAAACCTTGTATTTTTTTTCAAGACATTTCTTTAATATCTCTACCCTCTTTTTTATACCTATATTTGCAATTGTGATAATTTCAATTTTTTCATCGAAACCTTCTAAATCTTTAACATTATTAACCAATCTTTCCTTAAACCCTTCTCTATTCAACCCTTTAACCTTAGTTGGTGAACAATAGCCTAATGAAGGTTGTTTTCTTTTTCCTTTCTCTTTTTTTCTTAATTTTGATTGACCACCTTTAGGTTGTCTCCATTTGATTTTCAGTCTTGGTCTTTTCCAAGCTTCCTGTCTAACAAAATCAGGTTTCTTAGCATTTTTTGCATTTCTTAATTCCAATAATTTTGCATCGACCATTTTACAATAAATCCTTATCTCCTTTTTTTACTATCCATAAACCATCTTGAAATCTTCTTCTATCTCTGTTTGTTATTCTTGTTGACTGCTCACAATTAGCTGCAGTCTGTCCAACTTTTTCCTTATCCGCCCCAGTTATAACAACATAATTACCTTCAATTTTTGCTACAACTCCATCTCTAATTTTAGCTTTTCTAGGAACTTTTTCTCCTAAAAAATTCTTAACCATAACAATATTATTCTCAATATTTACACTCATAGGGAAATGACTTGAACAAATTTCAACCTTATATTCAAAATCTTCTTGAACTCCCTTAAACATATTTAAAATATGTGCTTTATATGTATTGATAACTTTTTTCTCTCTTTTTGAAAACTTTTTTGGTTCTAAAATTAATTTCTTATCTTTTATAGCCAGAGTTATAGTAGGAAAAAACAATTTTCTTTTAATCTCTTTATCTTTTGATTTAACAATTATTATATTTCCATCTAGACTAACCTCAACACCTTCTGGGATTTCAAGTTCTTTTTTTAGTCTATGTATTTCAATCATTCTAGTAAATAAAAGCCAAAAGCTTTCCTCCTAATTTTTTTTCTTTTGCTTGAATATGAGTCATAATACCTTTTGAAGTTGAAACAATAATAAGTCCAAAATCCTTTGCAGGCAAAAATCTCTTCTCAAATTTTTCATAATCAGATAGTTTAACTGAAAATCTTGGTTTAATAACTCCACATTTGTTAACCCCTCCGATTAGATTTATATCAAAGATTCCACCTTTTCCATTTTCAATAATTTTTATCTCACCAATATAAAGATTATCTTTCATTATTTCCAACACTTGCTTTGCTGTTTTTGATACAGGCCTAGCTGTACAATTCTCTTTACCAACAATTTCAGCATTCTGTATGTTGTTTAATGTTGCCGCTAATGTATCGTTCATTGCCATTTTAGTAGTACTTCTTAAATCCTAACTTTGTCGCATTGTCTCTAAAACACTGTCGACATAAGTGTAAGTTATATTTTTGAATATGTCCTCCAACTCTTCCACATAATTTACATGGACTACTATTAACACCAAATTCTCTTGGTTTAGGAGCATTATGTTTGATAAATTTCTTTAATTTTGTAGGCTTTGCCTTCAATTGCTTGAATACCTTTTTGTAACTTCCAGCAGTCATTCTTCTTCCTCCACTTCCTCTTTTATTTTCACATTTAATTTTTCTTTTGCATAAGTAATTGCTTCTTCTTTTGAAATTTTATGTCGTTGAGGAATCTTTTTTGTTTTTTGACTTCTTTTTTTGATTCTAAAACCAGGTCTTTCTAAAGTAACTGCCGCTTCCAAACCAATAATTCCTACTTCCGGGATATACTCCATACCAGGAATTTCTAAGTATTCTGGAACTCCAAATGCAAAATTTCCAGTTTTATCAAATGCTCTTTTACTTATTTTATTATCAATTGCAACCAATAATCTTTGAATTAGTTTAATAGCTTCTTCTCTTCTCAAAGTAACCTTACAGCCTATAACCAATCCTGGTCTCAAACTCCAACCTGGAATTCTTTTTGTGGTTTGAGTTTCAGCTGGTTTTTTTCCTGTAATTGCTTTTAGTAATATTTTAGCTTTCTCTAGTTCTGGCCCAGGTTTACCTGTTCCAATGTTTAATGTTACTTTTTCCACTCTAATTTCTTTCATACTATTCATTTTTCAGTTTTAAATCTCCAATTACAAAAGCATAATTCTTTGAAGTTTCTAGTTTTTTACCTTCAACTTCAAAAACAATATTACTTTTTCCTTCTGCTAACTTTTTAATTTCTAACACCTTACCCACCATCCCAACTTTGTTACCTTTTTCAATATAGACACGTGAACCTTTTTCAAACCTCAAATGATTTAAAATTTTATTATCTTTTAAGTTGACAATAATACTATCCCCTACTTTATATTCATCTTTATCAATCAAGAGATTACTTCCACCATACAAGTTTAATTGTACTTTACTTTTTTTCAAAATGGTTTTAGCCTTAATCTTGTAAACTTTAGTTTGAACATTATTTATTTTGATTAATCCAAATTTACCTTTTTCATCTTTTATTACTAAATAATTTTCCTTTAGTTCTGGGATTTCAACAATATCTAATATTCCTAATGCAAAAGCAGGATCTTTTCTTACAACCCCATTAATCATTATCTTACTCCCATTCAAGATTTTTTTAACTTCTCTACTTGTTTTTGCATATTTTAATAAACCATTTAAAACAAGGTTTAAGGTAATACATTCTTCTAAAGTATAAGCTCCTGCAGAGGGCTTTGTAATAAATTTAATTCCTTTTCTTTTAATAGGCCAACTCTTTGGTGCAGTCAATCTTGTTAAGTGATTTTTAACCATTCTTTTTCTCCTCAACTTTTACTAGTTTTTTCTTTCTCATTTTATCATCTAAAATCAATTCTGTAATCATTAGGTTTGTTGGATTCAATGCATACAATGCTTTTGAACCATCTTTTTTAATATGTTCAATTCCTTCAACGAAAACTTTTCCTCTTTTCAACTTAACTTCACTAACTTTTCCAGTTTTTTTCTTAAACTGTCCTTTCAAAATAATAACCTTATCTCCAGTTCTAACTGTAATACTTCTCTTTCCATATTTTTTTCTTAGTTCTGGACTTAAATGAACATTCATAAATCTCTGTTGAATATGTAAAGGAGCGTTATATCTATACTTTCTCTGCTTTGCAGGGTTTTTACTTGATATCCAGTCTTTACTCCATTCTTTCATTTTTATACCACAATACTTGCAACTTTTGCAATTCCTGGCCACCTTTCAGTAGCTTCTTTTGCAATTGCTCCTTTGAAAATTGTTCCCTTAGGATTTCCTTTTTCATCTTTAAGTATAACAACTGCATTATCTTCAAATTTTATTCTTGAACCATCAGGTCTTTTGTATTCTTTTCTTTGTCTAACTACTACAGCCTGAACAACTTTTTTTCTCATATCTTGTTTACCTTTTATAACTGAAACTATAATTAAATCTCCAATTCCAGCTGCAGCAAGCCTTTTTCTTACTGTTTTATGACCTTTTACACCAATTAGTTTAACAACTTTAGCTCCAGAGTTATCACAAGTAGGTATTTCAGCTCCTACTGGCAGTCCTTTTACTACTTTACATGTTATTGCTTTCATTTTTCAATTTTCACCACTACAAAATTTTTGGTTTTACTAATAGGCCTTGTTTCAGCGACCATAACTTTGTCACCAATATTTGCATCCATACAATGAGGATTATGAGCTTTGATTCTTGATCTTCTTTTTTCATATCTTTCATATTTTTTAATAAAAAATGGTCTTAGCCATTCAACAGTTACAGTCTTATGGGGACTTTTTTTGATTATTATTCCATTAAAACTTCTTCCTCTTACTTTGATATCTCCATGGAATGGACAATGTTTATCTTCACATTTATTTTTAGGAAAATCAACTTCAATTCCGATATTCTTTTTTTCTTTCATTTTTTCATCCTTTCTTCAGGTTTTCCCACCAACACTTTACCATCCACTTCAACAACCTCATTTTCTAATCTTATTTTTAAGGTTATTCCTTCCTTCAATACCTTTTTTTCTCCTTTGGAGGTATCCAACACGAGTAAAGTTTTGGTTTCATCCACAACCTTTCCTTTCAATCCAACCAAATCTTTGTTCTTTGCTTCTTTTATCTCAACTTCCAGGCCAATGAATTCATGTTTTGTTATATTTTTTCCAGTTATCATTTATTTTTTGCCTTTGAAAAACTTGAACTCTTTAACTTCAATTGTTTCTGATGCAAAACCTTGATCAACAAGGAATTCTTTTACCCTGTCAGAGTGATTTCCTTGTAATTCAATTTTTCCTTCCTTTGCAGTTCCACCACAAGCAAGTTTTGATTTCAGTTTTTTTGCCAAGTCTTTGATATTGATTTCTTTTCCCATGCCCGAAACTTCAGTGATTAATTTTCCAAATCTTCTTTTAACGACACTGATTGTTATTTTTTGTTCTTCCTTAGCTATTGTTTCACAAACACACAGCTCCATTGGAAGTCCGCATTTTGAACAAATCTCACTCATTTGGTTTTTTCTTCCTCCTTTAATTTTTCTTGTTTAATAGTAAGTATTCTTGCAACTGTTTTCTTTACATTTTTTACATTTCCTGGATTTTCAGGAACTGTACCAGTTGATACTTGAGCATTGATTTTAATTAAATCTGTTTTCAACTCTTTATACTTATCTTCAAGCTGTTTTATAGACATTTTTCTTAATTCACTATTCTTTATTTTCATCCTTCTTTACCTTTTTCTTAACAGTTTTTTTCTTAACTGCTTTTTTTACAGTTTTTTTCTTAACTTTCTCTTTAGTTTCTGTTTCTTCTTTAGTAATTTCTTCAACTTTTATTGTTACTTTAGATAAGTCTTTCAAAATAATCTTATCTGGTAGTTGAACATTAGGAGGAAGTATTCTAACTTTAATCCCTACACTTCCTGATTTTAAATTTGCTACACTATTACCATAAAGTACTTGTGAAACTGAAACATCTCCTGATTTTTTCAAGTAACCTGCATAAAATCTCCAACTTTTAGCTCTTGAACCTGGTAAACCTCTTCCACTGATATTAATTTCAGCACCCATTGCACCAGAATCCATAATTCTTTGCAAGGTTCTATATCCTGTTGATTTGAATCTTTTAGGACCAAATCTTTCTAAAACATTTACAATTGTTTCAGCCATAGTTTGAGCATCTAAATCAGGATTATCTAATTCACAAACCTCAATTTGAGGATTTTCCATTTTAAATTTGGACTTTAGAGCTCTTGTTAAACCTTTAATTGTCTCTCCTTTTTTACCAACAATCAATCCAGGTTTAGCAGTATAAATAACAACTTTTTCTCCAAGAGGAGTTTTCTTTATTGAAATTGAACTATACTTTCCACTTCCTAAATTTTTTGACATATAAGTTCTTACTAAAAAGTCTTTCATCTTCTCAGCAACAAATTTTCTTTCAATCATTTTTTCTTTTCCTCTTCTGTTTTTTTAGTAGTAATCTCTTTCTTCTTTACTTCAAGTTTTTTCTCTTCTATTTTTGTAGGTTCTTCTTTCTTTTTTTCTAAAGTTTTCTTCTTTTTATTCTCTCTTTCTTCTAATTCTATACTTATATGGGTTCTTTTTGCTTCTCTTCCTCTATGTCTACCATGTTTCATAGTACCAGTACCCTTATTTACTATAAATTCTGAAATGTACAATGCCTCAATATCCAACCCTTTATCTTCAGCATTACTCTCAGCTGATTTTATCAATCCTAAAATTCTTGTTGCTGCCTTTACAGGATATCTTCCTGCTGCAATGTTACCTTTTTTATGTCCCATATCCATGTTAAATCTTCTAAATGGCACAGCAATTTTCTTTTTAATAACTCCTTCCATTAGGGTTTTAGCTTTTTCAATATCTTTCCCTCTAACAAAGTCTCCAATAACTATTGAATGTTTTCTGGAAACATCCAAATTGCTTCCAAATGCCTTTGCTGTATGTTCTTTTTTTACCATTTTTATTTAACTGATGCCGCAGCACTTGATTTTGTTGCACCAATACCTGGAGCAGAGTGTTTCAATCTCTGTCTTGTTGAGGCTAACTCACCTAAATAATGACCAACCATCTCTGGTTGAATCAAAACTTGTTGGAAAGTTTTACCACTATGAATATAAATTGTAATATCAATCATTTCTGGGATAACAATCATGTTTCTACAATGTGTTTTAATTGGTTTTTTTGTCTTTCCCTCTTTTGCTTTTTTTATTCTGGCTAACAATCTCTTTTGGGGTTCTGAAAAACCTCTTGTCAAACTTCTTTTTTGTCTTGAAGGTAATAAAGTTGCAAACTCTTTCAAGTCCATTGTCATTAATTCTTCAATTTGTTTTCCTCTGAATGTGAATTCTTTTTTAGCCATTTTATTTCCTCTTACCTGTTCTCTTTGCTCTGATTAAACCAACATTTCTACCTGCTGGTGCCCATCTTGGAGCTGTTTTTGGTTTACCTGCATGCCTTCCTCTTCCTGAACCAAATGGATGATCCACAGCGTTCATAGCAACTCCTGAGGTTTTAGGATATAATTTATTCTTTGCTCTCATTGCATGCATCTTAGTTCCTGCTTTCAATAATGGTTTTTCTTTTGATCCACCACCAGCAATAACTCCTACAGTTGCTCTACACCTTCCATCTAACTTTTTTTGCTTTCTTGATGGCAAGATTACAACAACTTCTTTTTCAGTTCTACCTACAACTTTTGCAAAATTTCCAGAGGATCTTACTAATTTTCCACCATCTCCAGGCCTTATCTCTAAATTATAAACAAATGTACCTTCAGGAATATTACTTAAGGGTAGAGTATTTCCAGTCTGTACTGGTGCAGTAGCTCCACTTGCTACAATATCACTAACTTTAATTCCAAGAGGAGCTGACAATAAGACTTCTTCTTTGTCATATTTTACTAGTGATAAAGGAGCTTTATGTCCTGGACAGTCAACAAAGTCCTTCACAACACCATAGATAACTCCTTCTTTTTCAGTATCATCCATTCTTCTATATTTTATAGCACCTTTATACCTATGACTAGGAGATTTGTAAGTAGTTGTTCCTCTTCCTCTCCTTTGTGTGATTAATCTCTTTCCCATTTTACATTAAACCTAATTGTGTAGCAATATCAATTGCAGGTGTCTCCATTGATAATTTTAAGTATGCTTTTTTCTTACCAGAAGGTAAGATTGTAGTATTTACATGATTCACTTTAACTTTGAATGTTTCTTCAACAGCTTTCTTTATTTCTTGTTTTTTTGCTTTTCTATCAACAATAAAAACTAATTTATTTTCGCTTTGCATCAACTTAACATTTTTTTCAGTTGTTAAAGGATATTTGATTATTGAATAGGAGTCTTTCATTTTTTATCCTCCTTTTTCTTAATTTGTTTGTAAAAAAGATTTTCTTTTTCTAATCTTTCTAATGAACTATCTGTCCATACAGTTAATCTACCTGCATCACATCCAGGAGCAAGTAATTCAGCATTCAAATCACTAACAATACAAACATCAACACCCTGTAAGTTTAATGAAGCTTGAACCAATGGACATTTTTTTGAAACAACAAGTAATGGACCAGTTTTCAATTTATATTTTCTTCCTCTATGTTTTCCTTTACCAGCCCTAATTTTTTTGTATTCAACTCTTTTCATCTCTTCAGGCATAATTTTTATTAATAAATCATAAATCTCTTTGCTCTTTTTCAAATCTTCAATTTTTGAATCAATAACAATAGATTCAGTTGTATGTCCTCTTTTCTTAACTAACTTAGAATCCATTGTAGCAGAAATAGCACTTCTTATTGCCTTTCTTCTCTCAGTAATATTAATTTTTTCATCCCATTCTTTTTCAGCTTTTGGAGGATGAGCTCTTCTACCACCAGTTGTAAATGGGACAGTAGCACCAACATAAAAGAAATGTAAACCTCTTTTGGTCATTACTTTTCTAGGAGTTCTAGAATTTCCATGACCATATGAACTTTTGTAACCCTTTCTTTTTTTGCTAACATAAGAAGAATAACCTAAACCTGCCCTAGGAAATGCACCATAAGGTTGTCTATTGTGGGATTGAACAGCCAAAACTGCTTTTTTAATCAAGTCAGGTCTAAACTCTTCATTAAATTGTCTAGGTAAACTAACATCCTTGGATTTCTTTCCATCAATACCTTTTACATCTACTTTCATTGTTTACTCTCCAGACTTGTATAAACAATCTCAATTTTTGGAGCTTTAACTTTAGGTCTTATTGCCTTAACTAATGTGATTGGTCTCTTCCTTGCTCCAGGAACAGAACCCTTTATTAAAACATAATCATTTTTTACATTACCATATTGTAAGAATCCACCTTTTGGGTTTATAGCTTCTACTTTCACACCTAACTTTATTAACAATTTATTATACTCTGTTCTTAGATGATAACCCATTTTTCCAGGTTGGCATACTGTGTATTTTACTTTATTAGGGTGCCAAGATCCTAATGTACCAATTCCTCTTATTTTCTTCTCAGATTTATGGTTTAATCTTTTAACACCATATCTTTTAATAGTACCAGCAAAACCTTTTCCTTTGGTAACTCCATGAATATCAACCCATTCTCCTTCGTTAAAAACTTCAGGAAGTTTAATCTCTTTATCTAAAAGAGATTTAGCAAATTCTAACTTTTCTTTGTTGGTTTTCCCACCAATACCTATCTCTATTAAATCAGGTTTTTTCTTTCCAATTCCAGTTAATTTAGGTTGAGTATAAACAGTTAATCTAATTTTATCAAAATCTTCAATTTCCTCTCCTGATTTTTTTGCTACTTTTGTTTTTCTGCTAAGTTCTTTATCTACTTTTTTTGAAAAAATTTCAGAAATAATTTTGTAACCATCTTCATCTCCCTTTAACAATCTTATTGAATAAACCTTCACAGGAGGACATTCAATAACAGTAACTGGTGTAAAAATATTCATTCCAGCTCTAGGTGATTTAGCATTATTCTCTTTTAATTGTAAATGGGTCATACCTACTTTATATCCAATAAATCCAAGTACTTTTGTTTCATTAGAATCTGCCCAAGCATAGACTGTAGCAGAGTGCTTTCTACATCGAGCCCGTGGCCAAAACTGCATGCTTCCTCTTCGTGGGTGATGTTTGTTCGGCATATTATAACCTCTACATCTCTTACATTATTTACATATCTCTCTCGAGACAGCAGGTTTAAAGACATCGAACCTGCACTCACCTGTTAGATACCTTAGTCACCTAAGGGGCTCTACAAACTTTGTTGTGAACCTAGTAAGTTGCTATTTATTAAATATGGTTAATCTTAATCATATTTTATCTGCTTTGAAAAACTCCATTCATTTATAAAGATTTCTATGTCATGGCTCTGTAGAAGGGTTTTGAATTTTAAGGGTTTCTACAGAGGCCATGGGGAAATTAAAGCCTTGACTCCAATAACCAAAAATAAAAAAAAATATAAGCAACTTATTCATTAATAATAACCATGGAAAACCCAATAGTACCAGTCCCAAGTAATACTACAGAATTCGTACAATTCCTTGCAAGGGAAGGAATCTATGGAAGAATAGACGACGTGCAAAGAGGGGATATAAAAAATAAAATAAGTGTTATCAATGGCGAAAACTTTCAAGGTTTCAAATTAATCAATGCAGACCTTTCAAACTTAACATTCAAATATTGTAATTTCACAAGAACCAACTTAACAAATGCAAATTTAAATAACTCAAATTTCTATGGTTGTGATTTCAAGGATGCAATTCTAAACAACATAAAAAAGTCAGGAACAAGATTTGACAAGTGCAATTTAAAAGGAACAATTCTAGAAAATAAATAAAAAAGAAAGGTTTATTCTTTTATAAAAAATCCAAAGATTTTCTTAAAGAAAGGTTTATTCTTTGAAGGAATATTTGGACTATCTAAAGCCATAACATTATCAGGCAAATGTAAACCAGATTCTTCAGGAATAGTCATTTAAAATATACTTTCTAAATATTATTTGAATAAAATAAAAATAAGCAAAAAATGCCTTTTTTTAAAGAATGCTAGCTAAAAAAGAAAGATTTATATAATTAAAAAGCATATTTACTCTAAAATGCAAAAAAACAAACATGTATTGCCTGCAGCAGCAATGGAGAAACTATTAAAGAAAATTGGAGCTGTAAGAGTGTCAGCTGATGCAAAAGAAAAGTTACGTGAAGTTCTTGAAGAGATTGGAGAAGAAATTGGAGAGAAAGCAATCAGGATGGCTAAGCATGCAGGTAGAAAAACAATAAAAGCTTCTGATATAAGAGAAGCAACAAAATAATCAGAATTTATATTCCTTTTTTTCTTCTTTTCCATCAATTGTTATATGCCTAATTAAAGTTCCATGTCTAATTGCCTTTGCTCTTGCTTGTGCAAGATCCTTTTTGTATTCTTCTGGAATCTCAATTTTATTAATATTAAAGGTATGGTTTATCTTTGCATCCTTGAAATCTTGTGAAAAGTCAAAAGCAAATTCATCTAAAAATCCTTTTTCCTCAGTAACAAAAACACAATAATCTACTTTAGGTTCTGCATCTGGCTTCTCTTTTCCTGATTTTGGAGCCTTAGCTTTAATCTTCAACTTACCATATTTAGTTTCAAAAGAAAATAATAATAGTACATCAGGATAATTATTTAATAATTCTAAAATCTTTTCTTTAGGAAGTTCAGTATTAATCTCCATTTTCTTAACACCCATAAACTGTTTATATGAGGAAACTTCAACTCCTAACTCATCTCTTAAATCCTTTTTAGAAAGAACAACTCCCTCTATTTTAAAATTTCCACTCCCCCTTTCAACTAAAAATCTTACAAACCAATTAGCATATTCAAAAGTAGTTTTAACTTTGATACTTTTACTATTCTTTATCTCAGTTATAGCCCTATTTTCAAAAGTACCAGTAGAAAATCTTTTCATCTGTTGTTGTATATCTTGATCATATTTTCCTTCACACATAGTTTTTATGAAATTCATTTTACTCTCTCCCCCACTACTTTTAAATCATGTTTTCCTTTATCAGATTTGGAATACTCAGGATCATTGTATACAGAATATATTAATCTTTCTACTCTGTTTATCCTCTCGTCATGAACTTCCATTTTCTTCTCTAATTCTAACTTCCTATCTATTTTTTCTTTCTCTTCAGGATTTCTTGCTAGAAATAAGGCTAAAGCTAAAGTCTTTACAGAGTCAACAAACAACCATTTTAGCATTTTTACAAAGGCTATCCAAACAAATCTAAATATTGTTCCTAGAAACTTAGCAAACTTGTTCTTCTTAGCCATATTATAAGGAATTTTTCTAAAACTTATAAATCTAATCTTTTCAACTCAATAGAAACAGCCTTCTCATTAACTCTAATATAATTTGGGCATAACAGATAAGGATAGTCTCTTTCTTTACAATATTCAATAACCTTTGGATCAAATTTTACAGCAACATTGATTCCTCTTTTATCTCTATGCAATACTTCAAATTCCTTCAAATCAGTTTTTACTTCTTCTGATAATTTCAACAATTTCTTTAATTTATTTTTTTGTATAAATCTCATTATATCTCTATAGAATTTCTCATGAACTTTGTGCATACTCATAATCTCTCTAGAGTTATCAAACCATTTTTTTTCTTTACATGAAATCCAGCCCCCATAACCATAGTTTATAGGCTTGAAATTACCAAAACTTCCAACAATAATATCAGAATATTTACCATTACATAATTTATTATCTCCTATAGCTCCAGAAGCATCCTCAATAACTAAACAGGCCCTATTCTTACAGATTGTTTTTATCTTCCTCAATGGTTGTTCAGCAAAATAACCTGCAAAACTTGAAAATATGAAAGCACAAACATCATTTTTCTTTGTTTTTTTCTTCAAATCTTTTAAATCAATAATACCATAGTCTGTTTTGACTTCAATAACCTCAAAACCAAAATACTTAGGATATTTTTTATAAGAATGCCATCCACCTTGCTCAGGAATCAATATTTTGGGCTTGTTATTTTCATTCTTAGCAATAGATAGGGCCATAAAAATAGCACTATTTCCTCTATCTGTGAAATGAACATTTTCATGTTTACACAGCTTTTTCATCCTTTTATTCAAGATTATATTCAATTCTTCAATACTTCTCATGTTATCAATTGTTTTACAACACATATTTAAAACTATCTCAATCTTTTTTAATACCTTCTAACTCATAGGTCTTATGGCTAAGTATCCTGCTATCACAAATAAGATCCTTGCAGAGGGATTGAACAACTTAAATCTAGAAATGCTTCCAACACATTTAAAATATGATATTCTAACTGAAGTAGGAGAAATATTATTCAAAGAACAAAGATACAGAGATTCAGCAAAAGCATTTGCAGTAGCAAATAATAAAATGAAACTTCTAGATTGTGGGGACTATCTTTTTACCCAAGGAAGGTTTCAAGATGCTGCAAAGTTCTATATGTTTTCTGAAAATAGAGAAAAAATAGAAATAGCTGCATTAAGATGTATTGAAGAGGATGCTTTCCAACTTGCGTATGATTTATTTCTAAAAACAAGTAATTTTCAAATGTTAGAATTTATAAAATTAAATTTTATGGAGAAAACTATATAAGCAATTATTCCCTTTCTCAGTATATGAAAATGTTTTACATTACGACTCCAATATATTATCCATCTGGAGCACCCCACATAGGACATTGTTACACAGATGTTATAGCTGATGCTATATCTAGGTGGCACAAGTTAAATGGAGAAGATGTATTTTTTCAGACTGGAACAGATGAACATGGACAAAAGATAGAGAGATTAGCAGAAAAAGAGGGATTAACTCCAAAAAAATTTGTTGATGACAAAGTAAAACTTTTCAAAGATCTTGCCAAAGTATACAATGTAGATTATGATAATTTTATAAGGACTACCGATAAAAAACATGAAGATTATTGTAAAGAAATTCTACAAAAAGTGTATGATAAAGGAGATATTTACAAGGGTAAGTATAAAGGATGGTATTGTGTTGATTGTGAAACTTACTATAATGAAAATGATTTACAAGAAGGTTGCTGTCCTATTCACAAGAAAAAGGTTGAATGGTTTGAAGAAGAAGCTTATTTCTTTAAAATGTCAAAATATTCAAAAAAAGTAGAAGATTATATTAAAAATAATGATTATATAATCCCAAAAAACTATCAAAAATTTATTTTAAAAAGAATGAAAGAAGGAGTAAAGGATCTTTCAATCTCAAGAAGTAATGTAAAATGGGGAATCCCCTTACCTTTTGATAAAAAACATGTAGCATATGTATGGTTTGATGCATTACTAAACTATCCTTCTGGAGTTGCAAATATAAAAAATAAAAAATATTGGCCAGTAAATGTTCATATTACTTCTCATGATATTTTATGGCATCATTCTGTTATTTGGTTATCAATGCTTTTTTCAGCAGGAATAAAACCTCCAAAAAAATTAGTTATACATGGATTTATTAATGGAGAAGGTGGAGTAAAGATGTCTAAATCTCTAGGAAATGTAATAGATCCAATAGAAATAGCAAAAAAATATCCAATAGATTCAGTAAGATATTTTTTATTAAGAGAAATTCCTTTTGGTTCTGATGGTTCATTCTCATTAAAAGCATTAAATCAGAGACACAATAACGAACTTGTAAATGATTTAGGAAATTTACAATCAAGAACTCTTTCTATGATTGAAAAATATTGTAATGGAAAAATTCCAAAATCAAGTAAGAATGAATTGTTAAAAAAATTAGATTTCAAAAAAATTAATCTTTATATGGAAAACTTTGAGTTACATAATGTATTAAATGAAATTTGGAAATACATAAATGAATGTAATAAATATATTAACACAAACAAGCCCTGGGAATTAGCAAAGAATGATACAAAAAAACTTGAGGTAGTTTTATACAATCTTGCAGAATCATTAAGGGTTATATCAATACTGCTTGAACCGTTTATGCCAACAACAGCCAAAATAATAAAACAACAATTAGGGTTAAAAAAACAAGAAAATTTCAAGGATATTAAATTTGGTTTATTAGGAGATAATCAAATTAAAAAGACAGAATATTTATTTACTAAGATTGAGGAGGAGAAAATGGAAAAAAACCAAGAAACTCAAACAATATCAACTCCCGAAGCAGGGCATTATGTTCCTTACAAAGATTGGGAAAAGATGAAATTTAGAGTTGGAAAAATAATAAAAGCAGAAATGCATCCCAATGCAGATAAACTTTATGTTATTTTAGTAGATCTAGGTAAGGGTGAAACACCTAGACAAATAGTTTCAGGATTAAGAGATGATTATGAACTAAAAGACCTTATGGGAAAAAACATAATTGTATTTACAAATTTGCAACCTACTAAAATAAGGGGAATTGAAAGCAATGGAATGCTTTTGGCTGCAGAATTTAAAGATAAAGTAGCTCTTTTACAACCTGATCAAGACATAGAAACTGGTGCAAGAATTTGTTAATTTTTTTATTATAATTTATCAGTTATATCTCTAACTTCATCATTTCTTGGGATAGTTATTGGACCAAAAGTTTCTTCAGGCAGTTCTCTTATTATTTCAATATCTAATCTTGGAGGTCTATCATAGATTCTTATTTTATTTTGCAAATAACCAGTTCCAGCCCATTTTTGTAATCTTCTAATAATTTCAGCAGGAGAATATTCCTTAGCCCTATACAAATAAATAGAATTGAACTATTTAAAGATTATGGCCCCGCCGGGATTTGAACCCAGGACCTCTCGATTATCAGTCGAGTGCTCTAGTTACCCCAAGACTAATCAACTTAAATCTTGTCCAGGCTAAGCCACGGGGCCGTTCCACAATAGCTCTTAGTAGTTTATTTTTCTCAATACCTTTATAAAACTTACTTTTATTAGAAATTTTTACACCATCAATAAAACCACCCAATCTAAAAAATTTAGTTATTGATTCTAAATCATAAATTCTTAGTCCATCAACGCCACCCCACTCTTTCTTATCTTTTCCTATTTTTGCATTTATTTTAAATTCTTCAATTAGTTCTTGCCATTCTAAACATAATTTGGGATGATAACATGCTAAGTTTAATTCATAACCTCCATTTTTATTTAGGGAAATAGATCCATCAGTACTAAAAGCCATTCTCAAACACAATATTTTTGTTTCTTTATTTGAATTTTTTAAGAACTTAATAGTGGGTTGTGCTTCTTTCATGTAATCATCTATTTCTTGATTAACAGAAGGAGAAGTTTTGTAATTGGGACAAAAATTTAACAATTCATTTGCTAATCCTATATCACAGAGTCTAACAAAATGACCTTTTTTCTTTTTATCAAAATAACTATTTATTTGATAATTAGAAATATTATCTAAAATATTATGAATATAATTTTTGAGTACTATGTCTTTGGAATAAAAATTAATTCTATAACAATCCTTAGAAGAAAGATAACCATCTGTTAATAGTGCAATGGCAATAATCTTTTTCAAATCAATTTTTTTATTTAATTCTAAGTTTTTTCTTTTCTTCTTTTTTGTCTTTAATTCTCTTTTAATTTCTTTTTTAATTCGAAGCAATCTCATCTTCTCTTTTATATTTACCCTAGAACTTTTATTACCTCCTTTAATAGATCTCCAATTATTAGAAATATCTTTAGTATATTTTTCAAAAATTTTTAAGGTGGGACATTCATTTAATATTTTGTTGTATACTTGATAAGGAAGAGTATTTCTTTCATCTATCCAATTTTTTAGAGTTCTTCTTTTAGTACTAAGATAACGTGCCATTTTTCTTTCAGAAAAATTATTATTTTCCTTAAATTTCATCAAAAATTTATTTTGGTATCTTTTTTCAAAAAGAACTCTTTTCATATATTTAATCAAAGAAAATAAGTATATAAATCTGGCACGCACATTTGCCGTGTCAAGGTTAAATAAAAAATCCGTCCCCGGCAAGATTCGAACTTGCGACCGCTCGGTTAACAGCTTCACCACTTCAAGCCCAAAAGCTTAAAATTCGAGTGCTCCACCGCTGAGCTACAGGGACCTAAGTTTTCTTAAATTTTGCCTCGTTTAAAAACATTTCTATTAAGATTTAATCTATATTTTGTAGTTACTGAACAGTTAGGACAAATAGAAACATTTATATACTAGTTATTTCAAAAAAGTATTATGGTAGATGACAATTCTAATAAAGGACCAAAAAATAAAAGCAGAATATTACGGTTTATTAATGATAAAAAAGAAGAGTCTAATAGAAGGTTTAGAGCATCACCTGAGGGAGTTATTGATGATACAAAAGAACTAGCTTCTGCAACAACAATTAGTATTGGAGAACCAGAAGAATCAATAATGCCAAAATCAATAGTTTTAGGGGAAGATGGAACAAAGCATAAAAAAGATGCTCAAGGAGAAGGTTTTGTTCCAAGTCTAACAACTCTTCAAGAATTATTTAATGAGAGCACCACAATAGAAGTTGGTCCAGATCATCCAGATAATAAACATTTAACTGCTATAAGCGAAATGCAACAATTAGCAAATCCTACAAGTTTTCATAGAGTGCTTGAAGAATTAAGAACTGGTGAAATAATTAAAGATACAGATCCAAGAGATATTACTCAAGATTCTGTAGATGAAGATAGTGTTGAATCAGATTTCTTTGATAGTGCAAATAAAAGTGTAGAAATAAGAACAAGGTTGGCTGAAAACAGAGGAGAAAATCCTTATGAGTTTGATATGAGATTAAACAGATTTAAAGATGGTTTAATTGATTCTGGTGAAGCAAGAGTTGAAGAACTATATGATGGTTTGGAATTACCTACTGGTGGATATCCAACAGTAACACCTGAAGAATTGATGGCAAGACAACAATCAGGAAGAATCCAAACAGAAAAAATGAATGCACTACCTGCTGCTGAATTTGGAAAAGATGAAGATACAGAAGAAGGTACTGATGTTATTCCCTTTAAAGGTCTTAATAGGCTAGAATCAAAAACATTTAGAGGAAATCCAGAAGACAATAGATCTCTAAACCAACAAGAAATTCCTGGAGCAGAATTTGTAGCTATTCAAGGAGATGAACAATCAATTCCAAGAGTTGACCCTTTACATGATAGAGATTATCTTAAGTTTATAGATACACTTGAAGACTTAGAGCCTAAACCTATAACAGACTCAAATGGTTTTCCTAAAGTAGAAGCAATAGATATCCCTTTACCTAAAACAGAATTAGAAAGAAGATTATCTCAAGAAGAAAAAGGAGAAAGAAAATTTGGTATTCCAAGAATAAAATCTAATGTTAAAAAAACAAAATCAAATTTAGTTTCAAAAGTTTTGTTAATTGCAGCAACAATAGGATTAACCTTGGGAGTAAATCACACATATAATCAACCAAAAGAAGATTTTGAAGAACAAATTGGAGATGACGATGTTCCAGGTATAGATAATTTTGATGAGGGTTATGAAACAGGTTCAGTTATCTCTGCACAATTAACAGACAGAACAGAAGTTACTTATGAACCAATAACCCCAGATTTAGATGCTCAAGCTGCAATTATTTTCCCACCTCAAGAAGAACCTGATTCATATGAACCACAAGAATCATTTAGAAGTGTAGAAACTTTTGAAGAATCAGAAGATCCAGCTTATGTAACACCAGTTGAAGAAAATGAAGAACCACAAGAATCAGAAGATCCAGCTTATGAACAATCATTAGAAGAAAATTTATTATCAACAGAACAAGAAGATATTACAATAGATGATGAACCACAAACAAATGTGATTGTAAGAGCTGAACAACCAGAACAATTAGAAATAATTCAAAACAAAGATGATATTTATCAAACAATAAAAGTAGAAAAAGGTCAGACTTTATCAAAAATAGCATCAAGTATTACAGGAGATGAAAGTTATAGTTCTGCTGCAAACAGAACATTAATGCAGCATATTAAGAGAAAAAATAATATTAAAGATATAAATTTAATTTTTGCAGGTGATAAATTAGTAGTTCCTCAATCATGGGAATCTTATGAGGTTCAAAAAGATGATATCCTTTCAAGAATTGTAGAAGATTATAATGGAACTGCACAAGATAATGAAATAGAAAATCCAGATTTTATATTAACTGGACAAAAGATATATGTTCCAAAACAAAAAGTAGAAGAAAAAGTAGAAGAAAAATTCCTTGGTGGAGATTCATTTGCAATTAATAGTATGTACCAAGATATTTTAGAATCAAGAATTGATTTAATAGCAAGAAAAGAAGAAGAATACGAAGAATTCTTGCAAGATCCAATTAATAATCAACAATTTAGTGAAGATACCAAATTAGAAGAAATATTCAAATTTTATAGAGATACTGGAGCAACTCTTGAAAGTATTTCAGAAACATATGAACAAAGATTAGCTAGTGCTGCAAGTACTGCTTGTAATGAAAATATTGTAGGCTTAGAAAAAGCAACATGGTCAGAAATACTTGATATGTACAATTTAGAATCAAAAGACCTAAGAAAAGTAAGAGAAAAAATGTCTTGCAGTAAAACAGAAGCATACCAAGGTTTTATGGAGCAAAGAGCTTATGAAGTTCAAGAAGCAAAAGCAAGAGGAGAATCAGTTCAAGATATTGCAAAAGATTTTAACATCTCATCAACAACAGTTTATAGAGACCTAAAAAGAAATCCCCTTAAAAGAACAGAACAAAATTTAATGGATGATGTGAATTTTAATTTATTAGAAATTCCAGAAAGCCAAATTAAAGGTGATTATGATACAGATGGAAATCTTGAAATAAAAACTTATGAAAGACCATTAGAAGAGAGAATATTCGACGATTTAGGTTACAACACATCAAAAGCCCTAAGTAATTATCAAGCAGCTTAATCAAGCCAATCTTTATTTTTAATTTTCTCTGGAAGATATTTCTCCGTTACAAAAGAAATACCTTTAGAACTTAAAGCTTCCAACTCTAACTTGTAACCATTGCTCATCATCTTTTTCAGTTCTTTTTGCCATTCCTTTTTTTGAAACCAAGGATATTCTAAAATTTGTTTTGCTCTTGATTTATCTTGCTCATTTAGTCTAATTGTAACATTATCTGGTAGCTTATACTTCTCTTTATCAAAAGCACTTAATCCAATGAACTTAGCAGAAGGAACAGCCATTCTCTGACTTTCATAAGCTAAATTAATACTTCCTTGTTTAATTACAGAATAAATATACAAACCCCAAGGATCTTGATCAACAAATACATACAAAGGTAATTTAAATTCATTAACCAATCTATGTAACAACCTTCTTGCACCCCTTGGAGCCATTCCTTGTCCATGCATTAACAAACAATTATGCTTTTTCCAAAAACCATCCTCATTAAGCCTTCTCCAGACAGCATCCTTCTCAACCATCAAAATAAATTTAGCAGTACAATCCTTAAATTCAATAATATCATTTTCAACAATACTAGGGATACTCCAACCCCCACTTCCCATTTTACTCAAATCAATTTTATCTCCATCCTTATTAACTCCGTAATCAATAACTTTCATATTTCCAACCATAGCTCCTCTGTTAGAAGCAAATAAATTCAATTCTTCTCTTAAGGCATCAATTGTAACTTCCAAGTCTTCAATAATAGGATCTGATTCAGTCTGATCATCAAAGGTATTTTCTTTTGATTTTCCAATACTATGTTTTGTCATATAATACAAGTCCCTTATGGATGTGGTTTTACCAGAATCAAGCAATTCATCACAAGCACCAGCAATTAAAAGTGTCTGCATAAACTTTTTTGCTTGTCCAACATTAAAAAAATATCTCTGTTGAGTATCTTTTCCTAATTCAATTATAGATTTAGCCTCATTAAAATGAACATTTGATAAACTTCTTGTAGGAATTTCAATAGAAGGATTAGTATGTTTATTAATATCTTTAACAACTCCATCTCCTAATCTTTTAATTTTTAATTTTGTTTCATCTTTTTTTCTATTTACCATCTGAATCTCCAACAGTTCTTTGCATTGATATTTTCTCTAAATCTTTTTTTAATTTTTCTTTGTCTACTTTAGAAATTTTATCTAAAGCAGTTACAACCTCATGAATATACATTTCAAATATCTTTTTTCTTTTCTGCTCATGTTCAGTTTTCTTAACTTTTCTTACATGAGAAGATAATTTTCTACCACACTCTTGCAAAACCATCTTCACTTCCTTAATAATCTCAGGATATGAAGCAATAGCCTCTTTTGATTCTGAAGTAAAAGGAACCCACACACTAGCCATATGAACCATTATAACAACAGGTCCAGAAGGTAGAGAACTTCTTGATTGGGACAAACCATAACCTCTCCATGCTGTTTGTACAACAGATTTAGTAATTGCACAACCTCCAGCTTGATGTTGCAATGGAACTCTGTTTGCAAATCTTATAACCTTTGCTAAATCATCTCCAGGTAATGTTCCACCATAAGCAATAGCAGCTTCAATTTGAAATGGATTGCCTCTATAAACACTAGGCTTTCTAGTAACAGCAGCATAAAATTCAGCATCAATCTCTTTTTTCAAACCTTTAATCATTTGATCTTCACCAATTGGGCTGATACAGTCTGTTGGAGGACTCATAATTTTTGTTGTTTGAATTGCCTGATACAAGTTATCAGCTTCCTGTCTTGCAATCCTTGAAGGCCTTGCCTTTTCATACAAACCAGCTTTTTGAGCAATTTCATTAGCAACTTTTGAACTAACTCTACAAAAATCATGTTTCAAGAAACCTTGTAAGGTATTCTGTCTAGTTTCTTTTAACATTTTAATTAAGATACCCAATTCAATACCATATGGATGAGGTTTAATTTCCTTAGCTTCTATTGGTAATTCTTTAGTTGCCCTTGGAAACTCAATAGGTTCAGCTTCAGGGCCCTTGTAAATAATAGTTGCATGAGGATTAGAAATAGCAGTCAACTGCAAATACTCATCAACACTTAATTTACCCTTATGATACTTTCCTTCCATTTCAATTTCAATTCGAGTACCATGTTCTTTTTCCCATTCTTCAACACTCTCTTTTAAAATTTCAGGTTCATTTGTTTTTGTATTAAGAATTAATTCATAATAATGGGCTTTTGCATTTTTCCCAATCTTAGATGTAATTTTTGCAGGCTTTCCAGTAGTTAACTGGCCATACAAAGCAGCAGCACTAATACCAATACCCTGTTGGCCTCTACTCATCTTTAATCTATGAAATTTACTTCCATACAACAATTTAGCAAAAATCTTAGGAATCTGTTCTTTTACAATCCCAGGACCATTATCCTCGACGATAACAGCATACCTATCAGGGCTTGTAGCTTTTATTTCAACTCTTAATTCAGGTAGAATATTCATCTCTTCAGTAGCATCTAAAGCATTATCCACAGCTTCCTTAACAGAAGTTAGTAAAGCTTTCCTAGGGTTATCAAAACCTAATAAATGTCTATTTTTAGTAAAAAACTCAGAAATTGATATTTCTTTCTGCTTTTCAGCTAATTCTTCAGCTTTTAGTTTGCCATTTTTTTTAACATCAGTTAACTTTGTTTGTACCACAGAACAATCAAAAATTATTTAGTTAATAAATCTTTCTGAAAATTTATAAGATTTTAATAATTATTTTTTCTTATATCTCCCTCTACCACAAACTTTCTCAAATCTATTCCAAACTTTAGAAAACTCTTTACTTTCCTTCTTATAACCCTTTAATACTGCATAAAAACTCTCTTCAGCATGTTTGTAGTGCTTACTTTCTAATGCTTTCTTAATTAAATGCAAATCAACTGCTTTATCCTCGATTTTAGTAGAAATAAAACCAAGACCAAAATCAATAAAATAAATCTTATCTTTTAAAATTAAGTTTGAAGTAGTCAAATCACCATGAATTATATGTTCGTTATGTAATTTTGCTATTTTTTTGCCAACTCTTTCAAAGATTTTCTTTCTTTCTTTACTATCCATCTCATCAACAACATCTCTTAATTTCTTTCCTTCAAGAAATTCCATCTTAATAACCATCTCCTTATCACAAGAATCAATTACATCAGGAACAGGAATAAGTTTCGAGGCTTTCTGCAACAACCTAACTTCCTGTCTAGTATTTTTTTTTCTAATAAAAGAATCAATGCTTTCATGCCTATATTCTTTTTTTACTCTTTCTTTAATAATTGTACCATCTTTATAGAATATTTTAGCTTCTGCACCCTGCTGAATTAATTTCATTTGAATCCTTTACCTTGTAATTTTTTCATTAATTTTTCTGGATCACCACTTCCTTTCATCATCTTCATCATCTTTTTACTCTGTTTATACTGTTTCAACAATTCTCTAACTTCCCTAACTTCAACTCCAGCACCCTTAGCAATTCTTTCAATTCTATTCCTAGTAATTAAATCTGGATCTTCTAATTCTTCTTTAGTACATGATTGCATTATAATCTTCCACTTCTTTAATTTTCCTTCCTGGCCTTCTAACATATCTTTAGGAATTTTCATTCCACCCATACCAGGAATCAAGTCCATAACCTTAGATAATGGACCCATTTTACTCATTGCTTGCATTTGTTCATATAAATCAAGAAAATTAAAATCTCCTTTTAACATTCTTTTACCCAAATCTTCAGCATCTTCAAGATCCATTGCATCTTTTGCTTTTTCTAAAAGAGCTTCAATATCTCCCATTCCTAAAATTCTTCCAACAAAACCTTTTGGATTAAATGATTCTAAATCTTCTGGTTTTTCACCAACACCAATAAATTTTACAGGGGCCTTTGTAACAGCACAAGCACTTAGTGCACCACCACCTTTAGCAGTTCCATCTAACTTTGTAATTATAACTCCTGTAATTTCACAAGATTCATGAAATGCCTCAGCCTGTTTCTGTGCAGCCTGTCCAATATCAGCAGAAATAATAAGTAATTTTTCTTGTGGCTTAATATTATAATTTAATTCTCTTATTTCCTCAATTAAATCTTGAGACAAAGCATCTCTACCTGCAGTATCAACAAGAACAATATCAAATTTCTCAATTTCCTTTTCATATTTTTTGTAAATATTTAATGCATTCTTTTCATCTTTATCGATAAAACAAGTAACATTTAATTTATCGGATAATTGTTTTAATTGTTCAGGTGCAGCTGGCCTGTGAACATCTAACCCTACAGTACACACCTTGAATCCTCTATTCATATAATATCTTGCCAATTTAGAAATTGTAGTTGTTTTACCAGAACCAAACAATCCAACCATCATAATTTTGAATGGTTTTCCTTCAATTTTAATCTCATTTTTCTCTCCACCTAGAAATTTAACCAGTTCATCATAAACAATTTTCACTAAATATTCCTTTTGTGAAACACCAGATGGAGCCTTTTCATTCAAAGATCTTTCTTTAATACTCTTTGTTAATTCAAACACTAATCTTACATTAACATCTGCTTGTAACAGAGCTCTTTGAATATCTTTAACCAATTCATTGATTAATTTTTCATCTACAAACATAGCTTTAGCTATCTTTCCTAGTGTATTTTTCAGTGAATTTCCAAGTTTGTCTAATACCATATTTCTTAAGATATAGGATAAAATAGGCCTTTTTAAAGGTTTTTATGCCTTTATTTTTCTATATTCATCAGCAAGAATTGTTATCTGGATTATGCCCAAAATAAAACCCACACAAGAACCAATAATCATTCTAATAATATTTCCTAGATAAGGGATTAACATTAATGGAAATAAAACACCCATAACTATCAACATACCAAAAAAACCAAGAATTCCTGAAACTAACCAAGCAATAAAATATTCTCCAGTAAAAGCTTTCTTAAAAATTCTCTTAAAATTAAATGCTTCTTTAAATTTTCCTTTATCAACAAATCCAAGAACAGCTGCAGGAGTTAAATAAATTATAAAAAGAAAGAATATTGCAGCAATAACTAGAATGCCCACACTTCCTAAAATAGGTGCAATAGCTGAACTCCAATCAATCTCTCCACCTTGGATTGCAGTTATTATGATTGGTAATAAAAACCCCCCTACTGCAATTCCTACTAATATTAAAACAGGAAGAAACCAAATAAATCCAATTAAGGATCTTAACAAACCATCAACAAAATATTTTCCAAGTTTATTCCATTCAGGAAGGTTATTCTTTTTCTTCATTGTTAGTCTAGCACAATCTAAAGTATAACCTTGAGAAATTAAACTCACAATTGGAATAATATTTAACAAACAGCCTATAAGTATCTTCTTGCCATCCTGGAATGGCCTTTTCAATGCATTTGTGAGATTGTCTAACATTTTAAAAAAATAGGTTTAATCTACCCATTTAACATTTTTAAATTTGTATTTTGTAGCAATTAATATTATATCTATTAACCACCAAACACCTGCACCCATACCTAAGGTTACAATTGTTATTAGTAATTTTAAGATTCCTGTACCAGTCAGGCCTAAATAAAATCTATCAACACCTAATGGTCCTAAAAATATAGATAATAATAATGTAGTTAACCAACTTTTTTGTTCCATTTTTTCCTCCTATAAAATTTAAAAATAAAAAAATTAAAGATTTATTTTATCTGCAAAGCCTTGGAATAGCGGCATTGGTTTCATCTGTCCAGACAGAGCATTTATCCAGCTAATTAGCCAAATAATTAGTAAACCAATTCCAACAACTGCCCAAATTAACATTGCAATCATTGGCCCTGCAATAGGTATGAATGCTAACATCACACTTAAAATTGCCATTACAATCCAAACCAAAATCCAGATTATACCTAAAATTAATCCTTGTTTTGCATAGTACATTGCATATCTACTATCCTTTTTTGTAAGTATTACAATAATAAATCCAATTATTGTTAAGAAAACTCCAAGAAATGCGAAAATCTTGTCATCATCTGCAGAACTTTTTTTTACCATTTAAATATTCCCCCTATAATTTTAATAGTATTCTAATAGTTTTTGTGTTTATAAAACTTTTCAAAATAAAGTCTTAAGAATTTTCTCTTTATCAAACTTTTCTAAGTCTTTTAATTCTTGTCCAACACCAATATACAAAATAGGTTTGCCAGTAACATAAGAAACAGAGATTGCAGTTCCACCTTTTTCATCAATATCAGCTTTTGATAAAATAGCACCATCAATGTCAATTGCTTCATCAAAATTCTTTATTTGTTCAATACAATCATTACCAGAAATCATTTCACCAACGTATAATTTCAAATCTGGTTTTACAACTCTAATTATTTTTTTCATCTCATCTCTCAAATTAATATTGCTATGTTGTCTTCCAGCAGTATCTATCAATACAACATCAATATTTTTTTGTTGGGCATATTTTACAGCATCAAAACCAACCGCAGCAGGATCTGAACCATAATCATGTTTGATAACTTTAACATCAACTCTTTTACCTTGCTCTTCTAACTGTTGTATAGAAGCAGCTCTAAATGTATCTGCAGCTGCAAGAACAACTGAAAATCCTTCTTTCTTTAACATATATGCAAACTTCGCAATTGAAGTAGTCTTACCAGAACCATTTACCCCAATAAAAACAATAACATAAGGTTTTTTTCCTTTAATCTTTGAGATTAAATCAAAATTATCATACTCTAAAATCTCACTAACACTCTTTTTCAAGCTGTCTAATATAATTCTTTCAACATCCCCTCTTTTCAAAGGAACTCCAACCAAATCTTTTTTCAAATCCTCTTTTATCTTTTCAATAACTTCAAAGGCAACATTATTTTCAAGCAACACAACTTCTAATTCCCAAAATAATTCCTCAAATTGAGAATCATTAATTGTTTTTGTAGTAATCTTCTCTTTTATTGCTCCAAAAAAACCTTTTTTTTCAACTTTCTTTTCTTCAACTTTAGACAATTCTTTTTTTTCTTTAGGAAGATCTAATTTTACTTCTTTTGTAGCTTTTACCTTTTTGATTCTAATCTCTTTTGGAGCCTTAACTATATTTTCCTCTCCTTTCTCTTCTACACCCCTCTTAAAGGTTCCAACAGCATCTTTCAGCTTTTTCTTTAAAAACTTAAACATACAAAGAAAAATAGTAATTTTATTTATAAGTTTAACTGCCTTATGACTTCAGTAGCATAAGCTCCTTTTTGCAAGAAAAAACTAACTTCCCAAATACCTTTTTCAAGCTCTTTTGCTTTAAATTTTTCAACTTTAATCAATCTATCTCTTTCTCCACCTTCAGTAGAAATTTCCTTAAATGATCTGATTAAAAAATCATTAACCTTTACTTCCTCTTCTTCCAATATTTTATCATACAATTTACCATCATATAAATAACCCACAATAGGAATCTTTTTTTCTTTACTTTTCTCAGCTAGTTTATTCCATAAGTATGATTGATAAGAAGATACATAAAACCTTAACTTCCTCAATCCTAATTTTTTCAAAGCTCCAAGATAATCATTTCTATCTACTTCTAAAGATAGTTCTTCACAAGCTTCTTTAAATTTCTTCAAAATTAGCATCTTTCCAATTTTCCAATTATTATTTAACCCAAATCTCTGCTCACCAAAGTAATTAATAATATTCTTAATATTTTTTATTTTAGAACAATCCCTAACTATAATAATAAAATTATTTCCCTTTAAATCCCCTAAACAAATTCTATCTTTTCCTCTACCTACAAAACTTAATTTCGCATCTTCTATTTTCAACCTACTAACTCTTTCTGGATTTCCATTCAGTATAGAGATATACTGGAAGGTAATTGCTTTCTTATCTTTATTACCTGCAAATCCAATATCTTTTTCTTTAATTTTTAATCTTTTAGAAATTTCCTTAATAATATTCAATGTATTCCAATCTTTTTTTTCTAACAAATAGTAAAAATAATTGCCCTCTCCTAATTTCAAATCTAATTCTTCTTTTACAATAAAATCTTCAGGTTTCTCTTTAATTTTCATCCAAAACTTTAAATAATCTTTAACATATATAAATTATATGAAAACAATATTAGTTATTCTTGATGGTGCAGCTGGATTACCTAATAAGATTCTTAAAAATCAAACTGCTTTAGAAGCTGCAGATACTCCTAATTTAGACTATCTTGCAAGTCATGGTAGAACTGGACTAATCTACCCAGTAAATCCAACTGTTGCTCCAGAATCAGATGTTGCAGTAACAGCATTATTGGGCTATGATCCCTATAAGTATTTTACAGGTCGTGGACCTCTTGAAGCAATAGGTGCAGGAATAGAACTAAAAGGAAATTTTCTAGCCTTGAGAGCAAACTTTGCAACAATACAAGATGAAGATGAGATAATAGAAAGAAGGGCAGGAAGAACTCTAACAACCCCAGAAGCAAAAGAACTAGAAAAAGCAATTAATAAAGAAGTAAAATTACCTTGTAAATTTATATTCAAAAGTACAATAGAGCATAGAGGAGTTTTAGTATTAAAAGGAAAATTCTCAAGTGAAATAACAAATGTTGATCCTGCCTATAAAAGAATTGGGGCTTTTGGAGTTGCATATGACAATAAAAACCCTCATATACAAAGATGTATGCCATTAAAGCCAGAAGCTAGAATTGCAGCAGCAATAATAAATGAATTTATTGAAAACACAAAAGAAGTTTTAAAGAATCATCCATTAAACAAAAGAAGAAAACAAAAAAATCTCCTTCCAGCAAATGTAGTATTATTAAGAGATGCAGGGAATAAACTTCCAAAATTGAAAAAAAAGAAAAAATGGGCTGCAGTTTGCTCTTTTCCATTAGAAAAAGGAATTTCAAAACTAGCCGGGATAGATGTCCTTCCTTTTGAATATCCTCCAATTGTAACGAGAGATGTCTATAAACATCTGTATGAAGGATTAAATTTAACAATAGAAAAATCAATAAAATATATAAGATCAAATATAAAAAAATATGATTACTTCTACATTCACATAAAAGAAACAGATATTCCTGGACATGATGGACTTCCCAAACAAAAGAAAAAAATGCTTGAATTAATTGATAAGGATTTTTTTGCTGTATTAAGAAGAATGAATGTAAGGATTGTAGTTACTTGTGATCATACTACTGCTTGTTCTAGAAAAAGGCACACATACCACCCAGTACCATTACTAATATATGATAGAAAAAATATGGATAATGCTGAAAGATTTACAGAACAAGAGTGTAGAACTGGTTCAATTGGAAGAATAAAAGGAAAAGACCTTATAAAGCTACTACAGAAATAAATTTAAACCCCTCTTTTATAACCCTTCTTATGTCTGAAGTTATAATCACCTATGAAAATTTATATGAACTGTTAAGAAGAGAAAAGTTTAGAACAGAACTTCAAAAAATAGACAAAACTTTCTATGTAGATGTAGTAAAATATCTAAATGAAAAAGAAGCAATTTTAGTATCCCAATCACAAAAAAACAGCATTTTTGGCTCTACAGAGGTTGAAAAAACAATAACTCAGTTAAAAAATGTAAGAAAAATACTAAAAGAACTTTATGAGAAAAGAGAGTCAAAACTAATTCAAGCAGCACTTTTTGCAACAAGAAGTAATATGGCTCAAGATACTTCTATGATGCTTCCAGAAGAGTTATCTTTCTATACTGAGCTAACTACCATTTTTTCAAAATATAAGGATAATATTCTTGTAAATCTCCTTCAAAATAAGATGCCTTCCTTAGAATTAAAAGAACAGAAAGATTTAAAAACCCCAGATAAAACCGATACCATAGCTATAACTGTTATCCAGGAAATACCTCAATTTGTAGGTCCTGATATGGAGACTTATGGTCCTTTTGAGACTGGAGAAACAATACATTTAAAACCAGAAATAGCTGAAATATTAACAAGAAATAAACAGGCTGAAAATGAAAATACCGAAGAAAATTAGGAAATATTGTCCAAAATGTAAGAAACATGTAGAAGTAACAGTATCAGAAGCAAAACAAAAAACAAGAAGTTCTGTACATCCTCAGTCTATTGGTTCAAAATTAAGAATGAGATTAAGAGGATTAAGAAGAGGATTCGGAAACCAAAACAAATATTCAAAACCAGCTATCTCAAAGTTTAAGAGAACTGGAGCAAAACAATCAAAAAAACATCCTTTTGTAATGAGATGTACTATATGTAATAAAGCATTTGTTCTTGAAAGAGGAAGAGCTAAAAAAGTGGAGTTGGTATAAAATGCAAGGTCAATTCATAAAAGTAAGATGTAAATGTAAAAATGAACAAGTAATTTTTAGTAAGTGTGCTTCTGAAGTAAAATGTCTAGTTTGTGACAAAACACTTGCAATGCCTACTGGTGGCAAGAGTAAGATAGAAGCTCAAGTTATTGAAGTTCTAGAGTAAACCTTTTAAATTCTTTTAATATTCTAGTATTATGAAAAATATTTTTATATTATTTTCATTAGTTTTATGTTTACTATTATTATCTGGATGTAGCACATTTGATTCTATAACTGATCCTTATGATTTAGAGAAATGTGAAAAGTATGAAGGAGAACAAAAAAGAGGCTGTTATGTTCAAACCTGTAATGAATTACAAGAAGATGAAGAAGATACACCCTACTGTTTAGCAAAAGTAGCTAAGGAAACAAAAGATGACTCTTATTGTTGGGAAGTTAGAGATTATAATCCTTCTTATGCACAATATGTTGGAATGTGCTATGGTGTAGTATTCACTAGCTATGTAGATTGTGTACATGAACTAGAAAATTCTACAATGGTAGATTATTGTATTTTAGCAGATGTTGAATATAATCCCTCTAGAAAAAGATGCGATTCTATTACAGGTGATGTCGAAAAAGGAATATGTTACGCATTTTTGGCTTTAGGAGAACCAGATATAAAAATATGTGATGAATTATCTCCGGATAATAAAGAACTAGGGACTTGTTATGGGGTATATTCTACAGAAACTGGAAAAGACTATTGTACTCTTATTGAAGATATAGAAGGAAACTCATATACTTGGTGTTTAGCAATGACTGTTTTTTTCGGATAATCCTAGAGTAACCTTTTTAAATAAACCCTTCTTTTCCCCCTATATGTTTTACAAAAAGAAAGGATTACCTGCAGAAAACGATATTTTGATTTGTACAGTTAAGAAAATATCATTTCATTCAATCTTTGTAACTATAGATGAATATGAAAACCAAGATGGAATGATTCACATATCTGAGATTGCACCAGGTAGAATTAGGAATATAAGAGATTATGTTAAAGAAGGAAAAAAATTAGTATGTTTAGTCCTTAGAATAGATGAACAACAAAAACATGTAGACCTTTCATTAAGAAGGGTTCCTATGAGTTTAAGAAATAGAAAGAACGAAGAATACAAACAAGAGATAAAAGCAGAAAAATTACTAACCTCTGTAGCAAAACAACAAAAAGTAACATTAGAAGATTATTACAAAAAAGTTGGATTTAAATTAATAGAACATTTTGACTTACTTTCTAATGCATTTAATGAAATATCCCTAAAAGGAGATGAAGCAATAAAAGGATTAGATCTTCCTGAAAAGTATATTAAACCTTTAATTGAAAGTGTTAAAGAAAAAATTAAACCTCCAGAAGTTTTGGTATCTTCATTCTTAAATATTCAAAATCCAGCAGAAGATGGAATAGAACAAATAAAAAAGGTATTGAGCTTGGCAGAAGAATTTGCAAATAAAAATAAGTTTAAAATAAATATAATCTACATCTCTGCACCAAAGTATAGAGTAATATCTTATGCAATGGATTATTTAACTGCAAAGGAAAATCTAGAAAAGATTTGCAATTTAATACTAACAGAAATTAAAAAACAAAAAGGTATATGTGAAATTCTTAAGAAAAAATGACTTCAAAAATTCTATTTTGTAAAAAATGTCAAAAATACACATTAAAAGATAAATGCCCTAATTGTGGTGAAAAGACAATTACATCCAAACCAGCTAAATTTAGTCCTGAGGATAAATATGGTAAATACCGTAGACAGTATAAAAAACAACAACAAGGTTTATAAAGCAACCTTTCTTTTTTTATAAAATGAGTTTCGAAGTTAAATATCTATCAGAACCAAAATTAAAAGAACCAATTCTAATAGAAGGTTTACCTGGAATTGGCAATGTTGGTAAGATTGCAGCTGATTTTTTAGTTGATACACTAAAAGCAAAAAAATTCCTTGAAATTCACTCCCATCATTTTCCCCATTCAGTTTTTATTAATGAAGATAATCTAATCAATTTACCAATAGTTGAGTGTTGGCATAAAAAAGTAAATAAACAAGATTTTATAATCCTAACTGGAGATATACAACCAATTGATGAAGTTTCATGCTACAAATTTTGTGAGACTGTTGTAGACATTATGGAAAAATATCAAGGAAAAGAAATAGTAACTCTTGGTGGAATTGGTCTACAAAAAATACCAAAAAAACCAAAAGTATACATAACTGGAACTGATAAAAATTTTGTCTCTTCTTTTAAAGGATGTTCAAACAAGATATATGGTGTAGTAGGACCAATAATGGGAGTAACTGGAGTACTTTTAGGCTCTGCTTCAAAAAGAGGAATCCCTGCAGTATCTATATTAACACAGACTTTTGGTCATCCTGCATATTTAGGAATAAAAGGTTCAAAAGAAACCTTAACTGTATTAAATAAAAAATATAATTTTAACATAGATCTAAAAACCCTTTCAGAAGAAATAGCAGAACTTGAAAAGGAAATAAAAGTAAAATCCACATCTGTTACAGAGTCTACAGATGAAACTAGACCAGAAGCTAATTACTTTGGTTAAAAACCAGTTAATGATTTATTTTTCTTTACTTCTAATTGAGGAATGCCATAAACTCCATCATAACCTGGTTTGACTTCAATCTCTCCACTTCTATTCCTTATTATTATCTCAGCTAACTTTTCTCCAACTTCTTTATCTAAATCTTTTTTCTCAACATTCAACAAAATATTAAATTCAGAACCAAATCTATTAAACATCCTATCTAATATCTCTGAAACAGACTTAGTAGCAATTCCCTTTTTCAAATGCATTGAAATTAATTCACCTAATGGAATCAAAGTTTTATATTTAGTATAATCTTTAGGTTTGTATCCTTCCCCTCTATCAGCTAATTCTTGAACCCTACTTAAAACACCAATAGTCAAAGGTTTTTTACAAACAGGACAGATATTATTATGTTTTTTAGTCTCTTCAGGATCCATAACAACATTACAGTTCCTATGCCCATCAACATGATATTTTCCATAATTTGGGTCTACTTCAATAGTACCATTATAACCTTTTTTTGTTCTTATGGCCCTAATCAAATTTTTATAAGTTAAATCAATATCAAATAGTGTTGCCTCTCTACCCATTCTCCAAGGATACATTGAATGCATGTCTGAAAATGAAACAAGATTAAATTTATCTAATTGAGAAATTCTCCAATTCATTTCTGGATCACTACTCATTCCAGTTTCTAAAGCATGAATATGTTTTAATTGATCTTGAAAACAATCTTTTATTGAATCAAAACCAGAATTACTTCCAAATAAAGAAAACCATGGTGTCCAAATATGTGCTGGGATTATTTCTATATCTGTTGAAATAGATTTCAATCTTTCAACAAACTCAATACTACTCATTCCAAAAATAGGTCGTCCATCATAATCAATTCTTCCTTTTGAAAGTAAAAATTCAGTAATTTCTTTAACAGCATCTTTATTTGGAGCCAAAACAACTTGATGTACTTTTCTTCCTTTTCCATCTTGAGTATATATCAAAGAAATTTCACTTTGCCATACAAAAGGATAACCTGTTTTTGTATATAAAATTCCATCTCTCTCTTCTAATGTATTTAATTCCTGAAACCATTTAGGATGTTGAAAATCACCAGTTCCTAAAACATCAATACCTTTTATTCTTGCATTTTTCTCCAAATTAGCTATTGTAATCTTACTACTACAAGCTCTAGAAAACCTTGAATGTATATGTAAATCAGCAATCAACTCCATGCTTTTTAATTAAATTAAGTTATTTAATTAGTTTTAGTTTATAAATAGCATAATAAGATTTATAAATAAACTATTGATTTCTTCTAAAGGGGGTGAAATATTAGAACCTCATGGTTCTGGGAGTGTAAAATATGAAAAGATTTATTCCATTATATTTACTTGCAACAGCTACAGTAACACCTGCTTTTGCAGAAGAAAAAATAGAAGAAACAACAGAAGAACAGCAAGAAATAAAATTATTTCAAGAAGATATGGCTGATTATGAAACAGTTAAAGAAGCAAGACTAGAAGGAGTAGTTGATAATTATTTATCTGGAAAAGGATTACCTACAATGGATGAAATTGAACAAATGCAAGTTCAGGAAGCAAACTATGAATTAAAAATGAACGAAGCTTCAAAAAGAGAACAAGATATGATGAGTATGGTTAGGGATCTTGAAGAAGAAGTAAGACAATTAGAAAATACATCTTTTAAAGATTATAGAGTTATTTTGTCAGTAGATGGAGGAGCACTAATCAATGTTGCTGAACTTCCAGAAGGAAACGCAGTTATATTACCAATAGCTGGATTTGGACTAGGAATGACAAATGGAGTTTATGTTGATGCAACTACTATTTTTAATTCAGAAGCCTCTGATGAAAGATATGGATTTGGTGGAATGATTCTAGGAATGGGTATTTTAGGAGATAACATGAATGGAGGATTTATTTTTGGTGCAGGCCCAGTTGGAATTGCATCAAACATAAAACTAGAGGATAGGGCCTTACATGGCTATGGTGCAGGGATATCATTTAGACAATTAGCATTTCCAAGAAATGGTCCATTTGGAATACAATTCCAAGAATCATTTATGTTAACAGGAAACTATCAGTTCAATGAAGGAAATGATTATGATCCAAAAGAAAAAGATCTAGGCGCAGCATTAGTATTTGAAGCAGGGCCGGTTTTCAGAAGACCAAAAAAATAATTTTTTTCTTTAATTAAGAACAACCTTAAGATTATCTACCTCAAAAGTATTGGAAGGTTGAATCTTTATGCTATTAGCTCCATTGTCAATATAGCTTGTTATATCTTTACTGTAGTCAGTATCGTATGTATCAATTTTAAAGCTATGTTCTTGCACAAAGATTGTAGCCTCCTTCCTACTTGAGCTATCTCCAAAGGCCAACTCTAGTATCACCTCTTTGTCCCCAGAAGATATATCATCATAATCATCAGTATCTACTTCAAATGAATATGTCGGATAATCCTTAGCATCCAACAAACTTTCAATTTCAATTTCATCTATATTATAATCACCATTATCAATTACAAATCTTAAATTATTAACTGTCTCTAATTGATCATCATCAAGAACCAATGTTCTTTTATCTAAGTATTCACAGAAAAGATCATCACTAAATTCTTCTTTTCCATTTAGATAAATAGTTAATCTTCCCTCCTCATTAGAATTACAAGTCACATAATAAGATAGAGTAGCTCTTTTTAAATTATCAATATCATCAATTGAAAATGTTCTTGTCTTTTCAGTCTCTTCTAACAAGTAATTGTGGAATAATCTAACCTCTTGTAATAAATAGTAATTAGATGAGAAAATTTTCCATCCTGGTGAAGTAGAACTCAATTTGATTATATTATCTTTTTGATGTAAATAAGTAGTAGGTATTTCCAAAGGCAAATTATTACTAGTTAATGTACCTTCGTAAATTTCATTTCCATTAATCTCAACCTTAATAGCCCCTTTAGATTCAACAATTAAGAAAATTAATTCCAAACTATCTAATTCTTCAACAGCTTCAATGTCAAAGTAAATATTTTTGTAATCATTATGTATTAAGCTTCTTGCAATAGATAAAGAATTTGCTAATGTTTGTGTTTCAGATTCAACTTTAGTATATATTCTTACTGGATCCAATCTATTAATCATCTTATCAGATTTTGAAGGTTTTATCTCTCCAGGGCTAACAGAAAGTAAAGAATCAGTTGAACTTACAGTATTTGTAGTACTAGTACTGCTATCTTCACCTAAAAGCTCATCTCTAGTTTCTTGAGGAGCTAAAACAATGTAACCTACAATAGTAAGTAAGATAAGGAATACTAATATAGAAGCTTCAATCGCTGCTTTACCTTTCTTATTCATATAATTTTAATAACTCTGGTAATTTATAAAGTTTTTCAATTTATTAATATAACAATTTTTTTGAGAACTTCAAAAGCCTCGGCTCTTTAATTAAAAGTTTTAATAAAAATTTTGATGGAAAATCTCTATCTGTATCTTCAATAACTTCTTTAACTTTATCTTTCATAAACAATCTTAGTAACTCATTATAGTCTTTTTCAGTAAACCTATCCATAATTTTTCTTATCATTAAGTTCAAATACAAATCTTTATGTAATTTTTTTCTAACATTTTTTTTGTAATTTTTAATATCCTTAACAAGAACTTTACTAGCAAGTAAACCAGGGACTAATCCTCCAAAAGTACTGCCTTTAACTTGAGTAGCTGCATCCCCTATTAATAATACATTACCTTTTTGTAAAACTTGTTTAGGATTGTATAATGGAATGAATCCACCCTGCTTATCTATAATATCATCTTGTTTAGTCAAGTCTAATAGTTTTTGTAAGTGTTTATTGGGGTTTTTATATGCCACAACTCCAATTCTTGCAATTTTTTCACTCTCTGGAACAACCCACCCAAAAGAACCAACTCCTAAATAGAATTCTACTAAATCACTCTCAAATTTACCATTAACTCTAACTTGACTTCCAACAACAAACTTCCTATCCCCATATAGTCCATTACTTCTTGCAACTGTTGACATAGGGCCATCAGCGCCGATTAAGTAGTCAGTTTCTATTAAATTATCACCAATTTTTAATTTTTTACCCTCATTCCCATTAAATCTCTTACCTAAAATATACTCAACACCTTCTTTTTTTGCCTTTTCATACAAGAAAAAATCTAACTTTGCTCTATCCAAAATTATATTTTCTTTCTTTAGTTTAACTTCAATAAAACTTTGGTTAGGAGAAAATATTTTTGCTCTTTTTACTTTGTTTACAACAAAACTTTCATCAAGTTTGATTATTTTTGCAAACTCACTAGTTACAATTCCAGTACATTGAACTGGTCTACCTACATCTTGATGTTCTTCAACAACTCTAACCTTATTTCCTTGCCTTGCAAGTTCATAAGCCAAGTAATTACCGACGGGACCAGCACCTATTATTGTTATCATCTTTTAACAAGAATTTGGTCAATTTATATAGTTTTTGCATCAAAAATGTGCTAAAAATTAGAGGTTTGAAAAAAATTAACAATTGTTATTTTTAAAAACTTAAAATTTTTCAGAAAAATAAAAATCAAAACCTTTTTAAAGTATAAAGGTCATATATTTAGTAAACAAAATTAATTAACTTGAATAAAATCAAGATAAAAAACTAAGAGGTGAGTTTTAAATGGCAGCTAAAAAGAAAAAAGCAGTTAAGAAAAAAGCAGTTAAGAAAAAAGCAAAAAAGAAAAAGAAAAGATAAAACTTCCTCTGGTTGGTTTATCTTTTTTTAATCTTTTTTTTTTCAAAACCTTTTTAAATTCTAATTCTTACATTCTATTTATGATCACAGAAATTATTCTAGTAGCCTTGTCAGTAATTGTTTTGATTATTGCATCTATATATGATATTAAAACAAGAGAAGTACCAGACAACCTATCTATTGGCTTTATTGTTACAGCTCTAGCAATAAGGTTAATCCATTCAATAGTAACTTCTGAATACACTTACTTCTTTTATGGGCTTATAGGATTTGCAGCAATGTTTTTAATAGGACTAATTATGTATAGGACTAAGCAATGGGGAGGAGCAGATGCAAAACTATTAATGGGATTAGGAGCAGCATTTGCAACACAACCTTTCTTTTCAAACTTTAATCTTCCATTCTTACTAATACTATTTATTAGTATAATAATAATTGGAGGGGTGTATGGATTTGTTTTTGGCCTTGTAATATTTTTCAAAAATAAAAAGAAATTAGGTAAGGAATTAAACAAAAATCTTGCAAAGAACAAAGCCACAAGAAATACTTTCTTAATAATTACAGTAATATTGGTAATATCAACACTATTCATTCCCTTATTTGAAGCAAAAGCAGTAATAATATTCTTCGCATTATTCCTAGTATTCTATTATTACTTAGTAATATTTGTTAAGACAATAGAAAATAATCAATTCCTTAAACAAGTGGCACTATCAAAAGTAACAGAAGGAGACTGGTTAGCTAAAGATGTAGTACACAAAAATAAAGTTTTAATATCAAAAAACAATCCTTGTTTAACTATTAAGGATTTAAAACTTCTAAAGAAAAATAAAATAAATAAGATTTGGATAAGAATTGGAATTCCTTTTGTTCCAGCAATGACTCTTGCAACAATATTCACAATATTAATATCTATGGTATTCTAGGTTCTTCTTCTTGAAACTTTATTTCTTTAATTTGTTTAGGCTTTTCAAAACGTACTTTACCAGAAAGCTTTTTTCTTAACTCTTCTAACTCTTCTTCATCCATAGGATTGCCCTTCCAACCAACAGAAACATTATCACCTTTAAATCTAGGAATAACATTTACAACAACATGTGGAATCCTCTGTCCAGCAACAGCCCCACTAGAAACAACTATGTTAGTTCCTTCAGCACCAACATTTTCAAATATAACCCCTGACAATTTATTTGCAACCTTAAACAAATGCCCAACTAAATCATCTTCCACTTGATTCAATAAAGAATAATGTTTTTTTGGAAATACTAACACATGACCTTTAGTAGCAGGATTAATCTCTAAAACTGCAATAACTTTATCATCTTCATAAATCTTTTTTATAGCAACCTTACCTTCAGCCATAGAACAAAATATACATTCTTGTGAACTTCCAGATAATTTTTCAATAATCTCTTTCTGTTCTTCAGGACTCATTCCAAAAACTAATTCTTGGAATTTCTTTTGTTGCTCTTCAGGGCTTAAACCTTGTAGAGATTTTGCAATTTTTACTATTTGTCCATCTGAAACCATAAACAGAAAATTATTTAATATAATAAAAGCCTTTCTATCATATGATTATATCATTTTATGAAGAATTTCCAATAAAGAAAAATATTGAAAAAATTAACTTAATTAAATTTCCTACAAAACTATACATTGCAGCTACATCTTTGAAACAATTTAACAGAATAAAGAAAACAATAACTTCCAAGTATGTAAAAGAAATAGCCTACTGGCCAATATTAAAGAAAAAGGAAGGTTACTGGCTATCTCCTTTTTCAAAAAGAAAAGCTCTAAAAAGAATAATCAATGAATTAAAAGGAACTTCAGTTCCAGTATTATGGGATGCAGAACTTCCAACCCACCAACATCCTTCTTTATACTTTACTCAATTACCTAATTTTTTTGCAAACAGGAAATTAATTAGAAAGTTTGTAAAAAGTCACAAAAAAGTATATGTGGTTGAGTATTTCTTTGTAAATCAATTTCTTGAAGCAATCTTTACAATTTTAGGAATATCATTTCCACCAAAATATAATACTTATCCCCTGAGAATGGCCTACTCTTCAATGCATGACTTCGGATCTTATATAATGAATAGGGAGATAAAAAAAGGTAAAGATAGATTTGGAAATAAATTTATCATTGCTTATGGAGTTCTTGCTAAAGGTATATTAGGCTGGGAAAAACCAATCAGTGCAAAATTATTAGAACGTGATTTGAAATTAGCAAAGAAACATAAATTAAATGAGGTAGCAATATTTAGGTTAGGTGGATTAAATAAAGAATATATAAAAATTATAGAAAAATACTCATCCTAAAGCTCTTCTAAAATCAATTACTTGAATATTAGCAGCACCATCAACTTCCCAATTTTCTACCCTATCAGTTCCTTGTTTTTCATCAATGATAAATGTAAATTTTAAAGCAACTAAACCAAAAGCAATAGGCTCTTCTTCATATCTAATCTCACCAACATCACCATAAGCCTCATTAATCTTATCTTCAAATTTCTGTTTCAATTCAACTCTATCAACATCAGGTGATTCAGGCATTACTTTGATAGTTACACCAGCTTGAACCATTTTAATTAGGCCCCTCGTATTCGCACTTAGGACATCTCCATTTGGTACCTAATTTTCTACACTGACCACATCGAACCAATTCACCTTGATTACAATTAGGGCAAGTAAATATAACTGAGCCTTCATCATTAGCCAACTCTTTTCTACAAGCTAGACATTTTAACTTTTTTTCCATTACCTAGAAAAACTTTGATTTGTTTATAAATCTTTTTATTCTAAGAATTCAATACTTGTATCAATTAAGTATAAAGGTCCTCTATCTACTCTATATACATCAGTTAATAAGGCACGCTCAACATTAAACCTTTCATTCTTTTCTTCATCATGAAAGAATTTTGTAATATCTACTACATCATTTGGGACCCTAAAACCAGATATAACAAATACAGGTTTATTATGGTTCTCGGTTAGCGTATAAAAATAAACATCATCAACATATCCTTCTTCATCAACACTTACATAATCTAAATTTGCCTCTGCTTCTTTCATTAGTGCAGCTCTAACTCTTGTTCTCATTGAAGTATCTTCAACAGGAGCATAAACAGAAAGTCCAGTTTCCATACTAATAACTTTAGCTAGATTAACATCTCCCTTACCAGTTGAACATGAGTTTAATATAATAACTCCATCATCAGCCATATATTCCTTTATTTTTTGAAAGAATTTAGTATCCCATATATCAATAAAACAATCTTCTTTTTCAAATCCACCAATCCCTTCACATTCCCAACCAGAATTGATCCTCATACTATAAGGTGTTCCATGCATATTAAACAATAAAACAGGAATATCTCCTTTTTGTCTATGAATCTTTCCTAATTGTTGCAAAATAGCACCTTCATAGCTAAAATCATCATCACTTCTAAAATCAATATCTATAACTTCATAACCATTTTCAGCCAATTCTTCTCCATATATCCATTTAGACCTAGTATCATCAGCATCTTGCTCACCATACACAGAAACAGCAAATTTGTCCTCTAAAGCCATAGCTCCAGCAGGTACTATAGAACTAGCTAAAACCAAAGCTTGTAGACCCTTTTTAAGACTGTTTAGTACCATTTTATAACTACTAAATAGTAGCTACAATCCTTTATAAATCTTTCTAAACAACCGGATAACAAGCTAAATTCTGCTTATCTATCTCTCTAATAGTATGCTCTTCTAACAAATCAGCCATTCTCTGTTCTAAACTACCTAATCCAACAAAAGTCCTTTCCTCCTTGCTCCTAACATCTAAAGTAGGCACTTCTACTCCTCTTGCAACCCTATCTAATTCACCTGTAGTTTTTACTAAATTCTTAGTTGCATTAAACAGGGTCTTCATTATTTGTGGATACTTGGTAGCTTCAGCTGGAACAGTTTGAACTCTAAATAATAATTCTTCTAGCTGAAACCAGCTTAATTGAGTTTCACTGGGGATATTATCATTATCATAACCAGTTCTAACCTTCAATTCATCTTCAAATGGTTTTTTTACATTTGCTTCAATGTATTTACTCAATGCAACAGCCATCAAATAAACCTGTGCTGTTTCAGCAGTTAATTCTCCATAATCTCTTAATGGGATTACTAAAGTATTGGGTACATCAACTTTTGGTTCAATAACTGTTCTCTTCACTTCATCAGAATCTTGTTCTTGATTAAGCAAATCATATTTTGCAAAAAGCTCATTTAATTCAACATAGGCATTAGCATCAAAAGTTACAACTCCATCTCTTCTAGTTCCTGCATTATATTGTTCTCTTAACAATCCTAAAAATTCTAAAAAACCAAAATATATTTCTTTTACTGATTTCTTTTTCTTTTTAGGTTGCCTTTCAATTAAAAATTCTAAACCCTCTCCTAAAAAAACTCTAGAAACACACAAACCATCAGGTGTTTCTGTACCGGGATAATTTTTTAATGCCTCACCAAAAGGACTAATTACTTCTTTTTTCAAAAAAGGTAGAGCTCCTTGAACAGAACCCATATATCTTCGTCCATTCTCAGCATCAAAACCATCAACCTCTTCTGGTTTTCTTAAAGTAATAGTATTATACTCCATTTTCTCCTCCTAGCGACACCTATTTTACATCTACTATACCCATATCAGTAATATTAAAACAGCACTCACCATCTGGAAGATGAGGACTATCAACTAACTTAGCAACTCTAGTTCCTTTCTTACCTCTTCTCAAATAAACTCTAGTCTGAGAATTATGTCCAACAATATTCCCCCCAATAGCAGCAGTTGGATCTCCAAAGAAAGTATCAGGTTTTGCCATAACTTGATTAGTAACATAAACACACAAGTTCTGTACATCTGCTAACTTCATCAAAACATGCATATGCTTGTTCAACTTTTGTTGTCTATCAGCAAGAGTTCCTCTACCACAATTATGAACTACTACACTATTTAAGGCATAAGAGCTATCATTTTCAATTTCTAGATTATATATTTCTCCTTCATAATTCATTTCTCCAATATTTTGTATAGGAAAAAATGCATAATTGTTATCAATCCAACCCCTATTGTATGTATGAGTTCTTCTTTCAATTGCTTTATGCTTCTCTGTATTCATTAATTCTCCAAATTCTTCAATTTGCTTTCCAAAAACCTCAATTACATATTTTGGATTTTCTCTTCCATTATTATCAATTCTAAAACACGGTAAGATCTTCAGCCTCAACAAAATCTGTTTTACCTGCTCTGCCAATAATCTTGAGGTAGTATCAAATCTAAATCCATCATAGCTAGTTGTTCCATCTCCCCTCCAATGACCCCTTATTATCTCTTTTTGTTTTTCAGAAGGCAAGAATAACATCCATTGGGGCATATGTTTATTAAGGGAACCTTTTCCAAATATATTGCCAAAAAATTCTGCTAAAATCTTATGAGAAAAAACAATTCTGTGAGCCCCTTCACCAATATATCCTTTATTTGCTTTCAAATTAAATATTTTTTTCATTAAATCCTTTACATCATCAATATAAGAAATTTCATTTTGATTAAATGTAAATATTACTTGATGATCATTAACATGACCCTCAGCAAGATAATATCCAAATAGTCTCATAGAATCTTCTGTTATTGGAACATCCATATTAAGTTCAACCATTTCTATTGGTTTTTGTTGACCTTTAGTCCATTGGTATATAGTAGAGATAGGTATACTATATTTCTCAGAAATTTCTTTCATAGTGCCCCTTATTGGCTTTTTATAATATTCTTGTAATACAGTTTCATAAATTTCAATATTATGAAAAAACTTATTGACTTTAATCTTATTTTCAGTTATGTAATATTTTGATTTTAAATAATCAGTAATTAATATAGAATTTATATCCTTAACCTCTTTGATAATTGGATAAGCTAGAAAATCCCCTTTTTCTAGTGTTCCTGCCATAATCCAATCAGGACCATAACCTTCATATACTTTATAATATTTGTTTCCCTTTACAATTCTATGATAATTGTTTTCATCTCTAAGCTTATATTTTGATTTATTTTTATACCAACTATTTCTTATACTTTTCAAAGCTAAAACAGTATGATCCGGAGTTAAGGTAAATGGTGTCATATATGTAGGGGAAATCTTAACAATTTTGTCTTTATAATTCTCTTTATGTATATTAAGAACTTTAGAAAATCTTCCTTTATGAGTTAGGATTTTGTCACCCTCCTTAAAATTAGAAACCTTTTTTACTGTAGGATTTCCTATAACCTCCATATCTGGTGTGATACAAAACTCTGATCTAAAATGGGTCATCAATGAATCAACAATAACCAAATTTACTTTCAGACCTTCCTTTGTAATTAAATCTTCTACTTTTTCAGCACACATCATCTGATGGTCAGAATTATAAGCTCTAACAATCTTAATATGTTTCAATATATTAATAGGATCAAATCCAGCAGATTCTGCAATCTGTTTTATTCTTTCAGGACGAAATGTATTTTCAGAATCAATCCAAACAGTATATGCATGAGGTTTACCTTCTTCATCAATATCCATAGCATTAATTGCAAGTTGATGAGCCAATGCACTTTTTCCAGAACCAAAAGCACCATAACATTCTGCAATACCTCCACTCTCAAAACCACCACCAACTAAATCATCAAAATCTTTACATCCAGTAGAAATCCTTTTTACTTTTTCTCTCTTTAATAATAATTCATCACCAGAAGAAAAACCCATATCTAAATTATTTCTGGCAGCACTGATTACTTTCTTTGCAGCACTATCTCCCATTCCAGTAGCTTCAATTAATTCTCCAGGTGTAGAAACAGCCAAGGACATTAAACTTTCATAACCAGCATCTTTTAATTTTTCAGCAGTAGCAGCCCCAACTCCAGGTAAATCTTCAATACTCAACTCTTTTTTCTTCATTTTTATTCCTCCAGATGTAAATTTTCTTGTATCTTTCTCAAGATTACAATTAATTTTTCAACATCAACTTTTCTTAGATTAATTCTCTGCTCTCTTAGAACATTTGAATTATCTCTCCATGTCTTCCTAAGAGTTATTGTTTTAAATTCAACAATTCCCTTACCTTCAAAATCCTTTTCATTATTCCAAATACTTCCTTCAAAATTCCCTGATTTGTATACCTTTATTGGTGCTGGCATCTTAATCCCTCCTGTATTCTAGTATTTTACTTTGGATATATAAAGACTACGCGCATTTGTCATGTCATATGTATACTATAGAATATAGAATTTAAAAAGGTTTATTAGAAAAGTTCGGAAAGATTCTGGTAGGGAGCAGAGCTTTGAGGCTGTTTTATGGAAGAAAATATTTGTTACCTGTCGCTACGCTCCTTGTAATTGTTTTTTTAAGGAGGGTGGCAATTTGCACCCTCCCTTTGAGTTTTATGTTTTAATTTCAGCTGTCGACAAAATGTCGATAACTCAAACTCTTCTTTTTTAGGTTTGTTTTAAGGGTATGTACAATTTGTACCATTCCATAACAAAGAAGAATGGGATAATAATCTTAGGAAGATAAAATGAAAAGCTTTATATACTATTGTTATACTTTATATTACAATTGATATAAAATGTATGACAAGACAGAAATTAGGATTTTGGAACAAATTTATCTTAACCCTGGGATTCACAAAAGAGAGCTCTCCAAACAGTTAAAGATAGGAATGCCTTCCATAGATTATGGACTTAAAAAAATAAACAAGTTGATTAACCAGAAAAAGACTGGTAACCAGATTAACTACTTTTTGGATTATTCAAAAGAAATGCTTAGCCCTTTACTTGGTATTGTTGAACATTCAAGATTTGAAAGATTTCCAGAAAAAGTAAAATTATCCATTAATGATTTTTTAAAAGAATTAGATACAAAGCCATTGATTGTTATTATTTTTGGTTCTTATGCAAACAACACCAATACCAAGAACTCAGATATTGACATTTTCTTAGTTTTTCAAAAAATTGAGGATTCTAAGAAGATTGAAAATACTGCAAAAAAAATAAGTATGAAAACAAATACATCATTAAATCCTGTTTACCTTGATTATAAAGAGTTCAAAGAATCATTTCACAATTCAACTAAAGAATTCTTCAAAAAACTTAAGAAAGACAAGATAATTTTAATTGGAATAGAATGGTGGAGGCAATTAGTTTATGAAGAGTCCTAATTGGAAACTTTGGTTAAAGAATAAGGATGAATGTAAGGTTTGGTTAGATAGTTATATCAAGAAAAAAATTCTTAAGAAAGTTTCTGAGGAATCCAAACTCCATATAAAGAGAACAGATCATAATCTGACTTTTGCTAATTGGATTATTGAAAAGCACAAAGATGAAATTCCCGAATTTTTTGGTGAGGATACATTTTATGATTGGGTAATTAGCATTTATTATTATGCAATTTATCATGCAGCTTTAGCTTTAATGAGTAAAGAAGGTTTTACTTCAAAGAATCATTCCGCAACACTTTGCTTTTTAATTTATCACCATTACCATTTACAAAATGCTCTTGCTAAGGAAGATGTTGAATTAATTGCCAGTTCTTTGGAAAAAGAAGATATTGAAGTACTTGGAATTTCAAAAGAATTGAGAGAAAAGGCTTGTTACAATATTCACGAATCATTTGAGAAGAAATTAGCTGAGGATAGTAAAGAACAGGCAGTTAATTTTGTTAATAAAATAAAATTATTATTAAAATAGAGTATTATCCTCCAAATTAACTCCATTAAATTTATATAATACTATTTTCTTTACAACCTTATGAAAACAAAATATTACAATATGTTATTTTTATTAGTTGCTATAATTATCATAGTAGCAGCAGTATTCTATTTTAATGATACAGAGGAAACCACAATGGGAAAAGTAAAACTTGAAACAAATCACGGAGACATCGTGATAGAACTAGCAAACGACATGCCAATAACAACTGGAAACTTTAAAAATTTAGTAGAGAAAGGAACCTATGATGGAGTTATATTTCACAGGGTAATAGACGGTTTTATGATACAGGGTGGAGACCCAACTGGAACTGGATTTGGTGACTCTTCAATTCCAAAAATAAAAGATGAATTTACAAATAACAATGCTAATGACAGAGGAACTATAGCAATGGCTAATGCAGGTCCGAATACTGGATCCAGTCAATTCTTTATCAATTTAGTAAATAATAATTTTTTAGATACAAAACATCCAGTATTTGGAAAAGTTGTTGAGGGAATGGATGTTGTTGATGAAATAGCTCAAGTAGAAAAGGATTCATCTGACAAACCATTAGAAGATGTAGTTATTGTTAAAGCTACAATTATTTAATCATTAGTAAGGGCAATTAAACTACCAGGACAAACAATTCCAATATCCTCTATTGTACAATCCCTATTTACATAGACTTTAATATTACCTTGAATTAAATCACCATTGTTATCTATTTCTAAAGTCTCATTAAACCAAGAACTAGTATATTCCCTAATTACATATGGATACTCTTCTTCAACAACAGCTGAAGTTCTTTTATCTGCTTCTGAAATAACATGATGTCCTGAATATAGAACTGCTTTTAATTCATTCTTAGGATTTACATTAGTTAAGGAAAATAATTCATTCTCTAAAACACCAATATTGTTTGAATCAAAACTTTCGTATATAGGTAAATCTTCAAAATACAATTCTACTTTTCCTTTTGCTTTTAACCTTTCCTCTGAAACTTCAATATCACATTCAGCATCTTTACAGATTAAATAACCCTCTCTGTTTGTGTTTTTTATTTTATATTTATCAAAACCATATTCAGCATCTTTTACTAAATTTAAATTATCAATACCATTCTCAGTAATATCAAAAGTAGTTGTTTCTTCAGTATTATCTGGATTTGTTATGTATTCATCTTGATAGTAAACAGTTCCATCTTCAAATTCAACACTTGATTCATTATTGTAGATATATGTAGGATTATTACCTGCCGGTATGAAAATGATTGTACTATCTTGTGTTAAATTTCCAGAATCCATTTGAATGTAAACTTTTCCTGTATCTCCCATTGAATTCCTCTGTGCAATACTTGCTTCTCCTTCATTGTCTAGAATCATTTCAAAAATAGAAGAATCAAATATTGAACTGAAAAAAATATTGTTGTTGTTATCAAAAGATATTAGAGATGCTTGAGCTAGTGTTCCTAGTGTGAATAGAGCATTAGTTAACTGGTAGTTTGAGAAAGAACCTTGATTTGTGTTCCAAGTTGTTGTTGGGGAGGTAGTTCCTTGAACTTCAATATACTGGGTGGTTTGTTCTTGGGTGTTTATTGTTTGTGTACCTTGACTCTCTTCTATAGCCCACTCTTTGTTAGGTATTTCTTCTGCATTGTAGATTACTGATTCTGCCCTTGCATCTTCAATTTCTGGATTTGTTTCATCAACTTCTCCTTCAAAATCACCAAAAGAAGAAACAACACTAATTAATAAGATTACAATTAAAAATAAGATTAAACCTCTTTTCATTATTAATAAACAAAGAATAATTATTTATAAATTTAGTCTTTTAATACAATATCTAATTTATCAGAAACCTTAGCAATTATTTTATCAATATCATTATTGACACCTTCATAACTCCACCTAGGATTTCCATCTTCATATAGATGAGTTGCTAGAGAACCACTCCCTGGTCCATATTTTTCTTCCCATGCTTCACCTTCTCCTCTTCTAAATGGAGCTTCACAAACATCAAAAGCAGTAAATTTTACATCACCACCATAATTTCTTTTAAGTTCTATCATAGCCTGATCTAGTTTGTTCATTGAAACTTCATAACCCTCATTCCCACAACTAGAATACCAAACAACAACTACAACCCCATCAGCTTCCTTAACCTCTTTATCAAAGTTATCAACAGTTAATGGAGTAAAATCTTCAAAAGGAGTATATTTTTCAGTACCATAAGGTTCATCAGCCTTTGCAATCTGAGGACTAGCACTAGCTAATGTTAATGCTCCTAAACCCCCTAAAATCATCTGTCTTATATTCATTTTATCTATTATTATAGCTGTTTTACATATTTATAAACTTTTCCCACTATAAAAGGACAACAATATTTTAAAGACTTTAAGCAATAATATCCTTACATATATTAACATAATTCTTACATAGATTAACCAATATATTACATATACTAACACAAACCTTACATATAGTAATATATATAAACTTAAAAATATTCTACAAATTAATGAAAAACATCTCAAAAGAGGATTTAATCAATTATATCCTTAAAACACAGAAGATATCAAGAAATGAACTACTTGAAAAATTATCTGGAGAAAAGATTCCAATTACAATTTTTACCACTGATTTATTCCCTCTGGAGTCTATAGTTTTTTACCTAAAGAAAAATCACAAAACAAATGAAATTGCAAGACTTCTAAATAAATCCCCCTCTGCAATATCTTTAGCTTACAAGAAAGCAAAAACAAAGAAATTCAAAATAAAAGAAACAAAAATTTACATTCCTCTTTCAGAATTTAACTCTAAACTTTCAATACTTGAAGTAGCAGTTTATTACCTAAGAAGACAAGATATGAAGTTTGCTGAAATTGCTAAACTCCTAAAGAGAAATATCAAAACAATCTGGACAATATACAGTAGGGCAAAGAAAAAATGAAAAACAAACTAATAATTTTTATATCAATATTACTAGTTCTTACTGGATTAATCTATTTTGTTTCATTTTTAGGATTTACATTTATTGAACCTAATCTTATTGAGTTTGATATAAATAATAGTTGGAATCTTTCAGATGGATTTACAAGGATAAGCCAATTTGGAAATGTTTACGATTCCAGTATTACCCTTGTTATAGATAAGATTGTAGTTAATCTTTCAGAGTATAATTTGACTGAAGGAATTGTCTATGTTGATTTGATAATTAATGAGACTATTGTTGATAGCGAGATTGTTAATTATTTAGTTGAAGAAGAAATTATAGAATTTCCTATTACAAATGAGACAATTAATGGTATTATAGAAATTCCCACTTTAAACGAAACTATCAATAAAAAAATAGTTGAAATTCAAGGTGCATTTGTAGTCTTTGACTCAGATGTTCAAATTGTTCAACAAGTGTTAACTCCTAATATTGAGAGAATTGGTATTTTAGAAATTGAAAATAATAATATTAAGACAGATATTCTAGCTTTAGAAGTTCAAGGGAATGTCTCTGGAATAGTTTACCTACCTAAAATTGGAGATGTGAACATTATAAAAAAATGTGATACTTGGAATTTTAGTTCTAACATTTGTAATTCTGAGTGGTATGAATATACGGAAATATTTGAACAAAATGATAGTTATATTTGGTTCACTGTTGATTCCTTTAGTGCTTATTCTGGATGGTATAATCCTGTTTCAGATTCTTCTGAAGATTTACAAGTAGATTATGTACAAATTGATAAAAAAACTCCTTATAAAAATGATACCTTAACTTGTGAGAATGGTTCTATCTCTGATGATGTTTCTAAATTATTGTATTTCTGGTATGTGAATGATACATTAGTAGTTAATAACAATAGAACAGAAAATAGGAGTACTTTAACTGGAGGTAATTTTAGTCAAGGAGATCAAGTTGATTGTGCTGTTATTCCTCAAAATGGAACTAGCTTATTAGCATATTACCCTTTTGATGAAGGGAAAGGGAGTTATGTGAGTGAAATAGCAAATAATTATTCCTTAGACAAATTAGATTCTGTTTGGAATTGGTCTTCAATTTCAGGAGGGAAAAATCATTATCAATTATGTTTTAATGGTTCTCAATATGCTCAAACATTTGATGCAAATCCTTCAATACAACCAGCAGAGGCTATGTTTATTAATTTTAAATTATACCCCTCTAATGCATCAGCAAATGGAAATTTTCTTATTTGGGAAAATACTGATGTAGCTTATAGATTGCAATTAGAACAAGGAGTTCTTAGATTTGGGGTTAGAAGAAATAATCATGATACAATAGAATATCTAAATACTCCAGACTTAACAATAAATACAGGTGATTACTTAACTGCATCTATAATACTTAATTCTTCAAGTGCTTCTATTTATATTAATGGGACTCTAGTTAATGATACTTATTTTGGGGATACACAAAACATAAATTATACTAATGCAGGAAGATTATATATAGGAGGATATCCTGGAGCTCCAGTAACTTCTAACTATGTAGGATGTATAGATGAGCTCTCTATTTGGAATGCGGCAACCATGGATATTTCTCTTGATGAGATGCAAAATACTGAGGGTTTTGTTACTTATTCTACAGATTACTTTGAGATTGAAACAAATGAAGGTCAATTTGGTAATGGAACATTAAGCCAGACAAATATAACTTGGCAATCAGGGAATATAAGTATTTTAAATGAGACTGCATCAACTTATTATCATACAGGAAACTTCACATCGCAGATTCTTAGAATTTTAAATAATCCTACTGATGTTAATTTTAGTTTTAAAAATCTTACCCCGACTGGAACTGAATTATATTTTAAGATTAGAAGTGGAGAAATGTATGATAATGAAAGTAAGGATATGATTTGGACTGAATGGCATGGTCCAGATTATACCCATTTTGATGATTCTTATTTATTACTTGCTTTAGATTTTAGTACTTTTAATGGAACTCAAAATGTTTACAAAGATTTTTCAGATAATTCAAATGAGTTTATTCCAAGTAGAAATAATAATGTTTATAATAGAGATCTTTATAGACAAACCTATGGAAAATTTGGGGGGACAATAAATTCGAAAACTTTTAATTTAGATTATGATTTTAATAGGAATAAATTAAATCTTACTGGTTATAACAATTTTACAATTGAGATGTGGATAAACAAGGAAGGATCTTGTTCAAATCAACCTGTAAATCTTTTTAGGCATATTGGGCAATATAACCTTTCTCTTAGTAATGCATGTTATTTTACTTTTGATGTTAATTTAAGTGTTGATGGTATAAATTCTACAGTTATAAGAGCAAATTCTTCAAATAATCTTACAACTGATTGGAATCATTTAATTATTACTTATAATAATATTTCATTAGATGGTTATTTAAATGGTGAACAGGTTTTTAGTGAAGTTGCAAATGGTTCTCTTACTAGATTTGCTGGAGATAATAATCCAAATTTAAAATTAGTTTCCACTTTAATTGATTCTCTATTAATCTATAATAGGAGTATGGATAGTGATGAAATTGCAAAACATGCAAATGATTCATTTGTTATTTCAAGTGGTGAACCTATGGGTGATTTGAATAGTTATGTACAATATAAAGCCTTTTTAAAATCTGATTCTGGAAATGAGCTTACTCCTATAGTTGATTCAATATCTCTTGGATTTACAAATTATTCAACATATATCTATAATAAAGAACCTTATGCTGTTACTATAGTTTATCCAACTAATGGTTCTTCATTAACTACAGATTCTTTAAATTTTAATTGGACTGGAACTGATTTAGAGGAAGATACTATATTTTATGAATTTGTTTTATCTGATTCATCCACTTTCACTAATGAGATAGTTGTAAGAACATTCGTTAACAATTTTACAGATAATAATCTATCATATGATAAATATACTATTTGGTTAGAACACGCAGATTATTTACCTAATGTTCCATATGTTGAAAATGATATTTCCATATTATATCCAGGTAGATTTGGTAATGGTTTTTATGAGGGTTCTGCTTGTTGTTCTGAAGATACTAAATTTTCTTATCCTTATGAAGTTATTCCTGAAAATGAGGGAACTATCGAGTTTTGGGGGACTATAGCCCCTACAGGAGGAGATATAGGCACTTTATTTAATTATAAAGATAGAACATTATGGGCTGATAGGGATACAAATAATAATATTCTAATCTTTAGTGTTAATGGAACCAATGTTACTGCTCCGTGGGATTGGGGTGGGGAAGTACATTTTGCTTTTACATGGAAGGAAAATAATTCTATTGCTATCATAATAAATGGAACTCAACTAAATAGTACTCCTATTGGGACTATTGATTTTGATCTTGCTGGAAATAGCCTCCAATTTTTTTCTAATGCAGATGATATAAGTTATGATTCTGAAGGAACTATAGATGAATTAAGAATTAGTAATATTTCTAGATTACCTATTGAAAATTTGATTATTTCTAATTATACTGCAAATACTTCTAGTTTAAGTGGAACTTATTATTGGAAAGTTAGGGCTGTTAATTCTAATAATAAAGATTTAGATGATGAAGTTATTTTTTCTCCTTGGAGCCAGACTCAGGTTGTTATATTAAACTCAAATAATCTTCCTAATGTAGATAGTATTATAATAAATTCAACATCTACAGCAAATTATTCAAATGGAAGTATACAAACTTCATGGGTATTTAGTGATAGTGATGGAGAACTACAATTAGATAATGAAACTAAGTGGGTTATTAATAATGTTTATAATATT
>JBDRRK010000016.1:0-13201 GCA_043825775.1 archaeon
CTACGTAGTGGACATAAAGAAGGAAAAATAAAGAAAAGATTTATATATTACTTAATTTAATTATTGTGTTAATATGACAAGAAATAATTTAATAAAACATATACTAATTTCTCAAGAACTTTATGATAAAATCCAAAAAGATAAAAAACATTTTCAAATGCTGATCGGTGGCGGAATTTGGACAAATAATGACGTTCTTGAAGAGTGGTATAAAATACTTCAAGGAGTTGCAAAACAATGACTAAGCCTGAACACGTTTTATTTATTGGACGATTTCAACCGTTCCACTTAGGACATGAAATGATCATAAGATCAATTCTAGAAGTAGGAAATATACCAGTAATAGGAATAAAAGGATACATGAATGGAGGACAAAAAGAAAACCCGTACACTTATGAAGAAAGAGTAACCATGATAAGAAAAATATTCGGTGATGAAGTAGAAATTCTACAATGGCTACCAGATATAAAAGAATTTCTATACGGCCGAAACGTAGGATACAAAATAAGACAAGTAAAACTACACAAAAACATCGAAGAAATCTCAGCAACAAAAATAAGGGAGAATAGAAAATGGAAATAAAAACACAAAGAGAAATAGCAATAGAATATGTTATGGATATAAACTTAGACAAACAGTGGATGGCTTTAGATGAACTAAAAGAATTACTATCAACATCATCACTAAGCAACGAACAAGTAAATGAAATATTAGAACAACTTGGTTTGGAAGAAGGAGAATAGAAAATGAGTGATTTTGACAAAGGAGTATTATGGGCTTATCTAGGAGTAATAATAGGTGTAATAATAGCTAATAATAATAAGAGGTATTATTTAACTAAAAAATAAAATAGGAGAATAGAAAATGGAAATAAATAATTTATTAATGATAATTATGAGTACTCTGGTTATAGTAGAACTATTATTAACTTATGGAATATTCAAACTAAAAGCAGGACTAACAAGAACGAGAGAAGCAATGGACGACCTAAGACTAAGCATGAAACAAAGTATAGACTTAGCGAGAGAAAGCACCAACGCAATCAAATTAATAGCAAAAAATCTTCAAGGAGGAGAGTTCACAATAGAAAGTAAACAACTAGGAAAAATAGAAGTAACACTCAAAAGCAAAAGAAAAAAACTACTGGGGATAATATAAATGATTCAAATATACGTAGCACTAAAAGATTTAATACCAAACCCTAAAGAAACTTTTGAATGGGGGATGCAAAACTTCCCAAAACTACCATCATGGTTTCTAGATATGCAAACAAACGGATTCAGAAACGACAAACCACTATTAGTAAACTGGAGAGGATGCATAATAGACGGTAATATGCGTTACCACATGGCAAAAATGCTAAACATAACACACGTCCCAATAGACTACAACTTCTTAGTGAGAGATCTAGACTGCTTCATAGAAATAATGGGCATCAAATGGGCAAACGCAATAAAAAGCAAAAGCAAAGAAATAAAAAACATAACAAAAGAATTAAACAAAACAGAACCATTCCTAAGCAAAACACCACTGCAAGAAACAGAAAAAATTGCTAAAGGAATAATTGAAAAAAACATAAACAACGAGGTAAAATAACAATGGTATATAATATATTAATTTACGGGAAACCAAACGCAGGAAAAAGCACAATATCATACAACTTAGTACAGGACAAATTAAGAAACTGCGTAGTATTTGATGGAGACGTATTTAGAGAATACATAACGCCAGAACTAGGATTCAGCAGAGAAGACATATTAAAAAACAACTACAAATGTATGAAAACAATTCAAATGATGAACGCACAAGGATTTAACACAATAACAGCAATGATAATGCCATACGAGGAAAGCAGAGAATACTTCAGAATAAATCTTGAAAACTTAGTAGAAGTATATCTATGCCCACCAGACGAAGCAAGAGAAAAAAGACCAAACCACAGAGCAACAGAAATAATCTTCGAAGTCCCTCCAGCACCCTCAGACGTCATCATTCATCTAGACACTGAAGAATGGACTATAGAAGAATGCAAAAGAATAATATACGAAGAAATGAAAGGCAGAAAACTAATAGAATAATTTTATTTTTTTAAAATTCTATAATATTAGTCGAAGTACCAGAACCACCACCAGAACCACCGGAAGCAATACCAAAAATAACCATTACTCCATCAGTACCACTATCAGAAACAGCAAAAGATCCTGAAGATTCTAAACTAAAATTAAAATGAGGTCTGAAACTATAATAATTAAATAAACTAACACTATTAGTGGTTAATCGTAATTTCAAACTAGAAAGAAAAGTTATATCCCTAAATTCTATTTTAAAATTAGTACCAGAAGAATAAACATGAATACCATTACCCAAACCAGTCCAAGCTTTTTGATTTAACTGAATAGGACTAAATTCTATAATATCATAAGAATTATCAAGAGTCAAAACACATTTATCACAAAAAGACAAATCATCCCAAAATTCTAACAATAAAGAGTTAACAATACCTTGACCAGTCAAAAGATACTCAACCCAATTATTAGCAGCAGGAACACCTTTAAAACCACCAATATTATAAGCAACAGAACTTATTAATTGATTCCTAGAAATAAAACGATCACGACCTAAAGAAAAATTAGTAGCCGCTCTAGAACCTAAATTATCCGGTTGACCAGTAGACATTATTCAAACTCCACAATATCCATAGAATAACCATCACCACCATTAGAACCACCTTTTGAAGTACCACCAGCAACCGCACCAGTAGAAGAATGAACAACAGTACCGCCACTTTCACAACTATAAAAAAGCCAAACTCGCCCCCATGCAAGAGTCAAACCAGAATTATTATAAATTTTTATCTCACAATCACTATTGAAACTAATATTAAAAAAATCGTAAACGTGTTCATCAGCAGCAGCATCATTATCTAAAATAGAAAAATTATTATAAGAACCAATAGGTAATAACTGCATCATATCAACAGAAGAATTAATCAAAGCTCCTTGACTATCAGGATCAATAGTCAATAATTTACCAGTAGCAGCAGAAGCGGCATTATCTAATTCAAAAATAACATCATGAAGAACACCCTTTCCAGTAATTGTCAAAGTCAAATGTTCACCAACATCTAAAACATAAGCAGCACTATTCACGAATTGAGGAAAAGCAATCTTTCTAGAAGTTCCTAAAGCTCTGTGAGTAGCTGTTTTTGCATCAAGAAAATCAGGAGAACCACGACTCATTTTATAAACCCCTCAACCAATCCAAAAAAGTATATTTTTTAGGAACTTCAACTTCTTCTTCAACTTCTTCTTCAACTTCTTCTTCTTGAATTTTTTTAATATCCTTCTTATCAATAGCCTTTTCTAAAGTCAACTGTCTCTCAGTCAAAACATTAAAACGAACATTAGCAGTATGAGAATAAGAAGTATCATCATTCCACATCTTAACTTTAAAAATAAAAGGACGACTAATATTATAAAAATCTTTAAAACTAATAGTTTCACCATCACTAGATAAATCACTATCATTAGCAGGATAAATCTGCACTTCACCGTCAAAAATTTGTAAATGAGTCAAACCAGCATGACCACTAGGAAACATGACGTCAACTTGAACAACAAAACCAGCTAATAAAACAACTTCTTCAGTAACAGGAGAAGTCTTCAAAGTAGATGCCGGAGCAGTAATCTTTTTATCATAAAAAACCATTTATTATCATTAACCCTCACTATTATTTAAGTTTTTGCAAAATCAATTCACGAAGATCAGTAATTGCCTCCGTATTATTAGTTATAGCTTTTTCCATCTTAGGATATTGATAAAACATAAAATACAAACACATAACAATAGGAAAACCCAAAGTAGCAATCGTTTCAGCAGTAAATTCAAACATCATTATCCTCCATTTTTTTTTAAACAATACTGGTAATTATACCATTGACCACAGTAACAGTCTTACCATCGACAGTAGTAAAAGAACCAGAAGCACCATCACCAGCAGTCAAAGTCCCTCCACTAACATCACCAGCAGTAGAAACATCACCTTTTAATAGAGTTGCAGTTACAGAATCATTACCAATAACAACTTGATTACTTGCTGTAACATCTGCTAAATAACCCAAAGCCATACTATTTTGAGCAGTAGCTAAACTTGATAAACCAGCTCTTGTTCCTAAAAAAGTATTATAATCTCCTGTAGTTATAGCCATACCCGCATATTGACCAACTCCCACATTATAAGTTGCTCCAGAACCAGTTCCAAAAAGAGCTTGTCTACCAATAGCTATATTAGAAGTCCCCCCAGCACCAGCTTGGAAACCAACACATACGTTATTACTAGCAGAAGTGTATCCAGAACTATAACCTATTAAAGTATTACCACTACCAACTATTCCCCCACCAGCTCTATAACCAATTAGAGTGTTTCCTGTAGTATTTAAGTTAGTCATATTACCACCAGCTAAAAAACCGATCAAAGTATTCCAAGCTCCTATAAAAGGAAGCCCAGTAGCTCCTAAAGAAACCAAATTCTCATCAATTACTAAAGAAGGAACACCAGCTTTTGAAAGATAATAAGAAGTAGAATTATAAGTTCCATAACCAAAAGTAGAAACTAAACTGGTATCTGGAATTACATCTAAATAAGTTGTATCAGTATTATTTTCAATTAAAAATAAATTATAACAACCATAATAAGCACCGCCTACTTTACTTCTCCATAATTGTCGACCTGTAACTCTCGGGTCAGTTGAAACAGGAACAGTCAATAAAACTCTTTGATTTCCTGCAGTGGTATTCATTGTTAATAAATTGCTTTTAGCTGTTTGTCCCAAACCTGTCACAAAAGTTACATAATAATAATAACGTCCTATTTCTAATTCTGTACCAGCACTTAATTCCCCTGCTAAACCAGTTGGATCTGGAACAGGATAAACATCAAAACCAATATCTGAACGAATAGCACTAGCAGCAGTTAAACCTTTTACATCTAATTTATAAGTTGGTGCTAATACTCCCAAACCTAAACGTTTATTAGTATCATCCCATATTAACTGAGAATCTACTGTTAAATTAGAACCATCACTAAAAACCAATCCCCCACTAGACAACTCAGTAGGCCAGAACTCAACGAACAAAGTCCAATCTTCAGCATCACCAACCCAATCAACAACCATTAAAAACCACCACCAAAAAACCAATCCCAACGACTAGATTTTTTAATAGTTTTAGGAATATGATGTTTATGCTCAATACTAGAAGTATCAACATTAAAAAAGAAACAAGGACTGTGACCATCAACAGTGTCAAGATTCCAAGTCAAAATCTTAATCTCATGAGGGCGAGTAATAAAAACATTAACATTAACATCAACATCACCAGAAGAATAATCAGTATCTGGATTAAAAGGAAAAATCTGTTTCTCCTCATAAAAAATTCTACAATGAACCAAACCACCATGACCAGTAGGCATTATAACACGAATATTATTCAAAACACCAGAAGTAAGAATCAAATAATCAATCTTAGCACTAACCTCAAGAGTATTAGCAGGAACAGTGATTCTTTTAGAAAAAACCATTATTTAAACAGAAACAACATTACCATCACTAGACAAAGGAATCCAGAAACAATAAAGTGTCAAAGTCCCCGCAGTTAAATCATCAGCACTTCTAGTAAGAATAATATCAGCACCACCAGCAACAACAACCCAATCTTCAGTCATCCGTTCACTATCATTAGCAGGGGAACTATCAACCCAAACATCAGTAGCCGCAAACTGAGTATTATCAATAGTAGAAGCAGCAATAATAGAAGCAGCACTTTCAGTAGTTCCAATACTTAAAGTAGTTGTTCCAGAAGTAGAAGTGATAGCCGTAGCACCAACAACACCAACAACACGAACCAAAACATCACCAGTAACAGTAAAAGCAGCCGCAGTATCATAACCAGACAAAGCAGCATAAGCTTTACTAACTAAACGACCATTATTTTGTAAAATCAATTTATTAAAAGAAACAAGACTAGATCCAGCAGAAGTATCATCTTTATTACCAATAACATCACCAAAATCAACATTAGCAGATACATCAACAGTAGGTAATTGAGGATTTACAGGCAAACGAGTTCCCATTTTATAACAATCCCCACCGATTAATACTAAGCCATGACTGAATAAAAGTAGAAGCTTTAACAGCATCAAGATTCTCAATCTCTAATTTAATAAAACCCTTCTCAGGAGCATCAATATTTTTAGATTCTTGCTGAGTAGTAGCCGCAGTAACAAGATTAATATCAAAATAAGCAAAAGGAATAGTATCCCAGTCTTCACGTTCACCAGTAGGAGAATAATAAAGATTAGCACGAACACTAGAAGTAGCATCAGCAATAGAAGTAGCTTTAATAGTAAGAGTTACAGTACGAGTATTATTAAGAGTTATCTGACCAACAACATTTTTAGCACTCGCAGCTAAACTAGCAATTTCAGGAAACTCATTAATATCATTTCTAGGTTTAGTCATGTGTTACCTCCAAAAAAAATTAATAAAAAAAATAAAAAAAAATATTGCATCTAAAAGAATACAACTTCTTCAGCAACAACTTTAACAGCAGCACCAGCAGCAGCGACATTTAAGTTTAATTTCAAACTTGAAATACCACTATCATCACTAATATCTAAACTGTCGACAATATCATCAGTACCAATATCAATGACAGTAGCGAAAGGAACACCATCACTTAAAGCCGTAACACTAGCGAAACTAGCAGCAGTATCTTCACTATCAAAAGAAACAAGATCTCCAGCAATAGCATCAGTACCCAATACTAAATTTGCGAAGTTCGCATCTGCACCAGTAAGATGAACACCCCGAATATTACTTACCTTAGAGTTCCAAGTTCCAGAAGAAGCAGCAGCGATACTTAATAAAGCTGTTTTATCACCTACAACACCATAACGCATCATATCTTCAGCCTGACTAGTAAGCCATCTCTGATTAACAATACGTTGAGAATCATTAGCCACTAATTCAAACTTATCAATGTCAACACCGTCTTCAACACCAGCTTCATAAGCTTTAACGAAAATACGTCTCATAGCACCGTGACCAGCACCAACGCCGAAATCAACAGTTTCCTCTTGAACGGTATTTAAAGTTTTACTAAAAACTTCTTTTTTACGTAAAAAAGGCGTATCAATCAATTCATCACCAGCAGGAGGGACTAAAATCTTACTTAGTAAATCATACTTAGCATTAGTCTCGCTAGTAGTAAAACCAACAGTTCCTGAATCAGTGAAAGCATATTCAATAACTAACTGAAGACTAGCGAATTTGTGAGCGGGTAAAACATACTCTTTATCATTATCATCTCTACCAAACATTATAGGAAATACAGCGAACTGAACTCCAGATGCAGTTTGCTTTTCATTATAAGGCAATAGTTTCCCAGCATCAAACTGTTCAATAGTTCTCAGCATCTCACCAGTAACATTATAAACAGGAACACCATCAGCTAAAACAGTGATTTTAGTGATTGTCGTAGCAATAGTTTGCGTTGCAGCAGTGTTACTAGTAGCTCCGTTCGTATTTTGAACACGCAATAAAAGGCTGTTCAAATAATTACTAGTAGCTAATTCTACGGTTTCAGTACCAGAATCAGCACCGAAAGCTTTTTGTTCTTTGATTTTATTAACAAGAAATACACCATCAGCTAAAGACATTTTATATACCCCCAGAATACTTAATATTCTGAACACTATATAAAAGAACCACTATTATATAAATGTTACTATTTAATAGGTTTACAAATACGAGGTTTATTCTCAATAACATCATAGAACATATAATGATATTGAGGAATATTATCCAAAGCATCAAAATCGCCAATAACACCCTTAATCTTCTTTTTATCACTCTCTAAGTTCAATTGGAAGACAAAATAAAACTCTGCCTCGCTTAAAATGTAATTATCAAGATAAGTAGGCCTTTGAACCAAATGAATAACCCCTATACCTCGACTGCGCCCCATACGAATAATCTTTTCATGATTACTCTCCACTCTAGGAGTGACTAAACGCTCGGTTTCATCCATTATCAAAGTCATATTACCACTAGAAAACACTAAACCGCACAATTGATTCCATAAATCACGATCGAAATTCTCAGGCTGATAAATAATAGTGAACTTTTTTTGATTCATTTGATACTTGACTTCTCTTAAACTGCTTGTTTTGAAGCCTTTAATATCACTATTCTCGCATTTAGGATCGAAAAATAACACTCGAGGATATTTAGGCACTAGGGTTTTAACCAGATAAGTCTTACCAGAACCCGTTTTTCCGCATATAAGCACCCTGCTATTAGATTTTAACATAGTCATTTTCTATAAACTCTTTAATCATATTGTAAATAGTCTCAGCCTCAACTATTTCTATCTGCTGCAGATAAATAAGGATTATTGGAGTTTGAGGCAGATTTATTTTTCTTATCAGTGATAATAATTTTTCTTTCTTGTTCATAGGATTCATCCTCTTCTTCTTCTTTTTCAGCATCTCTTAAAGCTTTAGCTATTCTTTTTTCTTTAATAGTAGGAGCTTTTTTGTTAATAAGAATTACCAAAGCCATAGCACTAATCCCCATGACCCAAACTGGATGATCAAAATTCCATTCAGGAAAATAATAAGAAATACTGTAAGAAAGACTCTGACCGAATTGCGTATCAATCATTTCTTGTTTAGAGATCTCTTGTTTAGAATCTCTAAGAGTGACTTGATTCAAAATTAATCTTATTGTCTCGTTACAAGTATCAGCGAAAAAACCATCTCTGGCAGATTTTTCTTTAGATGATAAAACTTTTTTATTTTTTTTAGTGGCTTTTTGTGAAGTCGTAGAAGAAGTATTCAAATCTTCAAGTTTAACGCTTACAGGTTCTACATCAATAATATCATCATTTGGTTTGTCCATTTTCTAAATCCCCCAAGTCAATCGGCTTTTTTCATCATAAGATAAATCATCATCTTCTTCTTCTTCTTCTAAATCTTCAATAGATTTAGGAAGTGGCTGTGGATCTTGATCAGGTTTAATATCAAGACTAGATTCAGGCTCAGGCTCAGGCTCAGGCTCAGGCTCAGGCTTTTTAGTAGGAGAACTTAAAGAATAAACTAAACGATCACTTATTCTCTGTTTAACTCGGCAACAAACAAAATAAGTAGGAGCTCTAGTTTTTCTTCTTTTGTTACAAACAACACACTCAACAACAACTCGTTTAGTTACCATGCACTAGAATACACAACTATACTATTTAAATCTTTCGCAAACACAAACATTTATATATAAAGAACACTCTAAATATATTTATGGCGAAACTACCAAAATTTCCAAGCATAGGAACAATAGCAAGACAAACACTAATGACAGTAATTGTCCTAGTTGTAATTAAAGCTATTGGAACTGCAATACCACGAATACAAACAGTACCTGTTCTAGGCCCTGTATTTAGATAAATAACTATTATTTATCTAAATTTAATTTACCGACAGGTTTAAATAGACTTAACCCTGAAAATAATAAAATGGAAAAGAAAAATTCTAGAACTAGAGAAAAAAAAGTGCGTGACTCTAGACATACCAAGATAAAAGATACTCTAAACCAATCAGACACAGGAAAAAAAAGCTTATATAAACCTAAAGCACACAAACCACAAAGCGACCATTACGTTATAAATACAGACAAAAAAGTTAATAGTCGATTCTCAGTAAAAAACCCTAAACTAAAAAAAGGTAAAAGAATCAACCCAACACCATTCTCTAAAGACAAAAGCATGAAAATCGCTGCGAAGAAAAAAGAACTAACCGCAGACAAAGATTTCAAAATAGGAAGAATAAAACAAAAAAGTATCGAGTCAAGAAAACTAGGGAAACCACTAACAAGCGGTTTAGCAACTGGAAAAAGTAAAGACGATCAAGCAAAACTTCAATCAGGAAGAAATTTAAAAATAGGAACAAGAATTTCATCAATAAAATCATTATTCAGGAAAAAATAATCATGGCGAAACCAAAACTACCAATGGGAGCGATTGCAAAACCACTATTAATAATAACTGCCGTAATAGTTGGCGGAATAGTAATATATAAAATAATGAAAAACAAAATCCCTAGTCTTGGAGCAAGTGAAGCTAGATTAGAATTTCAAGAAGAAAAATTTGAAGCTAAAGCAGAGAAAATAAAAACTAAATACGAAGAACAAGCACAGACCATAATGGAAAAAGGAGATACTAAACAAGCACGTCAAGATCTTAAACAATTAAGAATAGCAGAAAACGCAGAAAACCTTAAACTAAGAAAAGACATCAAAGAAGAAAAGCTCAAGAAAAAATTAACAAAAGCAGAATCAAAAACAGAAAAAGCAAAAGACAAAGCAGAAGCAAAAGAACTTAAAAGAACAGCAAAAACAACAAGAAAAACTAGTAGAGCAGGAAGAAGAACAGCAAACAAAACAGCAAGAGTAGAAAAAAAAGAAGTAAAAAAAGAAACTAAAACTACTAAAAAAGCAGAAAAAAAAGTTGCTAAAAAAGTTAACAAAGATGCTAGAGTACAATCTAGAGTTCAAAAGAAAGAAGTGAAAGCTGTTAAAAAAGCAGAAACAAAAGCAAAAATAAAAACAAAAATAAAAAGCATTTTTAAGAAGAAGAAGAAAAAGAAGTAAAAAAACACAATTAATTCTATAACATGAAACTTAGATTAACATAGCAGTCGCTTTTACAACTAGGACAAATAGTTCTTTCTGAAATAGAAGAGAAATAAATCTGATCACACTCTAAACACTGGAATTTATGAACAATCATTTAAAAACCCCTAGATAATCTTGCATCATCTGACTTATGAACTCTGAAGAATAATTTAAATGATCATTCTTTCCACAATAACGAACAAGATCATTTATATTGTTTCTTAAAAAAGATTCATCTAATTTGTTTTTATTATTAGCATATAAATATTTATAAAACTTCACAGTATTATTATGAACATATAAACGAACATCCCTCTCAGAAATCATTTAAACCTCTTATATTCATATAAGAAATTCAAAATCAAATATATAATAATCAAATAAAAAAATAGATAATGAAAAAGACTCAAATTTAACATTTAAACCTCTTTGGAGTTTTAACCCTTTTCCCTGTTCTAATATCACCACAAGCTATATAGGAAACTTTTATTCCTTTTTTAGTTGTATAACTAATTTCTTTACTCCACCGATATTTAGAATAAAAATTTTTTGAACCATATTTTTTTAAATATTCAAGAGCCGCAAACTTTTTAGCTTTAGGAGAAGTTTCAGGGATAAGATTGTTTTTAAGAATACCATGAACATCTCCTAGTTCACCAATTTTAGAAACAGCCTTCAAAGCATCCTTCAAAGTGTTTATACGGTGCAAATAATGTATAGGAATGTATTTTTCCATACGTTCAGATTCATATAAAAGGACGTCATCAGCACTCCCGCGGGAGAGAACATTGGGAGAGGAAGCGGAAGCACTGAGACGCTTGTTGTGTGGTTTTGCGATAAGAATTTGTTCATCATTAAAAAAACTCATTAGATTAGGCATTATTAACCACCTCAACAAATTTTTTGAAATTTCCTATTTGACCATTCATAAAAACTCCCCTATTCATAATCTTAATGTTTTTTATTATATATTCAGGGTTTAAAAGTATTTGCTTATTACCAACAAGTTTTAATTCCTCAAATTTAATAGGCAAAATAACAAAATCATTATTACCAAGCATATAAGGAGCTCTGAAAACTCTTGTCTCCATATAAGCAGATAAATCTATTTCTTCATAAGTTTTCTTTAACTTTTCAGCTATAGCTCTATAAAATGTTCTTTTCTGCTCTGGATCACCATTAAAGTAGATACTAACCTCTTCATCTGGGATAATAACGTGGTAACCGTGAGGAGTAGCCCATAAGGCGTATTTCACGCCCGTAGGATTAAAGAACTTTTCAAGCATATCATGAACTACCGAGGTGGCTTTCGTGTAGTCAGAATCCTTAAAATCTATATCAATACCGAAATCTACACCATAAAGCTCTTTCTTGAAATCAAAAGTATCTGTTTCACTCTTTCTGCGTTTGAGATTAGCAGTGAAAATAGGAATATTCCTATAGTGATCAAGTGAAGCGTAAGCCGAGCAATCCTTCTTATCTACATCAAAAGTATTTAAAATAGACTTAAAGAAGTTCACATTACTACAGCGAAGCCACCGAACACGAATACCCTTTAAGAACATTAGTTCTCTAGTTTTCAAATACTTAACAGCCTCAAACTTAGCAGGAACGAAACTATACCATTTTTCTCTAGGAGTCATTTATACACCAAACACATTTAATAAAGAACTAATAATCATGAAAGAAATACCTAAATCAAAAAGTAAAACACGCCATTTAATTATTTTGAAAGTCTTGATTAATTCTTTTTTAGAATATTTCATTAGTCAAACTCCACGAAATCCATAAAAATTAATTTTTTTTGTTTCTCGTTGGAAATATAAGGCTCGGGAATCGGGATAAAGTGAAAACCCGACTCCTCCGCCCCATAAGAGGTGAGAGATTTATTATCAATCTGATCTTTATATTTCATTTCTGAAACCGCATAATTTACCTGCGTGAACTATAATTGATTTATTCTTTATAATACAATAATCATTTAACTTTTTAATTGTTTTCATTTTTCTCTCCGAATTTTCTATAAATTCCTTTATCATCACAAAACATAATATAAAAATGTCCTGCTTCTTCAATAGTCTTTTCCAAAAATTGGGAAGAAATACCGAATTGTTTTTTGAGTTCAAATAGCAAAGCGTATTTATCTACTTGAGGACTTACCTTAAAGACAGCGTCAATTTGAATTGCAGCTTTCTTTTGTTCTTCATAAATTCTTTTATCTACCATAATGTGTGTAAGTATGGAGGAGTAATTATATAAATATTTCGATACTAAAATACAGTGACAACAAAACATTTAAATATAAGAAGACGTAGGATATATCAGATGGCCACATAACTAGATAGGGCTCTCTTTATGTATCCCTTTTTACGTAGTAAAAAGGGTAATTAAAAAGGACCTATCTATACTATTTCTAAAAGTCCCCCAACCCACACACCCAGAAATATAACTTTTCCTTCTTTATGTCCACTACGTAG
>JBDRRK010000017.1:0-13015 GCA_043825775.1 archaeon
CCATGACAAAACAAAACATCTCCTACTTTATAGAAATCTCTCAGACTCAAATTTTTATTCTTGGCAATAGGGCCTAAAATACTATCATGATTGCCCCTTATCAAAACAATTTTATTACATTTTTTCTCTAGAATTTCTAAAAATTCCTTTGTTTGTTCCCATTCAGTCTGTGAAATAGTGCCAAACTCATGCTTTAAATCTCCAATAATAATAATTTCATTAACATCTAAATCTTTCAACACATTTGCTAACCTTTTTTTCATATCCTTAAAAGCAAACCTAGGAATCATCAACCCTGCTTTATTTAACGCTTCCTCTTGCCCAATATGTAAATCACCAATAACAAGAACTTTCTCTTTAGTTAAATACAAACATAAATCCTTAATCTCAATATTTTTGTGAATTTCCATCTTTTCCCAAATTTATTCTAAAACTTGTTTTATACTCCCAACCTTTTTCATCTCTTTCCTGGTCTCTTAAAGCATCCATAAATATCTTTTTATACTTCTCTAAAGGACAGTATTCCTTTACTTTACTCTTAACGCTATTTTTTCCATCTATAACCAATAGCCCTATACTCTTAATCAACAAGTCTCTCATAAAAAATAGAAATTATAACCAACTTAAAAAGCATTTTGTTTTAATGCTATCTTAGCCTTAACCATCTGATGCACCCTTTTCAGGAACTCTTGCCTATCTTCCATTTTTAATATATCTGAATACCCTTGCAATACTAAATTTGTAGCAAAAGGAGAAGGAACATTAGTGGTAATTTCTTTAATTTTAATATCTTTTTTTTCAATTCCTTCCAAAACATTAAGAGCATTATGAACATCCATCAAATCTTCCACAACTTCCCTTCTAGCCTCTTTCAAAATAAAGAAATCATTTGAAATTCTACGAACAGCACTAAGCAAAATCATTGAACTTACTTGCTGTCTACCAATATGTTTATGCTTCCCACCATAATTCCTTAAAATCATTAAAGCTCTTCCAGCACAATGCCTAAACCTTCTTTTCAATACCTCAGACTTATCCACAGCATTATCAAGCCCTTTCATAAAATCCTTAGCCTTTATCTTATTAAAAGAATCCATAACATTAACTCTTTTATCATAACCAACATAAAATCCATTATCATTAATCCCAATCTCAACAGCTTTATGGTCATAACCAAGAATTGCATAACCTAAAACTCTTGACAAAGCATCATTTACTCTTCTTCCATATAAGAAATGGAAAACAACAAACTTTTTTCCTTCTTCATTAGTATAATGTTCAACTAGTAATTTTTTTGAATGAGGAATACCAACATAATCAAACTGGTCTTTCATGTAATTATACAAAGCCTCAGCAGCAATATCATCAACATACAAATATTTGTGAATAAATTTCAATATTTCATTTTTCTTGATTTTCTTCCTAAATTTCTCTTCCATCAACTGTCTAAAATCTAAAATTCCAGAAGCTAAATCATAAGAAAGAGGTAAACGTTCAGAATACCAAGCAGGAACAGTCGGCCTTTTACCAGAAACAGGAGTTACTTGAGCAACCATACCTCTTGAAAAATTAAACAAGTAAGTATTACCTCCTAAAACAAAGATATCTCCTCTTTTCAACTTTTCTAAAAACCCTTCTTCAATAACTCCAATCTTTTTATTCTTAAATTTAACAATAATCCCCTGAGAATCAGGAATAGTTCCAATATTAGTCATGTAAATAACTCTAGTCATTTTACCTTTCTTTCCAACCTTATTCTCTTCTTTATCCCACCATATTCTTGCATAAATATACCTCTCTTCTAAAGAAACAAAATTTCCAGCTAGATAGTCTAGAACATCCTCAAAATCTTTTCTTTTCAAATCCTTATAGCAATAGCTTTTTCTAATTGTTTTATACATATCATCAACATCCCACACATCCTCAATGCACATTCCTAAAACTTGCTGTGCCAAAACATCCAAACAGTTTGTTGGAATATGAACCTTGTCTATTTTTTTCTCAAGTGCATGTTTCAATAGAACAGAACACTCCACCAAATCATCTCTATCAGTAACAATAAATCTTCCTTTAGAAATACCTCCCAATTGATGGTTTGATCTTCCAATTCTTTGAATAGCTCTAGATACTGACTTAGGTGAACCTAAACAAATAACTAAATCAATAGAACCAATATCCAATCCTAATTCTAATGAGGTAGAACAAACAATTGCCTTCATCTTTCCATCTCTTAACCTCTGCTCCATTTCAAACCTATGTTCCTTAGATAAAGAAGAATGATGAGCACCAATCAAAGCAGTTTTCTTATCCTCCTCTACTGCATAATAATTCTCTGGAAACTTTTCTTTTAAATGATGAACAACTCTCTCAGTAGCAGCCCTAGTATTTGTAAAAATCAAGGTAGTCTTATGTTCTTGAATTAATTTATCAATTAAGTCATACATTTTATTATTAACATTCTCAAAAGTAGTATTAATCAAATCATCAACTGGACTCATTACTTGTAAATCCATTTTTTTAAGAAATTGAACATCAACAACCTTACATTTTCTATTCTCACCAACAAGGAACTTTGCAACCTTATCTAATGGGGCAACAGTAGCACTTAAACCAATTCTACACATTCCATCTGAAAATCTTTGTAATCTCTCTATTGACAATGATAAATGAACTCCTCTTTTATTTTCAACCAAAGAATGTATCTCATCAACAATACACCAATCTACATTTTTAAAACTTTCAACAAATTTTTGTGAAGAAAGAATTATCGCTAAAGACTCAGGAGTTGTAACTAAGATATGTGGAGGATTTTTTAACATACTTGCTTTCTCTTTAGCAGTACTATCTCCAGTCCTAACTGCAATCCTAATCCCCAAATCTTTTCCAGCCATCTCCTCCATCTCATGCAAAGGCATTATTAAATTCTGGAAAATATCAGAATTAAGTGCCTTAAGAGGAGAAACATAAACAGCATAAACTTTATTCTCTAAGATTCCCTTTTCTGATGAATCTACTAACTCATTTAATATTGAAAGAAAAGAAGTGAGCGTTTTACCGCTTCCTGTTGGACTTGAAACTAAAATATTATTCCTAGCATGAATATCCAAAACAGAAAACCTTTGAGCTTCAGCGAAATTCTTAAATTTAGACTTAAACCAGTTCTTTACAATTGGGTGTAGTAACTCATAAATCTCCTTTTCTGTATCCTTTTTTTGCTTAAATTCTATCATACAGCTGAAATGCCTCAATTTATTAATAAATGCCACGCCCGGACGCCATTGACCTATATTCTCTAATATATAAGTCTTACCATAAGCTTTATATATAGTTATTTATTCCGAAAGTCTACAATGACAAAATCAAAGATTTTAGCAGCAAATCCAAGGAATAATATGGATTGCATAGTAGAACTAGAAGACCAATCAACAATAGAAGGAAGAGTAGTATCTTTTACTCCAGCAAGAGTAGAACTTGAAGTATATCAAGTAAGGGGTCCTTCTGGAGAGTCCTTAGGTAGGGATTTAGGTTACAGAACAATACAAGAAAGAGAAATGTCTGGTTTCTATTTATTATAAAAATAAAAAAAGAATTATTTCTTCTTCTTTGTTTTCTTTTTAACTGTTCTTTTCTTAGCCTTTCTTTTAGTACTCTTTTTATTTACCTTTATTCCACTCAATACTCTCTTGTCCTTTTTTTGAAAGAACAACAAGTATACAATAGGTAAGATTCCAACAGTATTAAGAATCAGGATAAGAATAAACCAAGTTAGTTGATTATGTCTACCACACTTCCAAAGTGCAATACCTTTCCATACTAGCTCCCAAAGAGATAATACAATTAATAATCCGATTGGTAAAGCTAACATATCAAAAGCCATATATTATCACCTCACTATTATAAGAACTATAATCCTTTATATATTTTACTCTATGTCTGTAACTTCAACAATTGCGTACTGACTAACCCTATAGAAACCATTAACATTCTTAACTAGCTGTTCTCTTATCTCTTTACTTTTTCCTTCTGCAATTTCTGTTTGGCTACTACAATAAAGTTTTGAACCAGCTTCACATAAACTAACCTTAATATAATCATTTGAATTACTCTCTTCTAATTTAATATCATTAATTCCAATGTTAGCCCATACTCCTTTTTCAATCAAGTATTGATTTTCTCCTAATTCAAAAGGAACAATTTCCAATATAATCTCAGTATCAGAACTTTTTGAACCCTTATAATCATAGCTCCATAGACTAAAATAATAATTGTTATAGACTTGCCTAGCCTTTGTTTCTTTTAAAACATATTCAACTCCATCAATAGTAAATTTTACAAATGCAGTTGAATCCATATAAGTAATAGCAATATCCATACCTTCAATAGTTCTTGGCTCTCCATAATTGAAAAGGTATTGACCTTCTGGTAAAGGCTCCACATCAATAGGTACTTCTTCAGGTTCTTCAACAACTTCAGCTGGTGCTTCTTCAACTTCTTCTACAACCGGTTCTTCAACAGTAGGAACTTCAACAACCTCAACAGGAGCTTCAATAGTAACACAAGAACTAATTACTAACAACATAACCATTAAAACTAGTATCAAACCTCTCTTCATAAGAATTATCATATCAAACTAGTTTATAAATTTTACTTTAATTGTTCATAAAGTGGAAATAATTTTATTTCTTCAACATCTATTCTTTTTTTGAAATTTTTTATTATTGTTGTAAGATCCAACTTAAAATCAATATTTGAAGACAATTCTCCTTGTTTCAAATCATTATATTTATCAAAGAATTGCACCATATTTTCTGAAATCCTGTTCATTTCATCAAAGTATTTTTCTCCTTTTTTCTTTAGAGCTTTGTCTTTTGAGTTTAATAGGGAAGGATAAAGCTGATCTGTTTCAAGTTTTACATGTTCTTGAATAGATTTTTTGAATTTTTTTAAATAATAAATAATATTTCCCTTTTCAGCAACCCAATCTTTTTGAGCTTTACCCCTACAAAAATCTTCTAAGGCTTCAAAGATTGTTAATATTTCATCATACTGTTTTTTTAATGTTTTTATTAATTCCTTCATAATTTTATTATACTTTATATATTTATAAAACTTATTGTAGTTCCTTAACTATCTCACTAGGGAGCTGAACAACCTTGACGCCATTATCTTGCAATGCTTGAACCTTAGAAGCAGCAGTACCTTTATTGCCATAAATCACAGCACCAGCATGACCCATTGTCTTACCTTTCGGAGCTTCTTTACCAGCAATGTAAGCAATAACTGGTTTAGAAATATTATTTTTTATATATTCAGCAGCCCTTTCCTCTGCATCCCCTCCAATTTCACCAAGTAAAACTATATGGGAAGTCTTCTCATCTTCTTCAAAATATTTTAGAACATCAATAAAATCAGAACCAATAATCATATCTCCTCCAATTCCAAATACAGCACTTTGTCCAATATTATTTCTTGTAAGAATATCAACAATCTCATAAGTCAAAGTACCAGATCTAGAAACAATACCAACATTCCCTTCCTTGAACAAATGATTTGGCATTATCCCCAACTTTTGTTTACCAACCAAACAAGCACCAGGACAATTCGGTCCTATAATAATATTATCTCCTTTATGTTTCATTATTTCAATAACATCATTAACAGGAATTCCTTCAGTAATAATACACAAATTAAGATTATTTTCCAAAGCTTCTAAACAAGCATCTTTAGCAAACTTTGCAGGAACAAAGATAACACTCCATTTAGGTTCATGCTTCAAAGACTCTTTAACAGTTTTGTAAACAGGAACTTTACACTCTTTTTGATTTGGATTAACTCCAGCAACTACTTTTGTTCCATACTCTAACATTCTATCTAAATGAAATAAACCTTGCTTTCCTAAACCTTGAACAATAACATTACCTTCAATCATTTTCCATTCCCTTCAAAACCATTGTAGCATAAGATCCTTTTCCTAAAAAGAATGAAACCTCTTGCTTCTTATCTTTACCTAACTCATTGTTTTTTAATTTTCCTAACTTCAAATCTTGAACTTTAACAAACATATCTCTTTCAATTCCCTTAGAAGCCAATTTTGGTATTTCACAATTAAAAGTTTCATAAGTAATCCCTTCCTCTTTCATTAATTTCTCATATATTTCTTTCACTTCACCATCTAATTGACTCTCATAACCAATCAAAGGCCATTTCATATCCAGATGTTCCTTACAAAAGTTTAATTCCCCTAAACAGTACTTTACTTTTCTACAATCAAACCTTTCTAAATATCTAGACAAAGAAACATTAAACAAATAACTCTGATAAGCCTGTGTAGTCATTGAAAATAAATTTCTTGGTAAGTTTTTCAACGCACCTTTATAATCTTCTGGATTTTTCTCCAAATAATCAACAATCTTTTTCTCATTCACAAAACTTTTTGGTAAATCCATAGTAAACCAATCCCCAAAATTTTTTTCCATCTCTTCCCTAGCTTCCTTATAATCCCTAGTCTCTTTCTCAAATGGATACAATAAAAATAATTTAACAGCCCTCTCATAATTACCAAGTAAAATCTCTTTACCAACTAAATGCAAAACAGGACGAAAATCACCAAATCTTTGATTATCAAAATAATTTGGAACATAATCCACTTTCTCCAAACTTTCTTTAATCTCTCTAATAGTTATTATAAACTTATTCCCTTCCAAGCCACCTAATTGAATTGGAAAATCAGAATAACCTTGAAACTCCAATTTCATATCTTTCAAACGAACATACTCAACATCTCCTTTACCCACATCCATACATGAAACACACTGCCTTGTAATTCCTTGCCTATCTTTCTGCCCAGCAACATTAAATCTATTAATAGAAACTCTCATCTTCTTAGAAATCATTTCAATAGCTTTTGTAGTGGTCCATTTCCTTTTCTCAAGAATAAAAATAGCATATCTCTGTCCACCAAACTTAACTTTATACTTTTCTTCTACTCTAAAATCCTCTGGAATTTGTTTTATTTTCATGCTAATCTCAAAATCCTTCTTTCTCTTACTTTAATACCACAACAACTCTGATGCATATTAAAAGTTTCCTCTTCAGATCTTTGTTCAAGTGTTATAGCTGTTTCAAAAATCTCTCTTAAACAAACATAACAAGACAATCTTTCCGGATAAAACTTATCTCTAACCCTTAAGACATAAATAATTTCCTCTTCATCTTTAACCCTTGCTAGATTATTATCATACATTAATTTTGCAATCATTGGAATTCTACAACTTAAACTCAAATACTCTTTCCCAATAATAAGTCTTACCATTAATTCATACCTCTTTTTGAACCACAACAAAGATTATGGAGATTAAGTCCAACTTCTCCCAAATCATCTTCTTTTACTAAAACAGTATAATTTTCTTTTATGGGTAACCTGCACAAATAACAACCAACTGGCTTTATTTTCAAACCTGGAGTTTTTCTATACTCCAAATGGTATATTGCAAACTCATCCCAAGACATATAACATTCATAAGGAGAATCTTCAATCCAAGAAACCAAATCAATAATTCTTTCAATTTCACTACAATCTCTTATTTTAATCATTTTTATCATCAACTTTCACCTTTATTATGTTTAGGATAAGGAATATCACAACACTCAAAATGAACACAAAAATCATCCCCTTCCAAATAATACCCAATACCCTGTTTTCCACAAATATAACAATGATCAGTTCCATGAAAACTACCTTCATATTCTACAAATATTCCTAAAGTTTCAATATCAATACCTTCAGTAAAGGCTCTTATTACATCTCTTCTGATGTTTACAATTGTTGTTTCATACAGTCCTAGACTCATATATAAAGAAAATTAACATTTTATTTATAAAGGTTTAGTAGGGAGTAAGTCTTTGAGTCCTATTTATGCTAGGGGTATAGTTGTTACGCTCCTTGTAAGAATAATTTTATTAGACTCTTTTCCACTTCTTTAGTTTTGTTTTTACTAATAGAACCAACTTTGTATAAAATAATATGTTTATCAGCAGTGAAAATTCTGTTTGTTCGAATTAAACTTGTTAAATGTAGGCATCCTTCCTTAAAATCATTATTCTCAAGAACAATTGAATATTCATCTCTTCTTGTTGCACTTGTTATCTAGCAGAGAATAATATCATCTCCTTTTAGGTTTGCTGCAACAAAAGCAGGTCTTTTCTTTGAATTACTTAAATCAGAGAATGGAAATGGTATTACTACAACGTCTCCTTTTACAAATTCTTCCATGCTTTTTTATCCCCTTTGCTGTTCCAGTCTTTAGAAAGGCTTTTTTCACTAGCAAGGGCTGTAAGCATACTTTTACTAACATCCTTTATTGGTCTTAATTCTATATGATCTTCAAAGGCAATAATAACAACCTTTGTTCCTGTTTTGAATCTTTTATTTCTCATTTCCTTTGGAATTGCTATCTGTCCTTTTTCAGTTATTTTTGCTGTTCTCATTTCAACTATCATCTTACTTGTAAGATAAGTAAGATATATAAACCTTCCTATTATTGATAAGGTTATCTTTTAATATAAAGATTTTCTAGAAATTCCCGGAATATTTTCAGAATTTTTAAGCTTCGTCAACTACTCCAGGCTCTCCTGGACCTTCATCAACTCCACCAACATCATTACTACCACTAGAACCACTGTCAACAATATTATCAGAAACATCCATACTTCCTTCATCTATGGTATTACTTCCTTCATCTATAGTATTACCAGAATCAATTGTATTACTCCCACCATCACTTTCAACAAAATTATTACTTCCATCTCCATCACCAGTTTCAACAAAATTATTTCCTCCCCCACTACCAGTTACAACTTCAGTTTTTAATCCATCATCACCATTACTTCCACCAGTCACAACTTCAGTTTTTAATCCATCATCACCATTACTATCCCCTTCTTCTATAACAACAGTTTTAATATCCTTTCCAGCCTCACCAAAACCTTCAGTACCAGGAGCAAAAGTTCTTTCTGCTATCTGATTTTTAATACCATCAATTTCCACAACAATATCTTCACTCATTGTCCTCCCTTCCATTCCATCTATATCAATTGTATTTTCAGAAGCATTTTCAAAATTATCAATAATATTTTCAAGTTCTTTTCCGATTATGTAATTTATTAATCCATTTTTCCATACAATAGTAATCTCTCCACACTCTTCTTCTAGAAAAACATTATTCTCATTAAAACATTGTGGAATTGATTCATATATTGTTGGTACACTCTCATCTTTATCCTCTCTTCCCTTTCCCTCTTTCAAATAATCATACTGTTCACATTCAGGTTTGTCATTTTCATTCCAACACTCAGGAGGAACTCCAGCTGAATGCTCTATATCATAATCAACCATTGATTCCCTTTGCCTAAACATATCCATTAAAAAACCAGGAACAAAACTCTCTGCAAAATTATCTCCTGCAACAGGTTCCATTGCTTTCAATTCACTACAAGCACCTTCATCCTCAGTATACTCACATTTTAATGCAAGTGCAACCATCTTCTCACACTTTGCCTTTTGTGTACTATCCTGACTCTGTTCACAATTACAAGTTCCAGGGTCATCAATACAACTTCTTATTTCCAACATAAGTTCATAAAATGCATCTTCTTGTATCTGCCTTAATTCTTGAAGTTCCTTTTCCAATCCCTTTGAAGCTGTTTCTGGATTACAAAGTTCTTCATTTAACATTGCATTAAAATCCTCTTCAGCTAATGATTTACAATATTCATATGTTTTCAATGTAAGTTCAGCAGTAAGCTGTGTTTTTTCCTCTTGATATATATAATTAGCAAACTCTTCTTCTAGTCCTTCATTTACAATAGTTTCTTTAACATCCTCAACACTTGTTTTGACATCATCTGCATTTTCTAATGAAACCTTTTCTTGAACTAGTTCTAATTTAACTTGTGCTCTTTCAAGATTTTTAATAGCATCTTCCTCATTTCCATTTTGAGTATTTACAATTGCAGAATTAACTTCCTTTTCCCTAATCTCTAAAGCAACATTAACCTTGTTTTCCTCTCCTGTAAAAAACAAATCAACACTATCTGTAAACCTATCAACTCCAGAATATTCCTCTTGTGCCATAACAGAAGGTACTATTAATATTAACACTAAGGCTAGAATCAACACTCTTTTCATACTTTATTACATATGTTGAATATATATAAATATTCCTTTTTTGGTAGGGAGAATAACCTTTGAGTACTTTGTATGCAATTGGTACCTGTTGTTACGCCCCTTGTGATATTTCCGGAAATTCTTTGTGAATCTTTATTAAAATGGATTACAATTATAGATATATGTCAAAATCAAAAAAACTTAGAGTTAAAAATGCCTTATATCTAAATGCTAATATATTATATGGAGAGGTTTTGAATTACATACAGAAACCTGAATGGAAGATTAAGATAAAAACACAAGGAACACTAAATAAATTAAAAAAAGAAGGATATTGTTTGGTTACTTCTGTACTAACAAGAATGGAAATAGTGCAAAGGTTAAGAAGAGAACAACACAAAACAAGCAAAGAAGCAAGAAGCTTATATTATACAATTATACAAGACTACACCATAACGGAAATAGCTGGATTACATCATATTATGAACTTATCTGATGCCTTTTTGGATGACATAAGCAAAAGAAACATTGATTTTAAAGATGCCTTACATCTAAAAATTGCAGAAATTTTATCAATTCCAGTTTGTACTCATGATAAAAAAATAAGAAAGGGATTTTCCCAACACAAAGATAAAGAAAAATACTATTCTGAAGTATATAAACCTGAAGATTTAATCAAATCCAAAAATTTAAATAGAAAGGGAGCATAAAAATAAATATGAAAATCATAAGAAAAAAAGCAATAATTAATGGAATTGAAGTAGATGTAAATGTAGTTGAATAATTCTATTTACTTATTTCTCTAGCACACTCTTCCATACTATCAAAAGCCTTTATCCCACCTTTCTCTAAGATAATTCTACCCTCTTCAACATTTGTACCAACCATTCTAACAACCATTGGAACCTTTACATCTTTATTCACAATTGCCCTAGCTACTTCATCACAACGAGAAATACCAGCAAAAATATTAATAAACAATTTTTCCACATTTTTATTCTCTAATACTCTATCAATTGCTTTTTCTACAACTTCAGTACTAGAACCACCACCAACATCCAAGAAATTAGCCGGTTTTCCACCAAAATAAGCAAGAGTATCCAAAGTAGCCATAACCAAACCAGCACCATTCCCTATAACACCAATATTACCATCTAGTTCCACATAATTCGTAGTTTCTTTCTGAAACCCTTGTCTAAAATAAGCATTATCATCAATAATTATCTTTGAATCAGCTGCGTATAGTTTATGATTGGAAAGTATTAACGGATTAATTTCAACTAGAGTAGCATCTTTCTCTTTTGCCAATTTTAACATCTTTTGGAAGATGTTTTTTTTACCTTGACAAAGTTTACTTTCTATTTGTTCATAAGAACCTTTAACTATCTTCTCTTTTGAAACATCCTCAATATCTATACCACCATCTTCACTCCAAATACACATGTAATCCTTTTCATTTCTATCTATAGTTACAGCTAGATACTGTTCTAATTCTGTGTCTAATGTTTCTTCAATCAGAACTTCTTCTACTTTTTCTCCATTTATTGTTAAAACAAGTAATTTTTTCTTTCCTTCTTCTATATCTTCTTTTCTTATTGTTATAATTCCACCAGCCTTACCTCTCCCTCCAGTATGTACTTGGGCTTTTGCAGTAACTACAGGACCACTAATTTTTTCTATATCTTGTTCAGGTATTCTTATATCGTATTCTTGGAATATTTGTTTACCTTGTTTTTCAGTTAGTTTCATTAGTTTTGTTTAATAATAAGGATTTATATGTTTTTGGTAGGGAGAAAGGCTTTGAGTCCTTTTTATGCCTTGAGTATTGTTGTTACCTGTCGCTACGCTCCAGATAGAGTAGGGGTAAGTGTTGAAAGAAGATTTGTTGAAGGATGTAGATAAATTTTATAAACTTTATAAGATTTATTTATGGAATGACTAATAATAAAGAGATAGAAAAGATGGATTTTGAATCATATCATATCTTAACAATTTGTTCAATAATATTAGGTTTATCCTTGGCATTACTAACCTATGTAACAAATAATGAGCCCAATCTAATCGCAATAAAAGTTATTTTTTGGTTAATAATTATTCCTTTTGGTTTAGAGGCAATTGCTGTTTTATTATTTAATATACTAAATTGGGGGAAAAAGATTTTAGATATAGGTTTGTTATTATGTTTTATTTCATTATTGGTTTCATTAATTATTTTGTTTTATGATAAAGTAATGCCTAAAATTAGTATAACTAACAATATCTATTGGATGGCTCCAGCTTGGGTAGGATTACTTTTTGTCATTACTACAGGTCTTACTATCTGGGCAGCAACTCAGGATATTAAGATTAAGAACTCAATTTATAATAAATACTATAAAATTTCAAAATTATTAGAAGAAGAAGAAGTCTATATAACAAGAATTGTGGTTATAACAGATTGGATTTCTTTAGTACATAGAGTTGGAGAAATATGTGGTATTAGATATAACAATAGCCCAATTTTTGGATCAAGAATTTATGGAATAAGTTTTACTCCTTATAAGCTTAGTACTTTTTTTGAGGAAGATATTAAATTAACTAAAGAAAAAATACTTTTAATTACAGATGCAAAAAACTTACATGAAATAATTAATGTTTTTGAAAAAAATTCTAATAATAAAATTGTAGGAGTTATGGTAAATTACAAATTAAATAAGAATATAAAATATAAACTAAAGAACTATATTATTGAAGAACTAAATATTTAAACCTTACTTCTTCCTTGTAAAATTCAATTTTTGGTTATAGGAGATTTTGAACCAGATCTAAGTCTTTTTTTACAAAATATTTTTGAATAAATTAAATATAAGA